>NZ_JBPCEU010000001.1:0-396311 GCF_050971685.1 Leucobacter fengyongliangi | reverse complement strand
CCCCGGGTTCTAGACGGAAGCGCAACACCTAAAGTGTGAGTTGTCTAGACCACCACCGAAGGGCTGCGCTTCCTTGTCCACACTTTACCGCCACCTCACCCTGAACGACCGGATCGAGATCGAGAAACTCCACGACCACGGCCACACCCACGCCGAGATCGCTCGAAGAATCGGCGTGCACCGTTCAACCATCGGCCGCGAGATCAAGAAGCGTTCCTGGCAACCTGAACACGACCACGCGAATCTTCGCCCCTACCTACGGAACAAACTCGACACCCGTCACCGGCGAGACCGGGTGTATCTCGCTGGTCAAGCACAACTCCACGCCAACACACGCCGAGCACGCTCGCACCAGCCCTACCGAATGACGCATGACCCGCTCGTTGATTGGGTGATCACACATTTGGGGCGGGGGTGGACCCCGGAAGAGATCAGCGGACGCCTCCCTATCGAGCACCCCACCGATCACCGTATGCGGGTCAGCCCAGAAACGTTGTATGCCTGGATTTACTCACCCGGGCAACAGCATCGGCAGTTGCACCAATACCTTGCTCGGGGGCAGAAGAAACGACGCCGCATCAAGGGCCGAAAGGTACACACGGAACGCATCAAATATCGGGTCTCGATACATGAACGACCCGCCGAGGTATTGACGCGGGAAGAGTTTGGGCATTGGGAATCAGACAGTGTGCTGGGCGCACACGGCACCGGCGGTATTCACACCATGGTCGAACGCACAAGCCGTTACTACCTGGGAGTGAAGCTCTCCCGAGTCGCTGCTGCCCCGACTCTGGAGGCGCAGCTTGGCGTGTATTGGGTGCTGCCTGCACACGCCGTCAAATCTGTCACAGCCGACAATGGAAGCGAGTTCGCACGCCATTACATGCTTGCCGACACGATCGGGGTGCCCACCTATTTCTGTGACCCGTACAGCGCATATCAGCGGGGCAGTAACGAGCACTTCAATGGTCGGCTACGGAAGTATCTCCCCAAGGGCACAACCTTCGAGGACCTCACCCAGGAAGAACTCGACGAGTACATCGGTGAGATCAATGACCGGCCCAGGAAAGTGCTGGGTTGGGCGACCCCGGCAGAGGTATTCCAGGAGTTATGCTCGGGGTAACTCACTGGGTGTTGCACTCCGAACTAAAATCCGGGGGCCCAGCGTGACTTCCCACGGTCGGGTATCCTGGCCGCATGGCTGATTCATCGTTTGACGTAGTGAGCAAGATCGACCCCATGGAGGTCGACAACGCGATTAACCAGGCCCGCAAGGAGGTCGAGCAGCGCTACGACTTCAAGGGCGTGGGTGCCGACATTTCGCTGAACGACAAGGCGATCCTGATCAAGGCAAACACCGAAGAGCGCGCGGTTGCCGTGCTTGACGTGGTGCAGTCGAAATTCATCAAGCGCGGCATGTCGCTCAAAGTACTTGACAGCGGCGACCCGTACCCCAGCGGCAAAGAGACTCGCATCGAGATCAAGCTGAAAGAAGGCATCGATCAGGCGACCGCGAAGAAGCTGAACAAGCTCATTCGCGACGAGGGCCCAAAGAGTGTGAAGAGCCAGATTCAGGGCGACGAGTTGCGGGTGTCTTCGAAGAGCCGCGACGATCTGCAGGCCACGATGGCGCTGCTGAAGGGTGCCGACGTCGACACCGCGCTGCAGTTCATCAACTTCCGCTAGCTATTTGGTCGGTTCCGGTCAGTTCGCTGTGGCTCGGGGCAGGCTTCGACTGGTGGATCGCGGAACCCCCTGGTTCCCGGCCCCATGCCGGGGTGGACGCTCACGCGGGCCTCGCCGCGCGGGAACCCTGCGCGAGCGTCCACCCAACAACGGGTGCAGGCAGGCCTACTCGGCGAAGTGCGAGGTAAGGAACCACCGATCCTTGTCGAGCTGCTGCGCGATCGCGATCACTATGTCTTGGCTCGGCAGATCGACATCGTCAAGCTCGCGCACCGCGCTGTAGACCGTCTCGAGGGTCGCATCGATCTGCGCGACGACTTCCTTGACGGTGTGGTTCGGGTTCTGAAAACCGAATTCCATCTCGGGCGTCGAGGTCTTCGCCGCGACGGTGCCGATGCGCCCGTCAACTGGCTGCCCCAGCGCGACGATGCGCTCGGCCACCGTATCGGACGCGGCCTGGGCGTGCGCGACGACCTCGTCGAGAAACTCGTGCACGCCGATGAAGTTCGCTCCGCGCAGGTGCCAGTGCGCCTGCTTGCCATTGACCGCGAGCGCGATGAGGTCATGGGCAACCGGGCTGAGCTGCGCGGCGACCTTCTTCGGGCGATCCTCGTCACCTTGAACGGCAGGCTCGTGAATTTTACGATTCGTCATAGCTGAACCCCTTCCATTCGGCCCCGGCCGACTGACTGGGGCGCTTCTTTCATCACTTTACGTGTGCGGGACGATGCGCGTCTCCCTGCTCTGCTCTGGGCGAACGCGAGCCCAAGGGGGGTTGATTTCGCCACAATTTTGCTGGTGGATCGCGCCTCGTGCATGCATTCCCCTCTGAACCCGAGGCTCAGACCTACCGCACCGACCGCACGACCGCACCGACTACCGTCGGAGATCTGACTCCGGTCGGATGAGCGCACGGCAACCCCCTCCGCCCTAACTCAGGTCTCCGACGGAAGCGCGAGCCGTTGCCTGCTGGTCGATGCTGAACTGCACAAGATCCGCCAGGAGTTCCGCATCAAGCTCGCGGTCGTACGGGATCTGGATCGCACCCTTTGAGGTGCGGTATTCGGTCAGCCTGTCGGCAAAGTGTTCGATAGCCTCGGGCCCCGGGTACACCCCCACGTGTCGCCGGTTGGCCGCAAAGTGGATCACATCGCGATTGAGCCGATAGGTCGGCATGCGCCAGCTGATCCGCTCGGTCAGGGTCGGCTCTGCCTCGCGGATGATCTTGCGCAACTGCCGCAGCTTCGGCTGGGCGAGGACGTCGCACGTGGCAATGTACTCGTCAACGGTCTGCGGTGCTTCGTGTTCGGTCATCTGCTCGGTCCGTTCCCTGATCTGCTCTGACTGGGATGGGAGGTTGGGTCACGCGCCTCCCTTTCATGGGCGCCCCCCGGCCTCTTCAGTATTCGCTTGTCAATTCCCTATGTCAACGACCAGCAGGTAACAGACCCACGGCTGCGCGCGGCGACACCCGCTGGGCCCCGCCGCACGAGCCGACGTAACTATCCCTAAGCGAGCTGTGCCCGGCGCGCGTGCAGGTCGTCGAACGTCGGGAAGACCTCGGCGATTGGGTTGCCGGTGAAGTGGCCGATCCACCCGTCGTCGTCGTGGAAGAAGCGGATCGACACGAACTCGGGGTTCGTGCCCATGTCGAACCAGTGCGTCGTGTTGGCGGGCACCGACACCAGGTCGCCCGGCTCGCAGTAGAGCGCGTGCACCTTACCGTCAACGTGCAGGTAGAACACGCCGGCCCCGCGCGCGAAGTATCGATCCTCGTCATCATCGTGACGATGCTCCGAGAGGAACTTCTGGCGCGAGACGACCTTCAGCTCGTCGTAGTTTTCTTGCCCGGGTGTGAGCCCGACGATGTCGACGAGGGTGTAGCCCTCGCTCTGCTTCACGGCCTCGACCTCTTCCTCGTACGCGCCAAGGATCTCGTCGAGGGTCGCATCGGCCGCGACATCCTGCACCTCCCAGCGTGAGAAGCGCGCGCCCAGTGTGCCGAGCGACGCACGAATCTCGGCCTCGTCGGTGGTCTCCAGCACGGGGGTGGCGGGGTCGGTGTCGTTCCAGACGGTCAGCAGGGTCATTTCGGCTCCTTGGCAGGTGGTGGGGGTGGATCGAGGCTCAGCGCGTGGCGACGGTAAAGCGCAGCAACCACTCGGCGATCTCGAGGTGGCGGCGAGCGGCAGGCACGTCGGCGCCCCAGGCATACATGCCGTGGCCGGCGACAATGAGGACCGGCACCTCGGGCATAGCGGCGGAGCCTGGCACATACACCTCGTCGAAGCGCTCCGCCTCGACCGTCATGTCTTGGTGGTTCGCGATGACCGGAATGCGCACGGTCGCGTCGTGCGCGGGGTGCCCGATGCCCTTCAGCATCTCGAGGTCGCGCAGTTCGACGCCGCCGGGCCAGCGCGCGCCCGCGATCACCGGGTCGAGCGCGTGCACGTGGAAGACCGCCCCGGCGCCGGTGCGCGCAGCGATATGCGCATGCAGCCCGGCCTCTGCTGACGGCGGGCGCGGGTCTGCGGGATCGACCGCGGCACCCGCGGCATCGACGAGGACCACGTCGCGCTCGGTCAGTTCCGACTTCTCGAGCCCAGATGCGGTGACGGCGAGTAACAGTGGATCGCGCTCCAGCACCACCGAGAGATTGCCCGCCGTGCCGCGCATCCAGCCGTAGCCCGAGAAACGGTCAGCCTCGGCAGCGAGCGCGCGTCCGGCGTCACGGACGCGCGCGGGGTCGATATTGAGCGTGTGCGCGGGTGTGGCTTCAACAAGCAGCGTGGTCATGGCTGCACCTCGATCTGGTCAAAGCCCGTAACCGCCGGCGCGACGAATTCTGCACCCGCCCAGGGCTCGCCCGCGCGGTCGAGCGCGACGACCTGCCAGCCTGCGGCGACGGCAGCCAACACCTCGTCGGGATGATCGGTGAGGAAGAGGAGGCGGGCCGGATCCACCTCCAACGCCTGCGCAATTGCGGCGTACGAGGCGGGTTCCTTCTTTGGCCCGGCATTGACGGTGTCGAACCAGGCAGTGACGAGACCCGAGAGGTCGCCCTGCGGTGCGTGCCGAAACCAGGGCTGCTGCGAGGCGACGGAGCCGGAGGAGTAGACGGCGATCCGCACCCCCTGGTCGTGCCAGTGGCGCAACCGCGGCGGCACGTCCTCAAAGAAGTGAGAGGTGATCTCGCCGGCAGCGAAGCCCTCGGCCCAGATGATGCCCTGGAGCGTCTTCAGTGGGGTCGACTTCACGTCGGCATCCATGAGCGCGTGAAGGGCAGCGGCCACCTCGGCATCAGTCGCGGTCTCGGGCAGGCCCGCTTCGGCGAGCACAGCGGCACGCGCCACGCGCACGGTGTCGTCGTCGCGGCCCAGTACTGCCTCGAGTCGTGGCCGGGCGTAGTCGTAGAGGTCGCCGAGGATGAACCCGGCGGCGCTCGTTGTGCCCTCGAGATCGACGACGACGACGTCTGCGCTGATCTGGATCGCGTCCGGCATGCATCCCCCTCAAGTCGTTCGGTTGCCCAATCGGTGGCTGGGCGTGCCCCGCCACGTTAGCAGCGATGCAGCCGCGAGTGTACCCGCGTTACGCCAGGTTGCATCGGGCTGCCTCCAGTTGCCTTGAGCTTCGCTCCGTTGCGCTCGGCGCCGATCCACCACCGCACATTCGCCGCGGCAAACCCGCCTCCGCGATCCACCCCGGCGTGTTTGCTCAAAGGAAGACACAATAAACATGGACTAGGTCTAGTATTTTCGGTATGACTGATACGCACCACGCCACGCTCGAGGGCCAGGAAGCCCCACCGCCCTTCCGCAGCGACCGGCCCATGTGGGCCCCGGTGTGGGCCATGGTCATCGTCTCGACCGCCCTCGCGATCGTGCCGATCGCGCTCATGGTGCTGCTACCGACGCGACTCGAAGGCACGATCGGTGTCTACGAGCGCGTCGCGTTGACGGCGAACGACGGCGACCGGGTGGTGTCCACGCAATTCATCGCTCCCGAGGGGTGGATCCGGGTCACCGACCCCGCCGATACCAGTGCCTTCGTGGCGACAGACCCGAGCGGGGCGACCACGATGCGTGCGAGCGTCTTCCCCGGGGTGGCAGGCGGGCCCGAGCTGCTGCGCGACACCTCACCGGTCGGGGCATTGGTCGTGCCAGTGCTTCCCGTCGAGCTCGAGGGCGCGCTCACCGCAAGCAGCATCCAATACGACCTGAGCGCGGGAGATTCCGTCACCCGCAGCATCGTGGCGTGCACGACCGATCAGCCCGCCGATTGCCTCCTCCTCACCCTAAATTTCCAGCCCGGGCAGTCGACTCTCGACACACCCGAGTCGGTGCTCGATCTTTTGCGCAGCGCGGAGGTCTCGTCATGAGCGCGGCGACCCCAGCAGCAAGCATCGGGCAGGCCCCCGCCCCGCACGGCCTCACGGTGTGGCAGCCCCGGCAGCCAATGTTCTGGTTCGCGCTGGCGCTTATCATCCCGTCGGCGGCGATCACACTGCTGCCCCTGTTTCTTGGAGGCATCTCGGGAACGGGCCTCGTCGCAGCCACACTCGTGGTCGGCGTGCAGGGCCTCATCCTGTGGCTCGTCGTGCGGGCCCTCCCCCGCGTGCGGCGTCAACCCGCGTCGCTGCGGATCTTCGCCCTGGTGTGGGGCATGACGGTTGCGGTGGGATCCGCCATGCTCCTCAGCGCCCTCTTCAGCAACGGGCTCGCGGCCCTCGGGTTGTCAACCTTCTCCACGGTGATTTCCGCTCCGATTACCGAGGATGTTTCTCGCCTACTGGGCGTGCTCGCGGTGCTGACGCTCGCGTCTCGCGCACGCATCACGGTCATGGATGGGGTGGTCTACGGATTCTTCGTCGGCATGGGATTCGAACTGCTTGAGACGCTGATGTACACGCTCCGCTCGGAAGATCTCGCCCAGACCCTCTACGTCGGGCTTCTGCGCTCGATCTTCGGGTTTGGGCTGCACGCCCTGTGGACGGCCGTCGCGGGGGCCGCGCTCGCCTACTGTATGTCGCGGCGGCAGCGCGGACTCGGAGGGCGCTGGTGGGTATTGGCACCGGCGCTCTTCGGTCCGATGCTCATGCACGCCCTCTGGGATTCGCCCGGGCTCTTCACCAGCGAGGTGCTGCAGGTCGCGATCATGGTGGCTTCGTACGCCGGGTCGATCGCGCTGTTCATCGCGGCGGTCAGGTGGGGCCGACGCTCCGACCGGGAATGCTGTGGCGGCACCTCTACACTGTGAGGCGTGACTCTCAGATGGCAATCGGTAGCCCGGGCAGCGGGCCTCGCCTCCTCAGACGGCAACGCCAGGCCGACAATTTTCGCCGAGATGACGGCGCTCGCGACGCAGCATGACGCGGCGAACCTCGGGCAGGGGTTTCCAGACAGCGACGGCCCCGAGTGGATCCGCCAGGCAGCGGCCAACGCGATCCACAGTGGCGCGAATCAGTACCCGCCGGGGCGCGGCATTCCCGCGTTGCGCGAGGCGATCGCGGCGCACCAAGCCCAGCACTACGGCATCACAGTGGATCCGGATTCCGAGGTGCTCGTCACCGCAGGGGCGACCGAAGCGATTGCCGCAGCGATGCTCGCGCTGTGCGGCCCCGGCGATGAGGTCGTCACGCTCGAACCGTTCTACGATGCGCACGCGGCCGCGATCGCGATGGCTGGGGCGAGGCACGTCACGGTGCCGCTCGTGCCGAGTGCGGGCGGGTTTCGGCTCGACGCGGCAGCCCTCGAAACGGCCGTCACCGCGAACACCCGGGTGATCCTGGTGAACACTCCGCACAACCCGACGGGCACGGTGCTTTCGCGCGACGAACTCGAAGCGATCGGCGCGGCGGCCGTGCGGGTCGACGCGGTCGTCGTGACCGACGAGGTCTACGAACACCTCACGTTTGACGGCCTGGTGCACACCCCGCTCGCGTCGCTGCCCGGCATGGCCGAGCGCACCCTCACCATCTCGTCGGCGGGCAAGACCTTCTCGCTCACCGGCTGGAAGATCGGGTGGATCTCGGGCCCGGCGCCGCTCATCGACGCGGTGGCGACGATCAAACAGTTCTTGACCTACGCGGGCGGGGCCCCGTTTCAGCCGGCGATCGCGCGGGCGCTCACCGAGGGCGATGTCGACATTCGCGCGCTTCGCGACTCCCTCGCCGACCGCCGCGACCTGCTGAGCTCGGCCCTCGCCGACATCGGTTTCGCGGTCGGTCAGCCGGGCGGCACCTACTTCGTGTGCGCCGACGCGACACCGTTCCTCTCCGCGGAGGTGCCCGACGGGGCCGCGTTTGCGCGGGCGCTGCCCGCCTGGGCGGGAGTGGCGTGCGTGCCGGTGTCGGCGTTCTGCCTCGAGGGATCCACGACCGCGCGCGAACTCGCGAACTGGGTGCGCTTCACGTTTGTGAAAGACGAGGCGACGCTGCGGGAGGCGATCCACCGGCTACGCCAGTCGCTGACCCGGGGCTCAGCCTCAGGCTGAATCCCTGACTGCGCTGAGAGTCAACACTCGCACCTGCTCATCCAACCTATTTCTCACTTAACTGCGTTAAGCGAGATATAGTTACTCCACGGCCTCGGCTAGGAGACGACATGCCAGAGTGGATCGAACAGGTATGGAACCCACGCGACGACGCGGGTCTCGGCCGTAAGGATCGTACGCCAGGCACGTACCTGGCGTTCGTGCCAGATGAGCTCGGCACTCGTCTGCCTCGGCTCTCTGCTGCCGCCGAATCTGCCGCGTCCGATGCCCTGGCAGTGCTTGCGCGCGCCGACGAGAGAATTGGCGAGCGAGGCGCGTTCCTCAACCACCTGTTGATCCGGTCCGAAAGTATCTCCTCCTCCTGGATCGAGGGCAATCGGGTCACCCCAAAGAAGCTCGCGATCGCGGAAGTGCTGCATCACGGATCCCGGGCGGCACTTGACGTCGTGGCCAACGTCAGAGCGACGGAGACCGCGATCGTCAAACTCGTCGATCGTTCGCGACCGGTCACGACCTCGGACTTCGAGGAACTGCAGCACGTCATCGAGCCTCGTCTCGCCCGGGGCCTGCGCGAAGAGCAAAACTGGGTGGGCGGATCAGGGTGGAGCCCGCTGCGGGCGGAGTTCGTGCCCCCGCCCCATGCCGAGGTGCCGCGACTGGTCGCCGACCTCGCGGCATTCGTCACCGCGACGGACGGCAACCCGATCGTGCGGGCCGCACTCGCGCACGCACAGTTTGAGACGATCCACCCCTTTGTAGACGGGAATGGGCGCACCGGGCGAGCGCTGATCCACACGGTTCTGCGCCGAGCTGACGCTGTGCGGCACGTACTCATTCCGATCAGCACCGTCTTCGCGGGGAACACAGGTTCCTATATCGCCGGGTTGACCGGCTTCCGGCAGGATCCACCCGCACTTGACGACTGGGTGATCGCTTTCGCAGAGGCCGCCGAGGCGGCCGCGAACAACGCGGTGCGGCTTGTGGAGGACGTGACCGCGCTTGACGCACGCCTCGCCGAGGAACTGGTCACCCATCGGGGTAGACAGGGCCTGTCGCCTGCGAGGCCGAGAAGCGATGCACTCGTCTGGAAGATTCTCGAGATTCTCGCCAACGAACCGGTGTTGACTGTGGAGTCTGCCGCGTCGCGGCTCCTTGCATCGCCGGCCGCCGCACATCGCGCGCTCCTCGAGTTGCACGCGGCGGGGATTCTCGGCCGGACGAAGGATCAGAAGGGTCGACTCGTCTGCTGGAGCGCAGATCGACACCTCGCTCTGGTGGCACTCACCGAGCGAAGCAATCGAGTTGGTGGGGGCGACACGCTCGGCAATCCGCCGCGCCTCGGGCCGCCGCCCGTTGACCGCGGGAAAGTAGGCGACCTGAGACCCTAAAGTTCGCGCGACGACCGGGCGCGCGAACTTTACGCCCCCGGGTGCGTGCGACGGATCGCCTCAGCGACCACCTCGGCAAGCGACCCGGTGCGCGTCAACGTCTGGCACTGCACCTCAGAGCCGGTACCAGACTCGAGGATGCTCGTCGTTGCGGCCCGCACCCGCTCCTCGTCTCCGGAGTTGCGCAGCGCGACGCCGACGTAACGCAGCAGCGCGTCAACCACCACTCGAGCTTCGCGAGGCCCTCGAGAGTTCGGATCCCAAAGGGTCTCATTCACCCCATACCGGCTCGCCGACCACATCGCGAGCCGCATGAGCGAGGTGGGGAACGGGTCTGGCGCACGGCCTGCCTGCGCTTCGGCGGCCGCCGTGGTGACGAGCGCACGGGCGAGTCCCGCGATGCCCACTGCATGCTCGGGGTTCAGGCACACATCGGGAGCGCGGATCTCAACGGTGGGATGGTGCGTCGACAGCCGAGCGTCGAAGTACACCATGCCGGGGTCGAGGATCACCCCGCTCGTCACGAGCGCCCGCACCAGTTGTCGATACTCCTGGGAAGACCCAAAGCGGTCGTACGAGCCTGCGCTCGGCCATCGCATCCACGCCTGATAGCGGTAGCTGGCGTAGCCGGTATCGATTCCCGCCCACATGGGTGAGTTCGCACTGAGTGCGAGCAGCACGTGCAGCCACGGGCGGATCCGGTCGAGTACGGCCACCCCCTCGTCCTTGTCACGCACCGTGACATGGACGTGCATTCCGCATGTCAGCTGCTCCTTCATCGTGAGGCCGAAGAGCTCGCCGATCGTTTCGTACCTGGGGTTCTCGGTGAGGTGGGTGGATCCCGGCACCACGCTTGTAGCCAGTGCCGTGACTCGCGCTCCCAGAGTGCGAGCCGCCAGATCCGCCAATTTTCGACCGGCGAGGATTGCATGTCCCACCTCGTCGAGGGCGAGCAGCGGGGGAAGGATCGACTCAATCTGTTCGAGCTTTGCCTCGTGCTCCAGCACGATCCCAGCGGGGGGAGACACCTTCTGCAGCGACGCGCGGCTGCGCGCGGGGCCGGTTCGCGAGGCCTCGGCGTTGGCGACTAAGCGATCGCCGAGGGGCATGGTGCGACCGGAATGCGGATCCACGATCAGCAGCTCTTCTTCGACGCCGATCAACCGTTGCATGTCAGCCACCACCGCACCTCCCCTCCGCCGTGCGCCGAGCAGATGCTACGCGTGTGGATCGTGGGCGCCACCGAAGACAGTCTCCCTCCAGCATGCGCCCGTCGGCGGCCCCTTGACAAGGGCGGCGCAGCCTCGTCTTTCCCGACAAGTGGACCACCGCGCGGGGTTGACCGCCCGCCAACCCTGCGCAGTCGTCCACCCCGTGGCCTGGCCATGCCCCTCGCTCCACCTCTACCGCTGGCCCTGGCTCTGGCCCCGGTTCTGGCTCTGGCTCTGGCCCCTCCAACCCACCAGCCCACCAGCCCACCAGCCCTCCAACCCTCCAACCCTCCAACCCTCCAACCCTCCAACCCTCCAACCGGCAGATTCACCTTCACCCGGCAGATTCGCGAGATTTCAGCCTGCAAAACCTCAAACTGCCGGTTGAAAGTGAGGTTGATCGCGATTCACGCGCCACTGTCTGCATAACGAGGATCGGGCCGAGCGTCCACCCCCTGTCAATCGCGACCAGACTGGCGTAGCCTCGGCCACATGACTGATCACGCACACACCCTGAAGGCCCTGCACGATGCCCCCGAGATCCTTCGCCTGGTGAATGTCTGGGATGCCATCACCACGAAGGTGGTCGCCGAAAACCCCCAGACACGCGCTATCGCGACCGCCGGCCACAGCATCGCGGCCAGCCACGGCTACCCCGATGGGCAGCACATTCCGTTCGAGTTGTTACTCGCTGCGCTCGAGCGAATCGTCAACGCGACCTCCCTGCCCGTGTCTGCCGACCTCGATGCCGGCTTCGGGGGCGACCCCGAAGACCTCGTGCAGGTGCGCGAGAACGTGCGGCGGGTCGTCGCTGCCGGGGTCGTCGGACTCAACGTCGAGGATCGCATGGAGCCGCTCGATGTGGCGAAGGCGCGGGTCTCGGCGGTACTCGCCGGGGCCGCCGACGAGGGTGTGGAGCTCGTGTTGAACGCCCGCACTGACGCGTTCGTGCGGGCGGAGGGGAGATCCACTGAGCAATCGGTCGCCGCGGCGATCGACCGCGGGCGCGCGTATCTCGACCTGGGCGCGACCTGCGTATTTGTGCCCGGCGTGCTCGATGCCGACACCACTCGCGAACTCGTCGCGGGCATCGGCATGCGCAAGATCAGCGTGATCGGGCTGCCGGGGGCGCTGACCGCAGCCGAGTACGAAGCGCTCGGTGTCGCGCGCATCAGCTACGGCCCGATGACGCAGAACGTCGCGCTCACCTCGCTCAAGCGTCTGGCCGATTCGCTCTACGCGGGCGGTGCGATCCCGTCAGACACCGAGAAGCTGAACTAGCGGGGTTCTCACCGGCTGTCCGCCTGGAGACCCTCCCGCGAGAGCTGCCACGGGGGCAGTTGCCCACTTGGTGCCCGAACCACTGTTCGCTGGGTCCCGAGCCCAGTGATCGTTCCTTCCATGACGTCGCCCGGGCGAAGAAACCGTCCCCAGTGTGAACCGTTGCCGGCTGGGGATCCTGTGAGCAGCAGATCTCCTGGACGCAGAATCGCGATCGAAGACGCATACGCAATGAGGCTCGGAATATCGAAAAGTAAATCTTCGGTCGTCGCATCTTGCATCAAATCGCCATTAAGTCGGAGTTGAATGCGGAGGGAGGACGGATCCGAAACAAAGCGAGCAGGGATCAGAAAAGGACCAGTTGGGAAGAAAGTGGGTTGATTCTTTGCACGAAACCAGTCCGTACCGATCTTTGCAATATCGGTACGGGGAACAAGTGATCGCGAAGTGATGTCGTTCACAATTGTGTAGCCCGCGACGTACTCGAAGGCATCTTCGGGCTTGACCCGATGGGCCAGGCTTCCGATTACAACACCGAGTTCTAACTCCCAATCGATCTGGTCGCCCACATCTGGCAGCAAGAGATCGTCGTAGGCACCGCAGACCGCCGAAGGAATTCCGGTCCAAATGTACGGATCGCCCTGTCGGCTTCGCTCATCGTTCTCCGCGGCAGCTTCGACTCGCAACTCCTCATCGGTGGCTCCGGGCCGCCCGAGTTTGTGTGCCACACTCATCTGCACGATGTGCTCACGGTAGTTCACCCCAGCAGCGAAGCTTGTTCCTACCGGGTCCATAGGCGGAAGCACACGAACCTGATCGAGCGGCCAGTGGGGCAGCTTCGCGAGCCTCTCCGAGTCAAAGACGACTGCCTCCAACCTGTCGAGATTGGTCTGCCAATCTGCGAGCAGGTCGACAGTCGAGTGTGCCTCGGGAATCACCGAGCGTGTGCCGTAGACGGTGTCGTCATGCACAAAACCAGGAAATGTTTCGCCTTCTGCCGCGAACGTGCCGAGTGCAAACCTGCCCGATTGGCGGGTCATCACAACTTGCGAGGACTCGCCGATCATGCGCCATCCTGGACATCCGCCGACATCCCAACAAGTGCGAGATTGAACCCCGCCCGCATTGCTTCTGCCCCAAGCGACCCCTCTTGAAACAGCAGGCGGAAGTAGATCGGTGAGTACAGTCGGTCAGCGATCTCACTCGGCTCGTAGTCGCTGCGAAGCGCGCCCTCTGCGATCGCACGCGCGACCAGTCGGCTCACCTCACGGCGCCGCGGATACCAGAAATGTTTCTTGAACTCTTCCAGCGTTGCCGGATCGTACTGACATTCCGCGATCAGCTGGGCCATGAGGCGGCCCTCGTGACCGTCATACACCGCTGCGAGAGAAACCACATGCTCTCGCAATGCATCGATAGCCGGAAGATCCTCCCGGATAGGAGTAGCAAGAATGTGATTCTCTAAGAACGTGTCGATGATGACCGCGGCCTTGTTTGGCCACCAGCGATAGATCGTTGTCTTGCTGACACCAGCCTCACGGGCGATCCGCTCGATCGACAGCTGCTGCACCGATACCGAATCCGGTTCGCGCTCATCGATGAGTTTCATCGTCGATTGCAGGATTGCCTGCCTACTGTGCTCACTTCTAACCGCCATGTCATGCCCTCTCAGTTGCTCCCACTCGATACGATACGTCGTCAATGACGCAGCGGATCAGCGACGTGCCAGGCCAGACTGTTTCTGCGCAGCGAAGGCCGCGTATTCACGCAAGACATCGGGGTCATCAACAGACCCGATCTCAACGACCTCGCTCAGCTCACACCCCTGGATGAGCCGTTTTACCGGCACTTCAAGCTTCTTACCGGTGCGAGTGTGCGGAATCCCTCGCATCACGACAAGTTCATCTGGGAGGTACCGGGCGGAGAGCTGGTTTCGGATGGCAGCGACGACGGCCGCACGCGCATCGCTCTCACTCACACCCTTCTGTAACCGCACAAACAGCGGCATATAGTAGCCCTCGTCGCCGATTTCGGCACCGATGACCATGGCCTCAGCGATTTCGGGCAACGATTCAACCACCGCATAGATGTCGGCTGAACCGAGCCTGATGCCATTGCGATTCAGTGTCGAGTCGGAGCGGCCGAGGATTCGAATACCGCGATCGCCGATTTCAATGAAATCCCCGTGCCGCCACACGCCGGGATAGGTGTCGAAGTAGCTAGCTTGATAGCGAGAACCGTCCTCGTCGCCCCAGAGATACAGCGGCATCGACGGCATCGGTGCGGTAACAACGAGCTCCCCCTTGCCCTGGGTGGGTGCGCCTTCGGTATCCCATGATTCGACACAGACACCCAGCGCAGGCACCTGAATGTAGCCGACGCGCACCGGCTCCGTGACGGCGCCGCCCACGAAGCAACCGACAATATCGGTGCCCCCGCTCATCGATGCCAACCACACATCCCCGACGTGCTGGTAGATCCAGCGGAATCCGTCGACGGAAAGTGGCGAACCCGTCACCTGTACGGTTCGCAGTGCGGAAAGGTCGTGCTGACGGCTAGGCTCGAGATTGGTCTTGGCGCACGCGTGCACGAAGCTCGCCCCCACACCGAGCACAGCCGTGCCCGTCTGCGCGACCACCTCCCACACCCTGTCGAGCGAGGGGTAAGTCGGGTTCCCATCCGCCAACACCGCGACCGCGCCCACGCCAATCGCACTGATGAGCGTATTCCAGACGACCCAACTCGTCGATGCGACGGAAAAGAACCGGTCACCCGGTTGAACATCGCCGCCGAATAACAACAGCTTCATTTCTTCAAGCAGCGCGCCACCGTGACCATGCACGATGCCCTTGGGAATGCCCGTCGTGCCGGAGGAAAAGAGCACCCACAGTGGGTGGCTGAACTCGACGCTCTCGTAAACGGGCGCGGCTGGTTCCCGCACGACATCATCCCAGAAGCTGGACGACACCGCCAGTGCGGGTGGCGTCACGGCGGTTGCATGGCCGGTGACCCAGATCACATGCTCGACGCTGGGAAGTGTGGCGATCACCTCGGACGTCTCCGCGCTGCGGTCGCGATCTTCTCCCGCGAGTCGGTACCCGGGGGCAGCGATAACCACCTTCGGCTGAAGTTGGTTGAAGCGTGACGTGATGGCACCGGGGCCGAACTCTGGCGAGCACACGGACCAGATCGCCCCAATAGAGACTGTGGCCAGCAGAGCGACGACCGCGGCGGGCACATTTGGCAGCACCGCGACCACGCGATCACCCGGTGCAACCCCGAGCGCTCGCAACCGTGCCGCCAACGCCCCCACCTGCCCCCGCAGATCCGTGAACGTCACCTCGCGCGGTTCCTCGCCTTCAGCGACGGCGACGAGCGCGACGCCCTCCCGCCCCTCAAGCAAGTGCTGAGCGAAGTTCAGGGTTCGACCTGGAAACCAGCGCGTGTTCGGCATCGGGACGCCGTTCCGCACCGATCCCGCAACGCCGCCCAGCTGAATGCCCGCGAAATCAATAAACTCTGCCCAGAACGAGTCGGGTTCAGACACGCTCCATTCCCACAGCGCCCGGTACCCCTCTTCCAACGGTATTCCTCGACCTCGCACGAACTCGGCGAATCGTTCGGTGTTAGGAACCTTGATCGGGCGGTCGTCAGTGCGCCAAATGATTTCCCCCTCGCCCGCGTTGAGGTTGGTGATCACTCCGAAACTCCAGTTTCAGCCTTGACGCGTTGAGCAGCAATCTCGGCTGGAGAGATTGGCTCGGTACCAATGAGCACGAACATCACCCGGGCAACGGTATCGGTTCGATTGGACCAGGCGTGAGCGGTGGCGCGCTGTATCGCCACATCACCGGGCCGCAACGTCACCTCGCCGTCATCAACGAGCAAGGTGATTTCACCTTCAAGCACAACGGCATAGTCGATTGACTCAGTGCGGTGAAACCAGAAGTGTTTGCCACTACTGTGTTCACTGCCCGCTTCCCGTTCCTCCTGCGCCCCGATCTCATCGAATACCGCGTCCCCCGCGTTCTGCGGGTACACCTTGTCTGGCGGAAAATCGGCGATACGTACAACGGTCTCTCCCACTCCAGGGAAATCGATCTGCGCTCCTCGGGGCGCAGGATCCACGTCGGAGACGTGATCGACTACCCCGTTCGGGGTGTACCAGACAACTGTCGCGCCGAAGCCCGCAATCGACTCTGAGGCGAAACTGTTCGGGGCATCCGCATCGTCGAAGAGGATAACGGCCTTACCCGAGTCGTCATGGCCCGTGACAATTCGCCGCACCGGCTTGCGTTCACTCATGCCGTCCCCTCCTCAAAGGGAAAGGGCTGCGGGGTAGGCCACCACGCGGGAGACTCTTTTTCTGTGGAGATGCGGTTCCGCAGCGTGCCGACTCCCTCAAGATCGAGCTCGAGTACGTCGCCCGGCTGCAGGAATTTACCGAGTTCCACGCCCGCGCCAAAGGCCATGGTACCCGAGCCGATCAGGTCGCCGGGCTGAATCCCGTTGAGCTCGGACGCATAGGCGATGGTCTCCTCGGGGGTCCAGATGAAATCCTCAACCTTAGTGTTCGACCAGACTTCACCATTGACCCGTACCTGACCGGTGAGTCCCAGCACCGAGGGCAACTCGTCGCGGGTCACGATCCAGGGACCGATGCCATATGCGAAGTCCTTCGAGTGCTGTGCACCCATACCGATCGGAGATTCAAGTTTTTGCACGTCGCGCAAGCTCCAGTCGTTGAAGATTGTGACGCCGAAGACGTGGTCCCACGCGTTCTCGGGTGTGAGGTTTCGGCCGGGCTTGCCGATGATGTAGCCGATCTCGAGTTCATAGTCGAGCTTCTCGGTGAAGCTCGGGTAAGGGATCACCTCGTCATGCCCGTAGATCGTTGATGTCGTGCCCTTGAAGTACCCCGGTCGCTCGTAGACCTCGCGGGACGGAATCGACTTCATCACCTTGCCGAAGAAATTCTTGATGTGACCGTTGAAGGTCAATGAGTCTCGTATCACTGGCGGCTTGATCGCAGCCGTCCAGCACACCTCATCGATTGGTGCAGCCGCATCATCAGCCGCCTCGAGCGCATGCTGCGCAGCTTCGAGAAAGAAGTCACCCGCTGAGATGCCCTGTGTGAGGTCTCTGAACGTGGCATGAGCCAGGTGCCGCGCGCCGTCCACGCTCGCGCCTCCCCGTTGAAGCACGAGCGCGTACGCCTTTTTCAGATCAATCACTCGCGCTTGCTCGGGTTGTGCCACGACGACGCGGATCTCGCGTCCGTCCAGACCGTCGGCGACGATGCGTCCCAGCTTCATGGTGGACCTCCTTTGGTTCACGGATTTAGGCCAAGTATACGACACGTTTAGTATCGAATTGCAAGCACCTTCTTGCGCCACATGAATAGGTGCACGCAGGAGGCCCCGGAGAATTGCGAGGTACGCGAATTCTCCGGGGCCTACTGCGCGCAAACCACAACTCACATGGTGTTACTGGCGCCACCGTCAACAGAAATGTCGATCCCGGTGACCCACGCTGATTCGTCGGAGGCGAGGTACAGGCCCGCATACGCAACCGCGAGCGGATCACCAGGCCTTCCGGTCAGCGTGCGAGCGACGATGGGCGCGACCGGGGCGTGTTCGCCAAATTCCGAGTACATCCCCAGCACCGGCGGAGTCGCCATGACCCCAGGGCTGACCGAATTCACACGGATCCCTTCAGCAATGCCCTCGGCCGCCAACTGCCGAGTAAGGGCCAAGACCGCCCCCTTGGTCGCAGCATGCGCTGCCTGGGGCAACGAACGAGCCCCCTGCAGAGCGGCACCAGACCCGATGTTCACGATTGCGCCATGCGTCTGTGCCAGATGGGGCCAGGCAAGCTGTGAAGCATGCCACACCACATCAAGTTCGTTGCGGATCGTGAATTCGTAGTCTTCTGGAGATTGCAACGCAAACGGTGCGAACCGCGGTGCGCTGGCGTTGTTATAGAGCACATCGATACGGCCGTAACGCTCGGCAGCACCATCGACCCACCGGCGCACCGCATCTCGATCGGTGAGATCTAGGGGGGCAGTCGCATCGATCGCGCCTCCCTCCGCCTCAATGAGGCTCACGGTTTCAGCAGACCGCTCGGGGTTTAACGTGCAGCCTACGACCGTCGCGCCCTCGCGCGCGAACAGCTGAGCAGTAACTCGTCCCATTCCGCTGCCGATTCCGGTGAGCAGCACCACCTTGCCCGTAAGCCGACCATTCGTCATCTCAGTGTCCCTTCATCGCCATTGACTCGTTCCGCCAAGCACCTCACGGAGTGGCTCCCGCTTGCGATCCAAACACGTTGTTCGTTTTCGCATCTGAAACCGTGCAGACACTGCACTTCTCCGTGCGCCCGCTGCACGGTACATCACCGGAGTCATGCAGCCGGGGTAGAACTGCAGCACCGCCCGGTTACGGGCTGGTCGAATGCACTCAAAGGAGAGACATACTATGAGCGAGAACTCAAAGACCCTCCGGCCTACACCCCCAGGGGTGACTGAGGCTGGCCTGGATGCCGCACTGGCAGCGTTCGCCGCCGCAATCGGCCCCGACAAGGTTTCAACGGATCCGGAACTGCTGAAAGAGTTTCAGGACCCGTATCAGGTGCCAGGCACCGCCACCAACCTACCTTCCGCCGTGGTCACACCGACCAGCGTCGAAGAAGTTCAGGCAATCGTTCGCCTCGCCAATGAGCACACCGTGCCACTCTGGCCAATCAGCCGAGGCAAGAATAATGGCTACGGCGGCGCGGCCCCGTGGGTGCGCGGCGCAGTCATGGTCTCCTTCCTGGCGATGAATAAGGTAGAAATTAATGAGGAGCTCGGCTACGCAATGGTTGAACCAGGCGTCAGCTGGTTCGACCTGCACGATGCCATTGAGGAAGGTGGCCACGATCTCGTCGCCTCGATCGTCGACATTGGCTGGGGTGGGGTGGTCTCGAACACCGTTGAGCACGGCTTGACCTACATGCCAAACTCACTCGATCAAGCCGCTCACTGCGGATTTGAGGTCGTGCTTCCGAACGGAGAGCTCTACCGTACCGGTTCGGGCGGCATGGACAACAACCCCACCTGGCCGCTGTACAAGCGAGGCCTCGGCCCAACGACCACGGAACTGTTTATGCAGTCGAACTACGGCATAGTCACCAAAATGGGCTACTGGCTCATGCCTAAGCCTGAGGTGTACATGCCGCTCTGGCTCCAGGTGTGGGATGACTCGCAGATGCCCGCAGTCGTCGATGCGCTGCGCGAACTCATGCTCGCCAAGGTCATCGACATGCGACCACAACTCTCGAACACGCTCATCATGGCATCAATGCTGACGAGTCGCGCCGAGTGGTTCGAAGGCACTGGGCCGATGCCCGAAGAAATCATCGACAAGATCGCGAAAGAGCTCGGTCTCGGCAGGTGGTTGATGCGCTTCGCCCTGTATGGTGACGAGGCCGTCGTGGACCACAACTACGCCAGACTTCGCGCCCGTTTTCTGCAGATCCCGAGCGTGCAACTCATGGGTCAAAAATACAGCGCCGAGGAGTGGGAAACGCTGCCGAACCCGCACGAGCGGGTTCAGATCGGCGTGCCCAGCCTTGACCTCTACAAGATGGCCGGCTGGTCGGGTGGCGACGAAGGCGGCCACGTGGACTTTTCGCCGGTAATTCCGCTGACCGCAAAGCACGCCAAGGAAGCGCAGGATCTCTTCGAGAAACTCTGCCACGAAGCGGGCCTCGACTATCTCGGGGGAATGTTGCCCATCAACGCGCGTTCCACGACATTCATTAATGTCATTCCCTTCGACACGAAGAACCCCGAGCAAGTGCACCGCGCCTACGAACACGCCAAGCACATGGTCGAGGTTGCTGGGAAGATGGGGTACGGCGAGTACCGCTTGCACCCATACTTTGCCGACACTGCTATGGATCAATTCGGGTTCAATGATCACATTCAGCTGCGCTTCAACGAACAGCTGAAAGACCTGATCGATCCCAACGGAATCATTGCCCCGGGCAAGTCTGGAATCTGGGGCTCGCGGTTGCGCGCAGCTGGCTTCCCCCAACAGTAACTCGCGAAACGGCGGGGTGCTCAGCCGCGAGCACCCCGCCTTCGTTGTTCAGATTCGGCTATCCGACAGGCTGCGTGGGCCGGCCTTCCCCGAAAAGCTGCAGCTCTCTGGCGCGGCGCGACTCTCGCGGCGAGTGGCCCTGCGCCTTGCGAAACGCCCGCGCAAAACTGGCGGCATTGCGATACCCATACTGAAGGGCAACCTCAGACACGGGCGTGTCCGTCTCGCGCAACTCCCGCGCAGCCGAGAACAACCGCTGCTCGCGGATCCACCCGGACACGCCTCCCAAAGGGGCGAACAGTTTGTGAACATACCGAGTTGAGACAAAGTGAGCGCGGGCCAGTTGCTCGGGGCCGAGTTCAGGATCGGCGAGGTGCGCGAGGGCGTACTGCCGCATTCGAGCCTCGAGTGTTACAGCACGGGCATTGGCGCCTGAGTCGCCGTCATAGTCGGCGCACAGACCCCGGAGCAGCGCCAGCATCATGTTTGCGACGGAGTCGCCCTCCGCGCTGGATGGGGGCGGGCCCTCTGCAAGCCTCCCGATGCCAACGAGCAGCGACGACGACAGACGGAGCATCGTACTGTCAGGCCCTGCCAGACGCTCGGCCGCATGGCGAGCGAACGCAGCCGCGTCACCTCCGATGTACCACTTGGGAAAGGCGATCACAGAGACATCGAAGCCCGAAACCGCCTCGAACGAAGAGGGCGTCGAGGTGTCTTGCACCGCGACCTCGCCGGGGCGCAACTCGCAGATTCGATCGCCTTGCCCCACTCGACAGGTGCCGCGGCGGGGCAGGTACATCAGGATGCACTCGGGGTCAAGACGGTCAACCAGTTGCCGAGTTCGAGTGACCCGATGAGGAGGCCCACTGATCGTTCGCACGAACAGGGGCCCTACCTGACCGCCGCTCAGCCGCGCCTCGAACACCGGTTCCGATGCAGGTTCAATGCGCACGGGGAAGAAGTGCTCGGCGATACCCGCCGACCAATACTCTGGGCGAACATCTGATGACACCACACGGGTGTCAAGTATCATCGTCATTTCTGACCCCTTATCCCACGCGACGCTGCGGCGAATGTGAATGGCCAGGGTGGCCGGTAACCGGCGCACCCTGGCCAGGAGACTACCGTGCCGACTGGGGCCCAAGCTCCGGATTGGCAAAGAATTCGGCGATCTGCTGGTCGTCGAAGTATGCACCCTCAGGGGCAAGGTCGGTGCCGTCTTCGATGCTCCACGACGGATCAACGATGTCCGAGAGATTCGAGCGGTCGACCAAGTAAGAGGCGCTGATGATGTGGTTCAGTTTTACGCCCGCACCAGCGAGCACCTTCACTCCGATCTGCGCGGCGGCCCGGGCCATCTCGATCGGGGGCGTGGCGGTACCAAAGTAGGGGTAATCAGGGTTCTCGGCTGCGTACGCCGCCATGCCTTGCGATGCCCCCACGTCTTGAATAGGCGGAACTGGCTGTCCTGACTGGGTGAAGGCATCACGAATTGCCCAGCCCATCGTGCCTCCCTGGATCACGGCGTCAACACCGGCAGGGTTCGTCGAGAGGTACTGCACCGTCGCCTGCTGAGCCAGTGCCGGCTGGAACATGCCCTCCACATTGCCGACCACGTTGATGTCGGGGCAGAGCTTCAGCGCCTCGTCCCGCCCGGCTTCCCAGAAGGTCGAGACCGGAATACCGGGAACGCCAGCGACCTCGAGCACGTCACCCGATCCGCCGATTGCACCAAAAATCATGGAAGCCGTTGCCATTGACTGCAGTACACCGTTGTAGGTGACTGAAATTGCATAGGGGCTATCGATCGGCACCACCACCGATACCACGGGAATTCCAGCGTCATGCGCTTCAGTAACGAGATCGAGAGCTGGTTCCGGAGCTACGGGGTTGAAAAAGATGATGTCAGGCTTCATCGATATGGCCTGGCTGAATTGCTGTAGCTGACCGGGGACATCGCCGGGATCGTTCGGTGCCGCGTTCAGCACAACCTCGACACCTGCCTCTTCGAGAGCACTTGCAAGCGTCTCCTGATAGACCGCGATGAAGGGAGCAGCGGGAGAGGTGCCGACGATCGCAGCAGTGTAGCCCTCAGTCTTCTCGGATTTCCAGTCTGCCCAGGCTGACTCCTGTAATTCGTATGGATATCCGTTGTAACCGTCCTGAACATCCGCGGAAAGGCTCTCGAGCAAGCCGGCCGGATCTTGTGCTCCCACGTTGGGAACGACACCGCACTCGGCAGCGGAGCTCGCATTATCGGTGGTGGTCGGCCCCGCGTCACCCCCTGACGTGGTCGAGCTGCAGCCAGCCAACGTCAGAGCACCGACCGCGGCAAAAGCTACGACGGGCCCAAGTCGGCGGAAACGAATGGTTTTGACCATGATTGCGTTCTCCTCTTCAAGAATTGCGCACCGTTGCGCATCATCAGACTAGACACATTCGATACGATACGTCTAGTCTTGAATCGTAGATGCTCAACGAAGAACGTCCGCAACAAGGAGACGCAATGTCCGAACACACTGACGGCCTGCGCCTGACCGAGGTCAGCAAGAGGTTCGGTGCCACTCGCGCGCTAGTAGCCGCTCAGCTGCACCTGCCCGCAGGCGAGATCCACACGCTGCTAGGAGAAAACGGGTCGGGAAAATCCACACTCGTCAAGATCATCGGTGGAGTGCACCGGCCCGATGCTGGAGGCTTCACCCTTGATGGGCAGCGTCTCGAATTTCGCTCGCCCCGCGATGCTGCGGCCCATGGCATCTCCGTCGTATTTCAGGAGGTGCTCACTGCCCCCAGCCAGAGCGTCGTGGAGAACATCTGGCTCGGTGCCGACGGCATCTTCGCCCGGAAGCGCTCGCGCCAGGAGCAACGTCGCATAGCCGCCGAGACGCTGGGCCGCTTGATCGACGGCATCGACCTCGACGCGCCCGCAGGGCAGCTCTCGCTCTCCGACCGGCAGGCCATCTGTATCGCGCGCGCGCTGGTGCGCGACCCCAGTATCCTCGTGCTCGATGAATCGACTGCAGCGCTCGACGTACTGACGCGCGACCGACTATTCGCTGAGATGAGGCGGCTCGCAGCAGCCGGGGTGAGCATCCTATTCATCTCTCACCGGATGGACGAGGTACGAGAGATTTCCGACCGGGTGAGCGTATTGAGATCAGGACGCACTGTCTCAACCGTGAAGGGAGACGACATCACGGTGGCCCGAATGGTTGCCGACATGACTGGCACCTCCGGGCACTACGAACGGGCTGACCGCGCTCGGAGCATGGGGCACCCAACGCTTCGCGCGACCGGAGTGCGGCTAACCGAAACGGCCTCACCCATTGACCTGGAGGTGCGGGCAGGGGAACTCGTCGGCCTTGCCGGCCTCGAGGGTCATGGGCAAGATGCGTTCTTGAAGCGACTGTCGGGCATCACCGGCGGAGAAGGTACGGTGACGCGGATTCTCAGCCCGGACATTGACGTGCATTCCGGCAACGGTGCCAAGCTCGGCGTGGCCTACCTTCCTCGAGAGCGCCGAGGGGAATCGCTCTTCGAGTCGATGTCGATCCGGGAGAACTTTGCTCTCCCCACCATGCGGCAGGACCGCGCAGGGTTGCTGCTCAGCGCCCGACGCATGCGAGCGAGATTCGCGGAAGTGACGGCCGCCCTCAGCATACGGCTGGGTAGCCCAGAAGATCCGATCTCAAGCCTGTCAGGCGGCAGCCAGCAGAAGGTAATGCTCGCCCGCTGGCTCGCGACCGACCCGAAGGTCCTGCTTCTCAATGACCCGACTCGCGGTGTGGACATCATGACCAAACGAGAGATCTACGCAACCCTGGAGCAGCTCTGTGCCGATGGCATGAGCGTCGTCATGCTTTCCAGCGAAGTCGACGAGCTCGTAGAACTCGTCGACCGCGTCCTTGTGTTTCGTGACCAAGAGCTGTTTGCTGAGATCTCCCGTGAACACCTCACCACGGAAGCCGTTGTGGCCGCCTACTTCGGCCAGGAATCGGAGGTTGCCGCATGAGCTCCCCACTCGCGTTTCTGCGGCGGCACGCCTGGGCGTTCGCCTGCGCACTTGCCGTGCTGCTGCTGGCCATCAACCTCGCCATCAGCCCGTCGTTCCTCTCACCTGACCGTTTGCCCACCACACTGGCCACGCTTGCCCCATTCGTGCTTGTGGGGTTTGCCTCAACCCCCGCGATCCTTTCGGGCGGGATCGACGTGTCCGTGGGACCGCTGGCCACATTCATCAACTGCTTCTTCGTCGCGGTGCTTCTGCCGCAGGGCCTCGGGAACTGGTACACCGCGATCCCCCTTCTCTTGCTCGTGTCTGCCGCGATCGGCACCACGACCGGTCTGCTCGTTACAATTGTGCGCCTGCACCCCGTAGTCGCGTCGACCGGCGTGCTCTTCGTGCTCATCGGCCTTTCAATCACAATTTCGAAGGCCCCCATCTCAGCACCTTCAAATTGGTCTGAGGGTCTGGCCAAGACAGTCGGCTGGCTGCCGGGTGCTGTTATCCCTATCGGCGTAGTCGCGCTCGCCTGGTTCTTCCTCCGCCGCTCCGCATATGTCAGAAATCTTCTGGCAACCGGAGAGAGCGACATCTCCGCGTATGGGTCCGGCGTGCACGTCACCGTCGTTCGCACGCTCGCCTACACGCTCGGGGGCGTGTTCGCGGGCGTTGCGGGGATCGCCCTCACCGCGCTGCTCCAGTCGTCACAGGCATCACTCGCCAACACGTATGCGCTGCTTGGCCTTGCGGCTGCCGTGCTCGGCGGAACAGCACTCGGAGGTGGCAAGGGCGGGCTACTTGGTACGTTCTTCGGCGCGCTCGTGCTGTACCTCCTGCAGCAGCTGTTGACCGCAGTGGGTGTGCAAGCGAGCCTCGTGCAGTTCAGCTATGGGTTCGTGCTCATCATGGGTGTGATCCTTGGCGCCACTCTCCTCAATCCCCGTCAGAGAAAGACCAGCTCATGACCAACACCTATAGCGACCTGACCCGCTCTCTGAACACCCCCGCGCCGCCGCCCACGGCCGCAGCACGGGCACGGCGCTGGGCGCTCGAGACGCCGCTCATTCAGGCGGTGATCCTGGTCGTTCTGGTTATCGTGCTGATCACGCTGGTTCCCGCCTTCCTGGAGCGCCCGATTGCGGGGGTAACGGTACTTACTCTGGCGGCGCTGCTCGCCCTGGCTGCCATGGGTCAGACGCTGGTCGTCATCCTCGGGGGCCTCGACCTCGCCATCGCCGGCTACATTACCTTTGGGGCGATGATCGCCGGGAACGCCACGAGCCGACTCGGATGGTCGGTGCCACTTGCATTCGTGGTCGTGATGGCTGTCTGCGGAGGCATCGGGGCCCTCGTCGGATGGCTCTGCTACCGGTATCGGGTCGAGCCACTCGTGATGACGCTCGGGGTCGGCACTGCACTCACTGGCGGGTCGATGTTCCTCGCGAACGGTGATTTCAGTGGCCAACCGCCCCAGGAGCTGAAATCGTTGGCTCAGCTCACCGGCACCACCTTTGGCCTGCCCATTCCCCCGGTGATCGTGATCGTTCTCGTGCTCGGCGTCCTGCTCTGGCTGTTTTTGGCCAAGACACCCGCCGGCCGCATGCTCTACGCGACCGGTGTGAACCCACGAGCCGCCAACCTCACGCGTATCCGTACCTCCCTGGTCTGGACGCTAGTCTTCGCCGCATCGGGAATTTTCGCCGGCATCGCGGGGATGTTCCTCGCGGCATTCGGTTCCGGCTGGTCAATCTCGATCGGCGACCCGTACCTGTTCTCAGGACTTGCTGCAGTATTCGTCGGCGGCACGACCTTTGGTTCCGTGCGGGGCGGCTTTACCCGCACCGCCCTGGGTGCACTCATACTCACGGTGCTCTCAACGATCATCGTGAGCCAAGGCCTGAGCGAGGCACAGACGCGCATCGTCTACGGCGTCATTATCCTCGGAATGGTTGCAATCTACGGGCGCGAGCGAAGGGTACGCGACCGGTTCTAACCACGCCCAAGTGAGGGGGCCTGAAGCGATTTCGCTTCAGGCCCCCTCACTTGTCGGCATTTCATGTCAGATCGATGGGTTGCCCCACGAACGCCACCGAACTCTCGGTATTGGTAAATCTTGCCTCGTCTGGAACCATTACATTTCCGTAATACGCGCTGCCGAACTCGGCCCGAAGCGCCTCAGGCGAGACAAATGTGAGCGCACCAATTCCGTCGTACCTGGTCGACACGAAGCGCGACGGCGGTGAAACTGCTGCCGGAGTATTCTCAACGCGAAGCAACCGTTCCTGCGCACCCGGTCCCGACAACGCAAGCTTTGAGTGGGTCCCTAGCCAGTGTTCTACAAACTCACCAAAGCGCAGGCTGCGACGGGCAACAGGCATCACGATGACCCTGACAGGATCCGTACTCGCTGTCTCATCACGCTGCCACACCAGCACCGGCTCACCCCCCACTGCGGCAGGTCGATCCGCAAGCAATTCAAGCCGGGGGGCCAGCCAGTCGCTCTCGAACTCACGTGAAACCACGCAATCGGCGGCGTCATTCTTGCGTCGCCACCAGGTCTCAAGCACGGCATCGTATGGGGCAACGGGGGCACCAATGATTGGCGAGTCACCCAAGATGGCACGATTGAACACGTACCGCTCGAGACCCGAGGCTAAGAGGGGTTCATGCCGCTCAAGTGCGAGCCAAGCGTCGGCAAACTGGTCCGGTGTCAGCTCTGGGTGCCGAGTGAGCAGCAACGTCAGCTTGTAAGTGGCCTCCACCTCAGTGGCCCTTTCCACGCTTCTGGCCCGCACGTGCTGCTTTGTCGGCCAACTTCATCAGCAGCGCATTACCTGCAGCCCAAATCATCAGATTCTGCATTGGATTCGACCGCTTCGACGCGGGGTCCTCACGACCCATCTCCGGGTTTTTGTGGCACTGCACCGGAACTTGAAGAATGAGTCGGCGCATGCACGAGTTTGCGTTATCGCACCATACGATCTCGGCCTCGCGCCCCTCGATCACTTTGTTCGGGTAATCGGGATCGGCAAGCAACTGACGCGCAAGCATCGTCGCATCGACGGTGCGGTCTGCAATCGCGGCGGCAGCTTGCGCGGGATCGGGTGTCCCGCTCAGAAACAGCACAACTTCCTGGCCCAGCGCTGCGCGGAAGACCTGAGGTTCTTGCTCGCGAAGCATCTTCCCCGATTCGCTGCTGACGTTGTCCCCCATGGACTCGTAGTTTCCGTCGGTGAGTGCAACAAAATCGAGCCCAGCCTTGGCGATCTCGGCAGTTACCGCAGCGAAGCCTTCGGGGCCCTGCCCTCCTGGAACATGGTCGTTCGCACTCAGTCGGAGCCCCAGGGCGATGTCTGGACCGACCTCACGCCGCACCGCGGCCACGGTATCTTTCAGCGCACGCGCCCGATTTTCAACGGAGCCACCGTACTCATCGGTGCGGAAGTTGGAAAGTGGAGAGAGAAAAGAGGAATAGAAATAGCACATGTGCGCAGCGATTTCAATGGCATCGAAGCCAGCCTGCTTCGCTCGCCGAGCCGCATCAACAACAGCTTGCTCGAGTTCTTTGATCTCGGCCACCGTCGCTTCTTGGGGCATCGGGGTGATGCGACCGCCGGGGATATAGAGGTTATCGGGCAGGCCGTACCCTCCCATATCGACCGATTTCGGCGAAGCCGACGAGATCGGGTACCCCTCTCGGGGGACCCCCATGCGCCCAAAGGCGGGAAATAGCTGAGCGAAGACGGCGACACCCGTGCCTGTGCCGTGCACCTCATCGACCAGGCGCTTCAGATCAGGAACGAAGGCATCGTCGTCGTACCTGATGTTGGGCGAAAAGGGCGACTCTCGAAAGGCGCGCGCGGTGGCGACGGAGCCGCCTACGTAGACCGCACCTGCACCGCCCTTCGCGCGACGCTTCAGGAACGCAATCGACTGCTCGCTGGGTCGCCCGTCTTCAGTCGGGCGAAGCACCGCCATCGGTCCGAGAATGATCCGGTTCTTGAGCGTGAGCTGGTTGATCTTCAGCGGTGCGCCGAGAACCTCGGCAGTGTTTACAGTAGTCATGATGCTCCTCGTCGAGTGATATCAAGGGATGGGTCTTCGTGAACGAGCGTGGCGGAGAGGTCGAAATTGGGTGGCAGCAGGCCCAGTCGGCTTCGAAACCGAATCAGGAGGTCCAGCCCTTCCCTCTCGACGGGTAGCAGGCCGCTGGCGCACAGGGCAGAATACAAGTGTTCAAATTCGGGGGCGCCGAGCACATCAGCACGAGCCACCAATCCCTGTCCCGGAAAGGTGGGGAACTCATCCTGCACCCGGAACAATTCGACGAACCCCGCCGCTCGGGCCCGCTCCTCGAAGGGCGGACCCAGCAGTGTCGCGGCAATAGACCGGCCTGCCAGGGCCTCGAAGCGCTCAGATACCCCGCCGACCTCGATCCACTGCGCCCGCACTCCAGCTCGCTGCAGCCGGTCTCGTGCCACCAATGCAAACCCGTTATCGTAAGCATCCACACCAATGGTGCGTCCGTCGAGCTCAGCCAAGCTGCGTATTCCAGGTGCGGCAATCACTGACAGTGGCGTCGTTGCTTCGACCTGACCAAGCAGACGAAGTTCCGCGCCCGTTCGCGACCACTCGAACAGGTTGTCGATGGCCGTGACCACGAGATCGAGTTCGCCGCTCAGCAGACCAGCGAGTTGCGCGGCACTACTAGGTGTAAGACTCTCATCGAGAGCGATCCCGGCCAGAAGTCCGCGCTCCCTCGCCGAAACAAGCGGCGCAGGGGGCACGAAATATGAGATTCGCAAGATCCTGCGGAGGTCACACCGGCGGCGCGACGAAGAGATGGTCGTTGTCAGAGTCGTTGAACATCTCCTTGGTGATGAACTCGTCCATGTCGCCTCCCGTGCCCCACTGATCCGAAGTCTCAGGTTCCTGCACATCGAAGATGTGCGGGTGCCAGGAATCCTCATCGATCATCTCCAGCTCGGTCGTCATCTCCATCGTGTTGCCGTTGGGATCGATGAAATAAGTGAAGGTGTTGTCGCCTGCCGCGTGGCGGCCGGGACCCCAGATCTTGCGGTATCCGGCGCGAATCATCCGCCCGCTCCCCCGCATGTACTCGTCAAGCCCGCGCAACTCGAACGACGCGTGCTGCAGCGAAGCGTGCGGGCCACGCGCGATTGCCATCGAGTGATGCTGAGTGTTGCATCGCATGAAATAGAAGAGGTCACCGGCGTGCGGATGGTTGAGTGTGTCAGAGAGGCGGAAACCAAGGTGCTTCTCGTACCACGCACGCATGGCCTCCGGCTGATTCGAGTTCAGCACAACGTGCGAAAGACGCACGGGAATCGCCTCACGCTCCTCGATCTTGCGGTGTGTGCGCACGTCGACATCGGTGGAGACTTCGATGGTGCGTCCCTCCAAGTCGAAGAACCTGAACCCGTAGCCACCGCCCAAGGTCTCCAGGGCGTTCGGCTCGCTCACCAACTGCACCCCGGCTGTGCCGAGCTGCTGAGCAAGTTGGTCGACGGATTGCCGGTCGGCAGCCCCGAAAGCCACCAGATCGAGTCGTTTGTCTTCGGAACGTCGCACGCGCGTGACGTACTGTTCCGGTGAACCTTCCGCAGCGAAGTAGACGACATTGCCGTCGTCGTGCTGCACGGTCAAGCCCCAATGGTTCTTGTAAAATTCGATCTGCTTCTCGAAATCCGGTACCGCGATGTCAAAGTGACGAATGTGAGTGATCGGGCTGAAAGCCATGACAGGCTCCTATCGTGTGTCAGAGGTGAGGTTGCGGGCGCGGGCAATCGGAGGAATCTGCAGCACCAAGCGCTCCAGGTCAGCAGCCGTGTCGCCCACACCGAGGATGTAGTGGTCTGGTCTAATCACCACGGCCTTCGCGCCGGAAGCGGCGAGAACCTGGTCGATCTTGAGCGGATCGAGCAGCGTAACGGTGTCTTCGTCGTCGTCGAGCACGGCCCTGATGTCCGCTGGCAGCTGCGTGTATACCGTGCGATCCGCAGCCACGAGGAAGTGTGGGCCGACCATGTCGTCAAGGCGCGTCCCGTCAGCTAAAATCGGCTGGATTCCGAGCTTGCCGGCACGCTCATCACGACCGCCCTCGTGAAGTCCCGGGCCGAGCGCCGGAGAGGTCGGAACAGCGGAGGCCTCCGGGTGAGCCCGGATGAACTCGTCGCGACCCTTGGCCACTTCTGGGTCAAGGGTTTGGATCCCAACTGCCTGATTCGCGGCGGTCTCAACCCAGAATGTGGCGTGTGGTTTGCGTTCACTCTCATAGGTATCGAGGAGCGCCTCCTCCGCCTTTCCCGCAGCGACGAGCCCCATTTTCCACGCGAGATTTGCGACATCGCGGATGCCTGCGCAGAGGCCCTGTCCGAACAGCGGTGGTGCCTGGTGTGCAGCATCCCCGGCCAGGAATACGTTCCCCTGACGCCAACGCTGAGCGATTCGCCCACGAAAGGTGTAGATCGCCTGACGGTCGGCAGTGAACTTGTCGGCGGGGAGAATGCCGCGGCTGATTCGTTCAACTGCCGCAGGTGTCACGATTTCTTCGGGATCATCCCCGGGAACGAGCATGAATTCCATGCGTACTCGGTCGCCCGGTAGCCGTAACCACAGCGCTGGCCGACTGTACCGAGCGAACTGAATCATATCGGTCGCGTAGCCTGGGGCGTCGACAAGGTTTCCGTCGACTACGAGCCACGGGGCATCCTCACCGTACTTATCAGTCTCGATTCCCAACGCACTGCGCACCTCCGAGCGCGCGCCGTCGGCAGCAATCAACCACCGGGCACGGAGCACGTGCTCGGCGCCATTCGCGTTGACTGCGGTGACCTCCACGCCGTCGGCATCTGAAATGACCTTCGTGGCAGTGACCCCGGTGCGCAACTCGACGTTAGGCGTCTGGGCGATCACCTCACGCACCAAGGCCTCAACGTCGGGCTGGTGGAAACTGATGTGATCGTTCCAGCCCTGGTCACCGAGCCGATCAGTGGGAGCGTGAACAAGCACTTCATCCGCCTCATTGACCACGTCGACGTCTTTCATGGGAATGGTCACCCGGCGGAAGGCATCCGCCACTCCGAGCGCCTGCAATGTGCGCATGGTCTCACCGTCGAAGTGCACCGCGCGAGCTGTCGGCCACATCTCGGGGTCACGTTCCAGGCCGATGGCCTTCAGGCCCGCTTGTCCGAGAAGCGCAAGCGCAGTAGAACCGACTGGCCCGCCTCCGATTACAATCACGTCTGCGTCGATGCCGCTCATGAAACACTCCAATGTGTCCAGTGCCCGTATGTTCTCCAGGCCGCACCCGCGGTGCAGTTAGGAACAATAATCTCTGTCGACGCGGTTTCAGGAAAGACGATATTTTGTATCGTCGATATCAGAATTCCGAATAACCTCGTCGCGCACGCGTTCGACGATTCCACGCAACCAAATGTGCTCGGCATCGAGTTCGCGGTCTTGGTGCCACCAGAACGCATCCCGCACCGGGTCGAGGTCAAGCGGCGGCTCAACCATGCGCAGCCCCGGGTGCGCATGGATCGCCATACGCGCGAAACCCTCGGGAACCATCGCCACCCGATCGGTACCGAGGAGGAGTGACGGAACGACGAAGAAATGCGGGGTTGCCGCAACCACCGACGGATCGATTCCGCGGAAACGCAGTTGCTGTCGCGCGGGATTCATTCCCTCACGAGCGGGCAGAGTCTGCACCCAGGGTCGCGTGAGGAGTTCATCGACCGACGGCCGAACGGGCACGTCAGAGTGCGCGTCAACGAGACACACCCAGGGCTCGGGCGCAAAGTCGATGTGTGGCTGCTCACCCACATAACCATGGGGCAAAATCACGCCATCAATCGTGCGCAGGATGTCAGGCAAGGACTGCACCAGTCGACCATCCGCAGCGGGAAAGTCGAACCGCACATTGGGCGCCTCGCGCGCGGCAATACGAGTGAGGATCGGCGCGACCCGGGCCGTCATGTAATCGACTGCCGCTACGGTAAAGGTTCGAGAACTCGTCGCGGGGTCAAACCGAGATTGCAATCGAAAGAGCTGCTCGGTCTCAGCGATCACTCGAGGCAAGGCCAGCAACAAGCGCTCACCCAGCGGGGTGAGCACATGCTGATTGCCCCGCCGCAATAACAGCGCATCGTCGTAATGCGCGCGAAGGCGGGCGAGGGCCGTCGACATTGATGGCTGCGACACATGCAACCGCTCGGCGGCACGGGTCACACTACGCTCTTCGAGCAACGCACGGAGCTGCCGCAGGAGGTTGTAGTCGATCGCCATTGTGCTCCCTTGCCGCGGCGCCCAGCCCGTACCAGCACTGCAGGCGGGTTCAGCTTACGCCTTCCAGACCGTCTTGAGGTTGCAGAACTCACGCTGCCCAACAGCAGCGAGTTCTCGCCCGAAGCCCGATCGCCTGATCCCCCCGAAGGGCAGTTCCTGATAGGAAACGGTCATCCCGTTGATGAATACCGCGCCAGCATCCAATCGGGACACGAAGTAAGCTTCCTCCTCCAGATCCTCTGTCCACACCGAGCTGGAAAGGCCAAAGGAAGTCTGATTTGCGATCCGCAGCGCATCTTCGGTATCCGATGCCCGGTAGAGCGAGGCCACCGGACCAAACGCCTCCTCCTGCACCAGGCGCGCGTCGTCGGGCAGATCAGCGATAACCGTCGGGGCGTAGTACCACCCCGGCAGATCTGGCACGGTGCCGCCGGTCAGTATGGTGGCGCCGCGCTCGCGTGCGTCTTCGACCAGGTCGATAATGTCTTGTCGGCCGGCTTGGGTGGCGAGCGGACCAACTTCTGTCTCTGGCAACAACGGGTTCCCGACAACCAGCGCTGACATCTGCCGGGTGAACTCCCGTGCGAATTCATCGTAGACATCAGTGTGCACAATGAAACGTTTACCTGCAATGCATGATTGGCCGTTGTTGTTGATGCGCGCTCGCACGGCGGTCGCAGCTGCTGAGGCGACATCAGCCGAGGGAAGCACGATGAAAGGGTCAGATCCGCCCAATTCAAGTACGGCCTTCTTGACATGGTCACCTGCAATCGCCGCAACCGAGCGCCCCGCGGGTTCCGACCCCGTCAGAGTGACGGCGGTGACCCGTTCGTCGGCAATCACTGCGCCTACTGCAGATCCAGGAATCAGCAGTGTGCGAAAGGATCCCCTGGGAAACCCTGCGCGCTCGAAGAGCGTGTCGAGAAACAGCGCCGCCTGAGGTACGTTCGACGCGTGCTTGAGAAGCCCGGTGTTGCCCGCCATGAGAGCTGGGGCAGCAAACCGAATCACCTGCCAGAGCGGATAGTTCCACGGCATCACTGCCAGGACCACCCCCAACGGCTCGTATCGAGTCCAAGCTTTGGAAGCGTTAACCAGCGGGGGATCTGCAAGGGGCACGTCAGCCAAGAATTCCTCGGAGTGGTCGGCGTAAAAACGCATGGCCTTCACCGATTTCAACACCTCGGCGACCGACTGCGCGATGGGCTTTCCCATTTCGATCGTGATGAGCTCCCCGAGCCCCTCTGCCTGATCCTCCATGAAGTCCGCGGCGGCACGCATCCACTCCGCCCGTTGTGCGAAACTGGTGGATCGCAGCAGCTTCGCTGCGGCTGCGGCTTCTGCGATCCGCTGCTCGACCTCCGCTGAATCATGCGGTTCGATAATGATTTCAGTCTTGCCAGAAGCGGGATTGATGGTAGCGATCGACATGCGGGCTCTCTTCCTCGAGGAACGTCTTGCGTCAGTTTACTATAAACAGATACGATACGTATCGTCTGTAAAGATTCCATTCGCCCGACACAAAGGAGTGACGAATGAGCACCAACGTGACACCGCCGAACCGACCACTACTGTTCTTGAGCGATGATGACGTGGCAGCCCTGGCCGACCCGCCGAGTGCGATCTCGGCGATTCGATCTGCGTACGCAACTCCTGCCGACGAGGGGCGGAATCCCGGACGCATCTTCGCCGACAGCGGGCGTGAATGGATGCGGGTGATGCCTTCGGTGCCGACCAACGGTCGTCTGTTCGGCGCGAAGTCGATCAATGGCTCCTTCGCCAACGGTCTGCGGGTCAGCTACCTGATTTCTCTGTTCGATAAAGAGACCGCCGAGCTGGTGGCGCTGGTCGACGGAAATCGGGTGACCGGGCTGCGCACTGCCGCCACGACCGCGGTCGGTACTGAGACGCTCGTCCCAGACCGACCTCTCACAGTGGGAGTCATCGGCTCTGGCTTCGAGGCACAGTCGCACACCTCGGCACTCTCGCTCATTGCCCAGTTCGAGTCCGTGCGTGTCTACAGCCCCACGGCCGAAAACCGCGCAGCATTCGCAGCCAAGTTCGGTACCGAACTCGGCATCCCCGTCACCGCGGTCGACACTGCAGAGGCCGCGGTGCGCGGGGCGGATCTGATTCTCTGCGCAGCCCGTTCCCGCGACGAGTCGCCGACGATCAACTCCGAGTGGGTCGCTGCCGACGCAACCGTCGTTTCGATTGGCTCGACAACGCCAGGGCAGCGAGAGCTCCCCAGCGATCTGATCGCCCGCGCGAGCGTGATCGTAGCCGACGGCGTCGACGAAGTAGTCAATGGCAGCGGCGACATGCTCGCCGCCCGTGCGCAGGGGGTCGATGTCGATGCGCTGACGGCCTCACTGAACGCGGTGCTGCTTGGAGAGCGACCGATCGACCGGCACAGCGGTCTGCGCATCTACAAGTCCACGGGCTCCGGCCTACAAGACATCGTTGTCGCCGAATCTCTAGTAAATCTTGCACGCGAACGCGGCATCGGCACCGAAATGCCCATCGGCATCGTCACCACAAGGAAGTAGAGGAACACCCATGGTTGATTACACCAAGGATCAAGCCCGCGCATGGGCCCGGGAGCGCTGGCATGGTGCCATTGCCGTGACGATGCCGTCATACACTCCTGACTTCGAGAAGATCAATGAGAACGCGATCCGACACGACATCCTCAAGCTCAAGGAACTCGGCTTCGCGGGGACCCTCCTCGTGACCGAACTCAGTGTCACGCCCGAGGAGAACGCCCGCATTACCGCAGTAGCGCGAGAAGCTGGCGGGCCAGATTTTCACCTGTTTTTCCACGCCGCGTTCAACACGCTCGAGCAGAACATTGCCGCGCTTCGGCTCGCAGAAAAGGAGGGGGTCGACAGCGTCCTCATTTCCTACCCCACGGCGTTCTGGCCAACCTCACATCAGGAAGTGTATGACTACACAAAGGCGCTCGCAGACTCCACTGATCTGAACGCAATGCTCTTCGGTCTACCCGCATGGGGCTTCGAACGCATCGACCCTGCAGGTATGCCGGTGCCGTTCGTCCGTCACATCCTGGACACGATCCCGAACATCGTGGCAGTGAAGTCAGAACAGGGCTACCCCACCATCGGCGGCATCATGGAGATGTACCACCACTTCCGTGATGAGGTCATCATCTCGTGCCCAATCGAGAGCGAGACGATTCCGCTCATGTCGATGATGGATTTCCAGTTCAGTGGCACCTCCAACACAAACTGGATGAGCGACTACTTCCCGAAGGCATTTGGGCTCGCGCAGAATGGCGCTTGGGAGGAGGCGATGAAGCTGTGGTGGCAGGTGTCACCCGCTCGCGCGGCCAACCTGGCAATCCTCACCGGTTCTTCCGTGGGCACCACAGTCATCAACCGCACCGGCTGGAAGTACCAAGAGTGGCTCGCGGGCTTCAACGGTGGAGCACTTCGCGCTCCCGCACCGCGAATCCCCGACCGCCTCATGAAGCAAGCACGGGCCGCACTTGAGGCCTCGGGGCTCCCGGTTACAGATTCGCCCGATAGCGAGTTCGTGATTGGTCGCACCCGCGCCTGAGCGCTCTGAGGCGTCTAACGCAATGTGGCCTGGTGCTCGAACCGGGCCACATTGCGTCAGACGAGACAGTCAGGCCCGGCGGGAAGCGCGAGCCATCCCGCGATAACTCGCGATGGGTGTGCCCTCTGCGGTCACCACGACGTCAACGATGGCGCGACGATCGTCGCTCCACTCCACGTGCGCTGCGGCTTCCAAGCGCTGCCCGAGTCGACTCGGGGCCAGGTAGTGGATCTGTGCATCCGCCGTCGCCGCATAGCGGATACGTGTGTTCGCCGCCATCGCGAAAGCCTGATCCGCAACAGCGAAGACGACACCGCCGTGCGTCATCCCGTTGCCGTTTACGTGCTCTGACGCAACAACAAGCGTGACCGTCGCACACCCCTGGGTGGCTTCCTCGATCGCGAAGCCAAACCAGGCGAAGGAGGGCTCATTTTCCAGCAGTTCGAGCACGAACGGATCCACAACTCCCATTAGCTGAGCCTTTCAACAACCAGCGCCATACCTTGTCCTCCGCCCACGCAAAGCGTGGCAAGGCCGAGAGTCCTATCGTGATGTTGCAGCGCACGAACCAGGGTGCCAACCAGTCGAACGCCGGTCGCACCAAATGGGTGACCGAGTGCAATGGCACCACCATTGACGTTCACCCGCTCGGGGTCTAGCCCGAGCTGCCGCACACTCGGCACGACCTGCGCGGCGAATGCTTCGTTCAGCTCAACTAGGTCGATGTCGCCCACGGTGAGACCCAGCCTGTCGAGCACCTTGCGGCTTGCAGGAACGGGCCCAAGCCCCATGATTTCTGGCGACAGTGCACTCGCCCCGGCACCGAGAATGCGAGCCAGTGGAGTCAGTCCCAAGGCCTGAGCCTTAGCTGCACTCACCACCACCATTGCCGAGGCACCATCGTTCAGCGGACTCGCGTTGCCCGCGGTCACGGTGCCGCTCGCCCCAAACGCTGGGTTCAATTCAGCGAGCCCCTCTAACGTCGTCCCGGGCCGGGGCCCGTCATCCGCTGCGACCACTTTTCCATCGGCAAGAACGTAGGGAGCAATCTCTCCGTTGAACCAACCAGCACTAACTGCGGCGGAAGCCCGCCGCTGCGAGAGAAGCGCCCACTCGTCCTGGTCCTGGCGGCTGGTGCCGGTGACGCGCGCAACAAACTCAGCCGTCTTCCCCATAGAGATGTATGCATCCGGCTCAAGACCCTCGTTCCGCGGATCCGTCCAATGGCGGCCTGAGGAAGACCAGTCGTCGGCGCGCGCTGCCGCACGCTCATACCCCGGGTATAGGTTCGTTGAGATTGGCGGAGTGGTAGAGGTCGATTCCATACCACCGACGAGAAACGCATCACCGTCACCAGATCGGACCGCTCGAGCCGCGCCGGTCAATGCCTGCATTGACGAGGCGCAGAACCGGTTCACAGTCGCACCCGGAAGCGTGTCGAATCCGCCGTAAATTGCAATGCGGCGAGCAGCATTGTCCCCTTGCGCGCCTTCCGGAACAGCAGTTCCGAGATAGAAGTCGTCCAACGCACCTGGATCCACCGAGGGCACATCTGCAAGCGTCGCTCGGATAGCGGCGAGCGCGAGGTCCTCCGGGCGCTCCTCCACGAATGATCCCTTTTTGGCTCGGCCGAAGGGAGTTCGTCGATAGGCGACAATCACCGCATCATGCGGCGCAAGAGGTAAGAGCACGATATTGGACCCCCAAGGAACGAGTTTTAGATACGCACCGTATCGTACCGCTCAGGATACTCCCTCCTGGCTCGTATCCGAAGGAAACTACGCGGTGTTTGGTGCCGAGTACCGGTTCGCGCGTTCCTACCCGCCGTTGAGTGCGCGGGCGTATTCCGCCGCGGACTCCATAAGTTCCGACTCGGTGACGTGCGAATCCCATTCGCGCAGGGCAGGGCGGTGGCCCTCCGCCCCGTTGGTGCACCAGGCATCGTTGTGCCAATTCTGGTCATACGTTGGATCGAAGACACAGCTCCACTGCCCGGCTGCGGGTACTCCGCCGGGGGTGCCACAGGTGAACGGGGTGGCTGTGGCGGCCGCAGCGGCGTAGTCCGCCTCGAACGGGTGCAGGGCGTAGCCGTCGGTCGAGTTGTAGCGCGGCACCGCGAGGCCGCGGGCCACGAGTTCATGCCCAACGTCGACGGTCGCGCCGGGCACGCCGGGCACGCCGAGATATGCGAGCAGGCGCCCGTAGGCATCAGTGTCTTCGACCTCGGCGGGGTTGGTGACGCTCACCTCTCGGCCCGCCACAAGTTCGGTGAGTAACGCGGCTGCCTCGGCGTACCCGCAGTCGCCGCGCTCTGGGGTGTCGATGCCAATCAGCCGCACCCGCTCGCCGGTACTGAGGTCGAGCGTGTCACCGTCGATCACGCGAGCCACGGTGGCGAAGGCCTGCGTGCCCGCTGCGGGAGCTTCGGTCGCGAGGGATCCGGGTGAGGCTGCGTCGGAACCATCGGTACTGTTGGAGCTGTCGAAACTCCCGCCAGTCTGCCCCGCCGGAACAGTCAGAGGCGTGCAGCCGATGCTCCCCAGCACCGCGGCCAGCAGCAGCGACGCACCCGCGCCCCGCGCCCACCCCCACTGCGATCGCGCCTGCATGCCCGCCCCCATTCCCCTACCAATTCCCATTCCCTAAACCGGCAGTTTCACCCTTAACCGGCTGTTTGTCCCGCTACTGTCAGGCTAGAGGTCAAACTGCAGGTCGAAGCGAGGCGGATCAGGCGCGCAGACGCTCGGCGATGCTCCAGATGAATGCGACGTGGTTGGTCTCGATCAAGTCCGTGTCTCCCCCGACAGCGTGGTCTTTCGTTGGCAGCGCCCGCGGTTCGGCGCGCCCTCATGCATCCTGTCACGGACCAGTGACATTCATAAGAAACTCATGGCGCGCCGTTGAGTTGGCTTCCGCATGTGGCAAGTCCGTTACCACATGTGTGAAACATGTAAAAAAGTGGGCAAAATTTTTACACGTTATCGCGTGAGGTACGGGTCGTTGACGTACCCGTCGATGAATTGCGCTATCTCGTCCTGCGACCAGGTGAGCCTGCCGTCGAGCAGCTTGGTTGCCGTTTGTGCGTAGGCACCCGCAGCGGTGCCTTGGATCTGCTCGAGCTTCTGTCGTGTTTCGGGGTTCATAGCTTGATTGTCGCAGGCAGGGACGGAGGACGAGTCAATTGAGAGTGGAATTCGATTCCGCGAACCTCGATTTCAAGGGCTTCGTTGTCCGCCTCTTTGCGCGTGGTCGAATCACGTTAGATACGTGATCACGTCTCAAGCACCCCTCACCGTCGCGAGCAGGGTACCCGCTCAACCGAGGGCGAGGTCAGCGCGGTCGGTGATGATGCCGCGCACGCCCATGCCGGTGAGGCGCGCCATCTCCGCGGGGTCATTCACCGTCCACACGTGCACCTCGACGCCGACGCTCTCGGCAAGATCGATGAGTCGCGGGGTCAGCACGCGCACGCGCCCGTACCTCTCGGGGATCTGCAGCGCGTCGAATCCATCGAGCGCCCGGGCCGCCGCCTTTCGCTGGCCGGCCGCCAGCGCCGCAAGGGTGCGGATCAGGGCTCCGCGCCCAGGAGATGCCGCCGGGCGCACACCCGATCCACTCGCCGCCCGGGCCGCCTGCAGCGCCGCGCGCCGGTGACCGTCGACGAAGCTCGCCACGAGCACGCGCTCGGCGTGCGGGGCGATAATACGGCCCGCGGGTTCGGCGACTTCCCGCGCCTTGATATCGATGTTGAACCGCGCCTCGGGAAACATCTCAAGCGCCTCGCGCAGGGTGAGCAGACCGCCACGATCGGCAAAGAGCGAGGCAAGTTCAGGGGCGCTGACGGCCGAGACGGGCCTGGAGTCGCCGCACACCCGGGCGAGATCCACGTCGTGAAACAGCACCACCTCGCCATCGCTGGTGATGCGGCAGTCGGACTCGAGGTAGTGCACTCCCGCCGCAACCGCCGCCGTCATCGCGGCGCGGGTGTTCTCGGCGATGCCCTGAGCTGCGAGTTCCGTGGTGACGAGACCGCGGTGCGCGATCACGCGCGGCCTGGCATCGTGCAAGAGGTACGGGTGGGGCATGGAGATCCTGTCTCGTTGACGGTGTCGACACCATTCTCGCTCAGCCGCTGTGCCGATCGTCGGGCCCGAGCGTACCCTATCGGTGAAGCCAGATTCGAGAGGGGCCACCGAATGCCAGCCGCAGACCACCAGCAGGTCAGGAAAGACGAGAACACCCCCACCCAGGGTGCCGGGTCAGCCACCGAGCCAGCGACCGCGACGCACGGTGTGGTGGATCGCGTGGCCACCCCCGCCGAGCACACTGCACTCGCTGCCGCAGTCGGGTGGCAGTCACATTTTGACGACCAGCTCCGCGCGGCTTCGCTTGCCGCTTCCCTGGCGGGGGTGGTGTTCGTTGACGCCCACGCGGGCACCGTCGGGATGGCGCGGGCTGTGGGCGACGGCCTGCAATACGCGTACATTCAAGATGTCATCGTGCACCCCGACCATGAAGGGAAGGGGATCGCCACCGAACTGGTGAAGCGGCTCGTCGAACTGCTACGACCCGCCACGGAGGCCGAAATCTTCATCGGTCTCTTTGCGAGTGATGCCGCGGTCGGCGTCTATGAATCGCTCGGCTTCCAGTCATCCGGTGCGACGGGCATGCATCAGCGGATCTCGGGCGAGACGTGAGGGTGAACCTGCCTCGGGTGGACTGACGCGCAGGCTTCGCGTCGCCTCAACCCTGCGCAGGGGTCCAGTCGAGAGAGCGCACGCGCGCGCCGGACTCGGGTGGACTGCCGCGCAGGCTTCGCGCCGCTGGAACCGTGCGCGGCAGTCTACCCGAGCGACACAGAGTCCAAGGAGTCGAAGAGTCGAGACGTGGAGCCGTCGAGAGGCCGAGGGCCGGAAAGCCGGAAAGCCGGAGAACCTAGCGTTTACCCAACGTCAGGCGGGTGAGATGCGCGGCGGCTTCTGCCAGCAGGCGCGGGGTATCGGCCTGCAGCTGTTCCAGCGTCGCCGGGCCTCGCGCGATCGACCACGCCGCCGCAATCCCCGCCCGCTGGCACTCCTCGAATGTCAACTCGACCGAACCCGCAAGCACAACCACGGGCACCGCGCTGGGCACCGCGCTGTGCACCGCGCTGGGCACCGCACCAGCGGCGGCGTGTGCGCCACCACGGTGGGCCCCCGCGTCGGCGAGCACGCGCGACACCACCTTCCCCTGCAGCGACTGCGCATCGAGTCGACCCTCCGCGGTAATGACCAGCGCGGCACGCTCCAATGCGTCGGGGAGACCGACCGCATCACTCACCAGCGCGGAACCTGGCACGAGCTGCGCCCCGAATAGCGCGACCGGGCCGAGCGCAAGCCCGCCCGCCGCACCCAGCCCCGGCAGACATCTCAACTCACTCAAGTCATACCCGGCAGCCTCGGCAAGCAGCCGCAAAAGGACGCTCAGGCCCCGGTCGATGACCGCGACCTGCTCGGGAGTCGCTCCCTTCTGCGGGCCGAACACCGCCGCCGCGCCGCCGCCACCAGTGAGCAGGTGATCCACGTCGCAAGCGACGCGCCATACGACCTTCCCTGCGCGGGCGTCGAGCCCCGAGAGATCGATCTCGTGAAGTTCCGAGAGCCCCCGTGCCCCGGGCGCCACGTCGCTTCCCGATGCATCGAGCAGTCGCGCACCCAACGCGCGCAGCATCCCTGCGCCCCCATCGCTGGTAGCGGATCCGCCCAGACACAGCAGAATTTCCGCCGCTCCGGTGTCAAGCGCCGCGCGCACCAGTGTGCCCACACCGGCAGTGTCGGCGTCGAGGGGGCGGAGCGGCTGATCCACTATCGCGGGAAGACCGTTGGCATCGGCCGCTTCGATCACCGCGAGGCGCGTTCCCTTCCGCCCGCCGCTGAGGCCCACCCGACCCGTGCGGGGTCGCCCAAGCGCGTCGGTCGTGGCGACTTCGAGAACCGTGCCGCCCCAGGCCGCGACCAACGCATCGAGGGTGCCCTCTCCGCCGTCGGCGAGTGGCAGCTCCCGAACCCGCACGCCCTGGCCGAGAGCCCTGCGCACACCACTCGCGATCGCTCGCGCAGCATCCGGGGCCGTGCAACTGCCCTTGAGCGAGTCAGGCGCGACCACCACCAAGGGCACGCCGTGCTGCGGGTGAGTCTCTCGCGCGCTTCCAGACATGCGATCAGCGTACCGGGGCGTTTAGCCGCCGCAAACGCTGTTCCAGGGCTCAGTTCGATGTCGGTGTAACCGTCGTTCGACGGGACTTCACCGTAGGCTGAGAGCAAGAGGGGGTGCCGTGACTGAACCCATTGAAAAGCCGCGCCGGGAACACCACCCTGCTCGCAAGCAACTGCGCGGGAAGGGGTATTTCCGTCGGTTGGGCCCGGGGATTGTCACCGGGGCCGCCGACGACGATCCGTCGGGAATCGCCACCTACTCGCAGGTCGGTGCCGCGACCGGAAACCGGCTCCTATGGAGCGCTCCCGTGCTTTTGCCGCTCGCATTCGCCGTACAGGAGGCGTGCGCGCGGCTGTCGCTGGTGACCGGGCTCGGACTCGCCGGCATCATCAAGCAGCGCCTGCCCCGGCCGATTCTCTACCTGTGTCTGGCATTGGTGGTCATCGCAAATACCGTCAATATCGCGGCGGATCTTGGCTCCATGGCCGCGGCGCTCCAACTGCTGGTGCCCGTTCCACAGCTCATCGGCGTGGTCGGTTTCGCGGCGATTATTGTCGTGGCAGAGATATTCGTGCCCTACCATCAGTACGCGAAAGTGCTGCGCTGGCTCTGCATTTCCTTGCTTGCCTATATTGCGGTGTTGTTCGTTGCGGATGTGCAGTGGGACGAGGTGGTGCGCGATCTCCTGATCCCCGGGTTCACCTGGACGAAGCTCGACATCGCGATGCTCATCGCGCTGGCCGGTACCACCATCTCGCCGTACCTCTTCTTCTGGCAGTCCGCCGAGGAGGTGGAAGAGCGTCACCGCATCAAGAACTATCGCGTCTCGACCGCGCACATTCACGCGATGCGCGGGGACGTGTTTGCCGGAATGCTCACCGGTGTCATCGTGATGACGGCCATCATGATCACGGCATCGGCGACCCTCCACAAGAACGGCATCACCGATATTCAGACCGCGGAGCAGGCGGCCGCGGCCCTTCAGCCCATCGCTGGCGAGTATGCGGGGGTGCTGTTCTTGGTCGGCATCGTGGGTGTGGGGCTCCTGAGTGTGCCCGTACTCGCCGGGGCCAGCGCGTATGCCATTGCGGAGACCTTTGGCTGGCGCGAGAGCCTCGAGAAACGCCCGAGCCAGGCGCGGGCGTTCTATGCCGTGCTGTTCGTCTCGATCCTGATCGGGCTGTCGCTCAATCTCATCGGGCTGAACCCGATGACGTTCCTGTTCATCGCTGCGGTGACGAACGGCCTGGCGGCACCCATCCTGATGGCGGTGGTCTGGTGGCTCGCCAACGACAAGAAGCTGCTGGGCAAGTGGAGGAGCCCGCTGTGGTCGCGGATCCTGCTCGGGATCGCAACCCTCGCCATGGCGCTGCTGCCACTGCTGTGGGTGTTGGCGCCGTAGCGAGCTGGCGCCTGAGCGCGCTGGCGCGTTAGCGCTTCTTCTTACCAAAGATGAAGAGGTAGAGCATCTCGAGGATGCCGACCGTATTCACCAAGAGCAGCGTCACAAACCACCCGGGCGACCTGTTGGAGCCAGCGCGATAGAGCGCGAAGGCCTTCCAGATCAGACTCCACACGCCGAGTGCAACTGCCGGCGCAACCGCCTCGGGGTGTTCCTTGAAGTATTCCTGTTTCTTTGCCATGACCCCATTCTCCTCGCTTCGCCCGCGCAAACAAGCTCGAATTCGCTTCGACGCGACACACCCGCCGATTCCCGACGGTTGAAACCGGCGGCCGCCGCCCCTCCAACGACATCCACCAAAATTCCAGCACCGGCTGGCTACGCTGAGGCGTATGAACTGCCCTACAGATGGAACCACTCTGCTCATGAGCGAGCGCCACGGAGTCCAGATCGACTACTGCCCACAGTGCCGGGGCGTGTGGCTCGATCGAGGTGAACTCGACAAGATCCTCGAGCGTGTTCAGGTCGAGGCCGCTTCGATCCCGGCATCGAGTTACGCGCAGCCTGCGCAGCAGGCAGCACCCGCTGCGCAGCCGAGCTACCAGCAGCCTCGTTACGACGACCGGCGCGAGCACCGCGACAGCCGGGATTACCGCGACAGCGACAGCAAGTACCGCAAGAAGAAAAGCCCGTTCGACTTCCTCGGCGATATTCTCGGGTAGCAACCCTGCTCGCGCTTACTCCTCCTCGGTGTCACGTTCAAGCCAAGCGAGAAGCGCATCGCGCACGAACCGAGCGCCCTCGACTCCCCCGTAGTTCACGGAGAAGCGCGGATCGGCCACGTACATGTCAGCCAAACTGCGTACGTACTCGCCCACACCTGTGCCCTCGGCCGCGGGGGTGCCGGGCACTGATCTGAGCCACTCGATGTGCATACTCGCGACGCGCTGCGCCTCCGCTGACTCAGGCGCGCTACACGGAGTGTTCGCGACGGTGATCCATTCACGGTTCAGCAGTTCAACCCGCTGCTGGAAGCTTTCTTTGCTCTCCCGCCCGAGCCCCTTCCACCACCGATCCGAGGCCTCGGCCGCTTCTTCGCCCCACCGCTGCTCGACCTCCTCGCGGTACTGCGCGTGATTGAACCCGTCAAACATCTTTTCGGCCACAATCGTCTCCTTTTCTTTCTGCACGCGGATCGCGTGTCCAACCGCCTCGATCTGGCGGCCGATCTGGTCCTGCTGCTGTCGAAGCACTTCCAGGTGCCCTTCGAGCGCCCCTATTTCGTCTCGTTGCCGCGACAAGATCTCACCCACCTGGGCCAGGCTGAGGCCCAATTCACGCATGAGCAACACGCGCTGCAGCCGTTGTAGCGCCGCCTCGTCGTAGTACCGGTAGCCGTTGCTGCCGATACGGCTGGCCGGCACCAGCCCGAGGTCGCCGTAGTGACGCAGTGCACGGGCCGTCGTACCCGCTAAGCGCGCGACCTGCTGTATTGACCACTCCATGCCTAGAAGCCTAAAAGCTGACGTTGCGTCAATGTCAAGCCGATTGCCGCCCGTCCACGTTATGCCACGATCTGATGACGACACTCGGCGTGGGCCTGGTGCGGACGGTGGTCGAGTTCGGCCTCCACGCGCTATGGACCACCGTTGGCGGCACATCCCTGGGCGCGCTGGGCGCGCAGCAGATTGGGGGTAGATCGGGCAGACGCCCCCGGGCAGCACGCTCACCGCGGCCGAGTGGAATACCCTCCCCCGCGCCGAGAGGTCGAAATCCGCTGGCGTTCAGCTCGCAGTCGAGCATATTTTGACTTCTCAGTAACTGAATCGAGATGCGGATCCCGGGTCCCCGACCCCGTCTTGTTGCCACGGGCGGCAGCGGAGCAACAGAAAAGGCCCGAACTTCGTTGATTTCTCAACGTTGTTCGGGCCTTCGTTTCTGTGGCGGGTGAGGGATTCGAACCCCCGTAGGCATAGCCAGCTGATTTACAGTCAGCCCCCTTTGGCCGCTCGGGTAACCCGCCATCGGTCATTTACACGACCAGAGAATCACTTTACTGGGTCGCGCGCCCGAACGGAAATCACGCGTGCCGCACCCACCTGGGAGTCGCGCAGACACACACGCAGACACAGTCCCGCAGCGGATCCGCCACCCACCTGGCGGCTCACCGCACGCGCGCGTTGACCTCTTCGATCCACTCATCGAGGCCCGCCACCGGAGATGCCAACCCGTGCCGGTGCGCGGCCACCGACACCGCCTGCTCGCGCAGGAACGCCAGCAGTTCCACCGGCCCGGCCATCGTCACGTGGTCGGCCCACAGCGTCACGCGGGCGAGCCCACCCATCCACTCGGCCGCTCGGGTGCGATCGCCACCGATGAGGCGCACCCGCAACGCCGGCGAACCGTCATCCAGCACCACGCCAGCACCGCCCGCGCCTCCGGCGTGACCGGCGGGCCCGGCCACCGCGATCCGCTCGAGCCATGCCTCGTCGCGCTCAAGCGACACGGTGATGCCCTGTCGGGCAAGAAACTCAGAGATACCAGCTGGCGGCACCGCCCCCGTCGACACCGATACCGGCGCCCCGACAGTGAACGCCGAGACGAGCACCCGAATCAGATCGCCGAGTTCGCCACCCTCCGCGAGTCGCACGTGCGTGGACACCGGCCAGTGCCGCAGTAGGTTCCGCTCGACGCCCAGTCCGATCGGGTCGTGCAGCCGCCCCAGCGTCGTGCGCCAGGCGAGGGCATCGCTGAGCGCGGCCCGCCGCACGTGGTCAAAACTCTCGTAGTCGAGCGCCGACTGCGCCGTCTCGATCAAGATCTGCACCTCGGGATCGAGCCCACGCAGGTGCAGCGTCGCACTGGGCGTGCCCTCGCGCAGCCTCCAGGATCCGAGCGTCACCAGCCGATTCGGGCCGCCCGCCAGCGGCTGCGCCCCCATGCCCGAGTGCCCGAGCCCACCACCCGGAAGCCGCTCGATGCGCCCACCCGTTGTGGCCCGCCCCACCACCAGCGTCGCCGCGCGCACGCGCTCCAGCCACGGCACGATCTCACTCTCCTCGCCAGCGTGCAGCGCCGCCACGCTGCCGCACCCGAGTTCGCCCTGCAGCGCGATCGCCTCGTCGACGGTGCGCGCCGCGATCACGCCGATCACCGGCACACCGACCGCATCCGCCCAGAACGACGAGTCGCGTCGCACCCCGATGCGTACGCCAGGCTGCCAGAGACGCCCCTCGTCGTCGAGCTGTTCGGGCTCCACGAGCCACTCCTCGCCGGGCTGCAGCTCGGTGAGTGCTCGCCTCCCCGCCTCGCTCACCGGCTCGGGCAGCGGCCCGACATCAAAAATCAGTGGATCCTGGTCGCCCGGCCGCCCCGTATCGCCCACGCGCAGCGCGCGCACGGCATCCTCGAGCTGCCCGCGGAGCCTGCGCGAGCGGGCCGCCGACCCGAGCAGCACCAGCGCGCGCGCCAGACTCGGGCTCGCGTGACCGGCGCCAAACCCAGACCGCACCACCGCGCGCACGGCCGCCACCGGGTCGGTGCTGGGCGCGATGAGGCTCGACCCGAGCGCGCGGAACCGGCCCGAAACCCGCAGGTCGGGGCGACGACGCACGAACGCCTCGGCGGTGCTCCTGCCGCCCAGCACGAGGGCGCGATCCACCCGGGTGTCTGCGGCGAAGCGCGTCGCACGCTCGCCGCCCGCGGTCACGAGCGTCACCAGGCCAGCCGGCAACCCGGCGGCCTGCCACTCTTCGAGCAGCACCGCGGTCGACCGCGCGACGGTGGGGTGGGCGACGCACACCACGGTGGATCCGGCGGCCAGCACCGCAATCAGCGCCTCCGCGCGCTCGTCAAGCGGCACCCCGGCCTCCGCCACCACCAGGGCGAGCGGATCGGGCTGAAACTCGGCGCCGCGTACCGCGCCCAGGCCCGCAGTGAGCTGACCCAGGTATCGCGCGGCATCGACGGCACCGTTGATCTCGGCATCGATCACCGGCGCGGGTGCTCCGCTCTCGCTCGCGAGCGCCACGACGAGCCGGTCACGCGCGGCGACGGTGCCCAGCGCGAGTCGGCGCACCCGGGTGGCGCGGTCGGCGGGGCGCTGTGCCCGCCACGCTTCGCCCGCCGCGAGTGCGTGGTCGATGATGGCCTCGGGATCCACCTCTGCGTCGTAGGGGGTGTCATCGCCGAGTTGGGCCGTGCGCTCGTCGCGGGCCTGCGCGAGCAGCCTCCGCACCCACTCGCGGTTCTCGGGGCGGGTCGCGTCGGTGTCGGGCTCATTCGCAAACCCCGACTCGGAGATCACCGGAAGCCGCAGCGATGGCCCCGCGGGCTCGAGGATGATGCGGCCGGTGGATCCGCGGGTGAGTCCGAGCACCGCGGCGGTAAGGCCGCCCGTGTCGAAGCGCTCGGTATCGGCGGGTGGGCGGTAGAACAGGGCGCTGTCGCGCTCGCTCGGATCCCACTCTCGGTCGCGCCGCTGCGTGCGTTGCGAGGCTGGGAACGGTTCGGAGGCCAGCTCCAGGGCCTGACGCAGGCTCTCCCGCTCGGCTTCGAGCGCCGCCAGGCCGCGAGCTCGCGCCGGGTGCACCCCGTCGCGCCCGTCCTCGAGCGGGTCGACGGGATCGCTCGCCCCCTCCACCAGCGCGGCCAGTCGGGCGAGCGTCGATTCGGTGTCTGCGGCCTCGGCGGCGAGCGCGATCAACGTGCCGAGCGCCCCGGCAAACTCCTTCGGTGGGATGAATGGCAGGTGCACGCGCACCCGATGCCCGGCCGCGGAGAGCGCCCGAGCGAATCCGTCGGCGGTTCCGGCGCGCAGCTGCAGCTCGATCGTGTAGGCACCCCCGCGACGTTCGGCAAGCTCCAGCGCCGCGGCCAGCAGGTGCGGATCTTCGCTCGCGGCCACCACCCGTAGGGCACCACTTGCGCTCGCGCCAAGCAGCAGATCCATCAGCCTGAGCCACTGCGCCTCCTGCGCAACGCGCCCCCCGAGCGTCGGTACGGCGAGGCCGGTGCCCAGCGAGGCGATTTGCTCGCGCCCCGAGATCCCGGCGATGTCCACGGTGACCTCGAGCGGCGCCCCACCGTCTTTCGCGCGCAGGTGCGCAAAGCGGATCAGTCGCTCGGCGATGCCGCGCGACTCGGGCAGCTCGGCCAGCAGCGTCACTCCGGCACGCAGGCCGTCGCAGGCCGCGGCGGTGAGCGCGCGCACCAGGATCTCGGGGGCGAGGAGCGCCCCGCGGTAGCCGGTGGGCGTCAGCGAGACGGTCGTGTCGTGTGCCGTCGCCGCTTCCAGCACGGGCCGCAGGGCGAGTGCGGCGAGCTGGGCGTCGCGATCCACTGACCAGTCGCTCCCGCCCGCGAGCACCCGGGCAGGATCGATCGCGAGATGCGTTACCTCGGGCAGCGATGCGAGCAGCTTCAATCGGTGGATCGCGGTTTCGACACCCGCCGGCCCGAGCACGTCGTCGCCGCGCAGGGCAACCACCGTGGTGAGCCCGGCCTCGCGGTTACTGGCGATCGCCTCGCCCAGGTCACTCTTTCTCGCGCGCTTCTCCGGCTTCTTCTCGGGCCTTCTCTCCGGCGCATCTGCGGTGTCGGCACCCAGGTCGGCACCCTCGTCACCCGGAATCTTTGCCGCGAGCACAAGCGGCGACACCCGCTCGCGCAGCCAGCGCCGGGCAATCGGCAGCACCGCCCAGGGCAAGCCGAGCGAGGCGATGCCACCGGCCCGCATGGCGAGCCGGTCTCGCGCGGGCAGCGAAGGCGGAAGGTTACGCGAGGCTTCGCGCAGGCCCAGCGCCGCGGCGAAGGGATCCGCAGAACCAACAATGGTTTCCAGGAGCCCGCGCGTGAACGCAAACCCCCCGGGATCGCGGCGCACTCCCTCGAGCAGGTCGGCGCCGGACTGTTCGAGCTGGGCGAGCCACGCCTCAACTCGGGCTTCGGCCGCAGCGGCGACCCCGTCGACTTCGTCGCGATCCACACCCATATGCCCACTGTAGGGCGATGCCCCCTCTGTGCCAGCAGGGCACGCGGGCGCGAGGCGCAGCGCCGCCCGGTTGCGATTGCGGCGCGAATCTTTGGGTCGCGCCCCGCACGCAGCGGCTACGCGGCTGGGGCCGGATCCACCTCGGCGATCGCGGCGAGGAACCGGTCGTTCATCTCGGGGGCGCCCACCGTGACACGCACGCCCTCGCTGCCAAACGCGCGCACGACCACGCCGTGCTCCTGCAGCGCGGCATCGATCTCGGGGGTACGCTCGCCCGTGCGCAACCACACGAAGTTGGCGAAGGAATCGGGCGCATGCCAGCCGGCCTCGCGCAGTGCGTCGAGCACGCGGGCACGCTCGGTCACGATCACGTCGATGCGCTCCTGCAGCTCGGCCTCGGCCGCGAGCGAGGCGACGGCCGCGACCTGCGCCAGATTGCTCACCCCGAACGGCAGTGCGACCCGCCGGAGGTTCGCGATGACCGCTTCGTGCGCCACCGCGTACCCGACCCGGAGGCCCGCGAGGCCGTACGCCTTCGAGAAGGTGTGCAGCACGGCGACGTTCTCGTGGCGGCGGAAGAAGTCGAGCCCGTCGGCCTTTTCGTCGGCCGTATTGAAGTGAGCGTAGGCCTCGTCAAAGACCACGAGCACGTGTGCGGGCACCGCAGCGAGAAATTCCTCCAGCTCGCGCTCGGTCACGGCCGCGCCCGTCGGGTTGTTGGGGCTGCACACGAGAATCAGTCGGGTGCGCTCGGTCACCGCCGCGGCCATCGCGGCGAAGTCGTGTCGCTCGTCGACAGTCAGCGGCACGGGCACCGGGGTCGCGCCGGCAACCTGGGTGAGGATCGGGTACGCCTCAAACGAGCGCCACGGGAAGATCACCTCGTCGCCCTCACCCGCCGACGACTGAATGAGCTGCATGAGCACCTCGGTTGAGCCCGCGCCGACCGAGATCTGCTCGGGACGCACGCTCAGCCCCTCAGCAATGCGGTGGATCAGCTCCACCGCCCCCGTGTCGGGGTAGAGGTGGAACCCCTGCAGCTGGCCTTCGACTGCCTCGCGCACCGACGCGAGCGGCGGGTACGGGTTCTCGTTCGACGAGAGCTTCACCGCATTCGGGATCGCCTTGCCCTGAATGTAGGCGGGAAGTTTTTCGATGCCATCGCGCTGCACAACCATGTGCACACTCTACCGATTCGCGGGTCGCGGGTCAGGCTACGAGGCGGCCCCGCCGTATTCGCCGGTCGCCACGAGGATGCCGCGGGCGAGCACCGCGTCGCGCATCAGGAACCCGAGCACCGCGGGGGTGGCCTGGGGGTCGATGTCGATGCGATCCACACTCAGCGCGTGCACGACGAACCAGTAGTGATGCACCCCCGTGCCCGCGGGGGGCCCGGCGCCGATGAACTCGGGTGCCCTCGTTTCGTTGGGCATGGTGATCGCGACCTCGGGCAAAAGCCCCGCCGCGGGGTCGCCTGCGCCGCTCGGCAGTGCGGTGATGCCTGCCGGAATGTTCGCGACGGCCCAGTGCCAGAAGCCGGATCCCGTCGGCGCGTCGGGGTCGAAGCATGTCACCGCAAAGCTCCGGGTTTCGGCGGGAAAACCCGACCAACTCAGCTGCGGCGAGCGATTCTCGCCCCCGGAGACGGCATCAAACACCTGCGCGGGTAGCGGTTCGCCCTCGCTGATGTCGCTGCTCGTGAGCGTGAACTCGGGTACCTGTCGCATCCCGGCATAGGGATAGATCTCACCGCGGGAGGGATTCTGATGGGTCATGGGGGCCTCACTTCTCTGCGGGCTGCACTTCGGGGTTCGCTGAGTATTCTTCGCTGACCATCCCGGTTGCCTCGTGAATTGAGCCCGTGCGGGAGACGCGCAAGGAGGTCGACTTCAGCCTAGGGCCCCGGGCAACGCCACGCATAGATCCACTCGGTATACTTTAGGGAACCGTGCACACTGCAGCGCGCGGATACGTTTGAGTCGCGAATTGGGGTGGGACATGGCAATTACGACAGGGTCTGAACGGGCCCGCGCCACTCTCGCGTATCTGCGTCGCAACATCACCATGGGCACGTGGCCGGTGGGCAGCCGAATCCCGATCGAGCCAGAGCTGGCCGAGCAGACGGGCGTTGGCCGATCCACCGTGCGCGAAGCTGTGCGATCGCTCGCCAGCATCGGCATGCTCGAGACGCTGCCCGGGCGCGGCACCTTCGTGCGCTCGGCGGCACCCACGAGCGCGCTGCTCAACGAGTACCTCAGCGATTTCACGCTGGAAGAGATTCTGAGCTACCGTCGTGCGCTCGAGATCGAGGCCGCGCAGCAGGCCGCCCTGCAGCGCACCGACGAAGACCTCGAGGCGCTCGAACAGGCCGCGATCGACGAGAAGGGCTGCACGCGTTGCCCAGTGCTGATGAACGGGGGCGAGTCGTCGGCCTTCGACAGCCGCTTCCACCGACTGATTTTCGATGCGGCGAAAAACCGCCTGCTCGCGTCACTGTACGCGGGCACTAACGATCAGTTGCGCACGCCCGCCCACCGCGGGCGGCTCGCCAACGTCGCGACCGCGAGCGAGATGGAGCGAGATCACGCGCGGGTGCTCGATGCGATTCGCCGCCGCGATTTCATCGACGCGGTGCATTCGATGGCGGATCACGTCGACCACGACGTCGTGATCGTGAACGACCAGCACGAGGTGGTGCCGGCGCTCGTGCGCACCCCCGAGGCGCAGCAGCGCATTGATGTGGCCCGCAGCGCCGAGGATCGACGCAGCCAGAAGGTTTAGCATTGTCGGGTGTCTGAGCCCAAGATCTTGCTGTACTACGCGTTCGCGCCCGTTAGCGACCCCGAAGCGGTGCGCCTGTGGCAGCGCGAACTGTGCGCCTCGCTCGGCCTGCGCGGCCGCATCATCATCTCGCCGCACGGCATCAACGGCACAGTCGGCGGCGAGCTCGACGCGTGCAAGCAGTACCTGCGTCGCACGCGCGAGTACGGGCCGTTTGCCGGGCTCGAGGTGAAGTGGAGCGCGGGCAGCGGGTTTGTCTCTGAGACGGAGAGCGCGGGGGCTGCTGCTGGTTCTGCTGGTGCGGGTGCTGGTTTTGTTGGTGCGGGTTCCACTCAGCGTCCGTTGCGCAGTGGCAGAACCCTTACCGGCAAGCGGCGCCCCGCGCCCTGGAAGCAAATCGTCGACTTCCCGAAGCTCAACGTGAAGGTGCGCGACGAGTTGGTCGCGTTCGGCACCGCCGACGAGTTGCAGGTCGACGCTGGCGGCGTGGTCGGGGGCGGGGTACACCTGTCGCCCGAGGCCGTCAACGAGCTGGTCGCCTCGCGCGGCGAGGAGGTCGTGTTCTTCGATGGTCGCAACGCTTACGAGGCGGCGATCGGCCGATTCAAGGGGGCCGTGGTGCCCGAGGTCGCGACCACGCACGGCTTCATCGGCGAGATCGAGCGGGGGGCGTTCGACGAGCTCAAGCATCGCCCGGTCGTCACCTACTGCACGGGCGGGATCCGCTGCGAGGTGCTGTCTGCGGCGATGCTCGAACGCGGGTTCACCGAGGTCTACCAGATTGACGGGGGCATCGTGCGTTACGGCGAGGCCTTCGGCAACGACGGGCTGTGGGAGGGATCGCTCGCGGTATTCGACGGCCGCGAATCGATCGATTTTGCGCAGGGTGCCGCGGTGGTCGGCCGCTGTGCGGTATGCGACACGCCGTCAAACCGCCTGGCGAACTGCGCCGATCCGGCCTGCCGGGCACGCTTCGTGGCGTGCGACGCGCACGCGGTCGAACGATGCCACGAACACGGTGGATCGGCCGACGCCTCCCCCGCGGCGGTCGCCCGCGCTGCCTCAAGTTAGGCGATCCGCCCGATCGACCCGGCCCGCGGTTACTGTGTTCGCAGGAGCTTGGTGAGCCCCTGTTCGTCCGCGAGGCGGGGGTCCGTGCGGTTCTCGGGGCGCACCCCCGTCTTGTCGCGATAGAACGCGCGCACGCGATCCATGTCTGCCACCACGTCGCCCGTGAGGTGGATCGTCTCGCCGAGACCGGCGGACTTCGTGGCTCCATCAGCGAATCCCAGTGTGACCGGGAGCCCTGCTGCCCAGGCGATGCGGTAGAAGCCGCTGCGCCAGCCAGCACCCTTGCGCGTGCCCTCGGGTGTCACGACCAGGATGAACTGGTCGGTCTCACCCGCTCGCTTCACGACCGCGTCGACAGTGCCCGCCGCGTTGGAGCGGTCGACCGGGATGCCGCCAAGGCCCCGCATCGCGGGGCCAGCGATGCCGCGGAACAGCTCGCGCTTGCCGAGCCAGTGGATGCGCAGGCGAGCATCCCAGGCGATGGCGAGCATCAGGAGGAAGTCGAAGTTCGAGGTGTGCGGGGCGCCAATGAGGATGCGGGGCCCCGCGACCGGATGCTGTTCGCGCACGAGGTGCCACCTTGAGAGCGCCCAAAACACCTTCGCGATGCCCGCACGAATTGTGACCCCGATCATCCACCCAGCGTACGCCCCACTGGTGCGGCTCGCTTAATGCTTCCCGGACTCCCCCGCCCTCATCCACGCCCTGACAGTCGTCCCAGCAGGCCGCAGCCCGGCACCCGCAGAGCGCCACCTCGAAACCCAGCCCTCCCCCTCGCCGGGTTGACCGCCGCGCAGGGTTCGGGGCTCTTCAACCCTGCACGAGCGTCCACTTGACTGGGCTCACGCCCGCTTCCGCGAACGGGTTGACCGTCACACGGGGTTCAGCGCGCTTCAACCCTGCGGGAGCGTCCACCCGCGGTGCCCCTTCAGGCGCCGGCCTCGCCGCCCCAGCCTCCCCGGCGCAGGGCATCGTGGATCCGCCCGCGCAACACCAGTGGCTGCTGGTACTGGAGTGTCGCGGTGACGCGCACCACAGACCAACCGTTTGCGGCGTAGTCGTGATACTTCTGGATATCGCGATTCCACTGATCGACAAGAACACGGTGGTGATCGCCCTCGTACTCGAGCGCAACGCGAAACTCAGGGTAGGCGAGCTCGCTACAACCGAGCAGCCTGCCATCAGGCCCACGCACATCAACGTCGAGCTTGGGCTCGGGAAACCCCCACTCGTTGAGCAGGAGTCGCAGGTGGCTCTCGGGCGGCGAGGCCGAAGCCGTCACGAGCAGCGGCAGCGCGCAACGGAGCAGAGTTGCCCCGGGTCTGGCGAGTTCAGTGAGTTTGGCCAGTTCTTGGCGTGTTCCGAGCGGCGGGTCTTCGTGTCGATCGGTGCCGGGGATACGCGTGTGCCTCAGGACCGCATCGCCCAGCGCGACACGATCGGGGAGTGCCAAGCGGTGGGCAAGCACCACCCAGATGCTCGCGGGGGTGAGGGTCGGGAGACCAAAGCGCATGGTGGTCTGGACGAGATGCTGGCGGATTTGGGACCCGCGCACTGTGGCCCTGCGGACAGCCCGCGCCGGCGCGAGAACGCCCACTTCGATGTCGTCACTTCGTGCAGGGGGAATGGGCAGATTCCAGAGAACCGCCGCCGTTCGTCCGGTGAAAAACGAGCCCGCTGGCATGATCGCGGCGAACTCTTCCGCTTTCAGTCGCTGCCGCAGTGCCCAGGCCTGTCGCGGTGGAAGGTCGTTGATCCGCGCGTGTTCTGCGGGGTTTCGCCTCCGATACACGCCGATGAACGGATGCTCGAGATCAGCGCATCGCAGCCTGCCGCGGCTAACGCCGAGCGCCTGGGCCTGTTCGGTCGTGAAGACCTCGCCAAGTTGTTGCGGGAGTGGAGTGCGGGGATACGGCATCGAACCAGCTTGATCGGGTTGTTGCGGCATGGAACCGGTCTTGCGCGTTCTGTGGAGAAGGCCCGCGTTCTCCCCGCATCTGGATGCGTGTGAGCGGGATTGCACGAGTTGGGGTTCGCGTGGTGCCTGAACGTACCCGCCTGCGAACCCCGCACTGGAGGCTGCCGCGGGCAGGCGTTGCCTGCCCTTGCCGTCGGGAACGGTGGCCAGGCGAGTCTTGGGTCACCTCAGTGGAGATGAACCGGGCGGGCTTCCAGCGGATCGTCTCGGCACCAGACCGGGCACTCCCGCACCACCCGTGCGTCGTCGGTCAGCGGTCGGTTTCGCCACTCCACGTCCGAGCTTCCCCTCTGCTCGGTGAGGGAGCCGGTGGACACCTACGCAGGGTTGAATCGCGCGCATCCCTGCGCGGGGGTCCACCCGATTGCGAGCGTGGCGCGCGGAGCGAGTCAGGTGGGCACTGACGCAGGGTTCGGCGACGCGTAACCGTGCGCCGCGGTCCACCCGCCAACCGTCACCCGCGAGTCGGAACGATGGCTACCAGATGGAGACGCGGGCCTCGGGCTCCATCCACAAGGCATCGCCGGGCTTGGTGCCATACGCCTCGTGGAAGGCATCGAGGTTGGCGACGATCTGATTGCAGCGGAACTCGTTCGGCGAGTGCGGGTCGACCGTGAGTAGGCGCGCCGTTTCCTCGGGCCGCGACTTCTGCTGCCACGCCTGCGCCCACGCCAGGAAGAACCGCTCGGCACCGGTCAACCCCTCAACGACGGGCGGCTCGGCGCCATCAAGAGACAAAAGGTACGCCTTCCACGCGATCGCGAGCCCGCCCAGGTCGCCGATGTTTTCGCCGATCGTGAGCTCGCCGTTGACCGTCTTGCCGTCGGCACCCTCGGGCGAGAGCGCGTTGTACTGGTCGATCAGCGCACGGGTGCGGGTCTCAAACGCGGCGCGATCCGCCTCCGTCCACCAATCGGTGAGCTTGCCGTCGCCGTCGTATCGCGACCCCTGGTCGTCGAAGCCGTGCCCGATCTCGTGGCCGATCACGGCGCCGATCGCGCCGTAGTTCGCGGCAGCATCCCAGTTCGCGTCGAAGAACGGCGGCTGCAAAATGGCCGCGGGGAACACGATCTCGTTGAAGCCAGGGTTGTAGTACGCGTTCACGGTCTGCGGGGTCATGAACCACTCATCGCGATCGATGGGCTTGCCCACCTTCCCGATCTCGCGCTCAAACTCCATCTCGGCGACGCGCCGCGAGTTGCCAAGCAGGTCACCCGCGTCAACGACGAGCCTCGAGTAGTCGCGCCACTTCACCGGGTAGCCGACCTTCGGCGTGAACTTCTCGAGCTTCTCGAGCGCGCGCGCCTTGGTCGCCTCACTCATCCACTCCAGTTCGTGGATGGACTGCCGGTACGCCTCGACGAGAAACCCGACGAGCACGTCCATTTCGGCCTTCGACGACTCGTCGAAGTGACGCTCGACGTAGAGCTTGCCCACGGCCTCGCCCATCGAGCCCTCCACAAACGAGACCCCGCGGCGCCACCGGTCGCGCTGCTCGGTCGCACCGGTGAGCGCGGTGCCGTAGAAGTCGAAGTTTGCGCGAGAGATCTCCTGCGAGAGCAAGGCGGCGGATCCACGCACGATCTGCCACACGAGCCACGCCCGCCATGCCTCGAGTTCTTCGGGCACGAGGAGCTCTGCCAGACCCGCGATCGCGTCGGGCTGCCCGACGACGACCTCGGAGAACGCCGACTCGGGTGCCCCCGCCGCGGCCAAGTAGGCCCGCCAATCGAGGGCGGGGGTCAGCTCCTGCAGCTCTGCGAAGGTGCGGAGATTGTAGAGCTTCTGGATGTCGCGGCTGGCGACGCGGTCCCAGTGTTTTGCGGCGATGCGGCGCTCGAGCTCGTAGCTGAGTTCGGCGAGGCGATCCGCGCCTTCGACCCCCGCGAGCCCCAGCATGCGCGCGATGTGCGCGCGGTACTGCTCACGAATCTCGGCGAACTCGTCCTCGCGATAATACGACTCGTCGGGCAGCCCGAGGCCGCCCTGCATCACGAACACGATGTAGCGGGTGGGGTCGCCCGGGTCATTGTCGATGTAGAGGCCCGCGAATCCTGAGCCGCCCTGTCGCTCGCGCTCGGCGACGAGCTGTACCAGTTCCTCGATCGAAGTGACACCGAGCGCCTGCGCGAGGTCGGGCGCGATTGGCTGCGCCCCGAGCGCATCGGCGCGATCCACGTCCATGAAGCTCGCGTAGAGCGCCGCGATCTTGTCGGCCTCGGTCTCGGCGAGGGCGCCGGCAGCGGGTGCCGGGGTGCCCGTGATGATGTCGCGCACCGCGGCCTCGGCGTTCTCGGCGAGCACCGCGAACGAACCGTAGCGCGCCTTGTCGGAGGGAATTTCGGTGCGTGCGATCCAGCGCCCGTTCACGTGCCGAAACAGGTCATCTTGGGGGCGGATCGCCGGGTCGAGTTCGGCGAGGTCAACGCCCGCGGGGCCGTAATTGCCAGGGGAGACGGTGTCAGCACTCATGCGTTCCACACTAACGGGCGGCGCGCTCGGAGCGGCGGCGCGTTCGCTGACAGCGGGTGCAAGCGATGCTCGCGCGCAGCTGCATGCGAGACGCACGCACCCGCGTGATTACTGCGGCACCCCGAAGCTGTGCGCGAGCTTGATCTGCGCGGCGGCATCCGAGCCCATGAAGTCGAGCACCGCCTGCGCGGCCGCAGGATCCGCTGCGGTCGTCGCCACGGAGCTCGAAAACACCGTGTCGATCGCGCAGTCGGCCGGGAGCACCCCGAGGATGCGCACACCCGGCTGCCCGACGAGCTCGCTCAACTGTTGGAATCCGAGGTCGACCTCGCCGTCGGCGAGCAGCTTCGCGACGGGGATGCCGGGGTGAGCCTGCACCAGGCGATCGCCGACTTCGCCCGCGAGCCCCCAGCCATCGATCATCTGCACCAGCGCGGTTCCGCTGGGGCCCGTCGAGTATCCGATGCGGGTCGCGGCCTGCAGCGCTTCTCGCACGCCGTCGGCGTCGGTGAACGCGACACCCTCGGGGCGGATCGCGGGCTCGGTCGAGCCCGACGGCACGGCGACGGCAACCTGCGATAGGACGAGTGGCCGCACGGTGGCGGGATCCACCTGCCCATCTGCCGCGAGGCGTGCCAACGCATCGGAGGCGAGGAAGACGAGGTCATACGATTCCCCTGCGGCGACGCGCTTCGCGGCATCGACGCCGCCGACCGATTCGATCTCAAGCTCGGGCAAACCGGCCTGTGCCGACGCGGCGGCCAAATCGGCGAGCACGTGACGCGTCGCCATCGACGAGATGGCTTTCATACCGCGTCCTCGAATGTCTCGGCATCGACCTCGGAGTTGCCAACCGGGTTGTAGCGGGGACCCGATACCGTCGCCTGCGAGATCAACTCACCTGCCTGTGCCAGCAGGGCCGGATCAACCGCCAGGTCACGAGCCGCGAAGTTCTCACGCATGTGTGCGATGTTCGTCGTGCCGGGGATCGGGATCACGTGTTCGCCTCGCGACAAGAGCCACGCGAGCGCGAGTTGCGCGGGAGTGCAGCCAGCCTCGGCGGCAAGTGCGTGCCACCGCGGCAGCAGCGCAGCATTGATCGGCCAGTTCTCCGCCTGGAAGCGGGGCATCGCGCGGCGGATGTCCTTCTCAGTGAGCCGCGCAGGGTCGGCAACACCGTCGGCGAGGAAGCCGCGGGCCACCGGTGAGAATGCGACCAGCGCGACCCCATCCTGTCGCGTGGCCTCGAGCATGCCGAGTTCGGGGTTGCGCGTCCACAGCGAATACTCGTTCTGCACGGCCGCGATTGGTGCCACCGACTGCGCCTCGCGCAGCCGCGCGACCGACACCTCGGAGAGGCCGACTGCGCCGATCTTGCCGGCGCTCATCGCCTCGGCCAGAGCACCAACGCTCTCGCCGATCGGCACCTTCTTGTCCCACCGGTGCAGGTAGTACAGGTCGACGTGATCGACACCGAGCCGGCCCAGCGAGGCGTCGACCTGCGCGCGCAGGGTCTCTGGGCGGCCATCGATCACCTTGACGCCATCGACGATCGACATGCCGCCCTTGCTTGCGAGCACGATCTCATCTCGACGCCCGGCGATCGCGCGGCCCACGAGTTCCTCGTTGCGACCGCCACCGTACAGCGTCGCCGTATCGAGCATCTCCACGCCGGCATCGAGGGCCGCGCGCAGCAGCGCCAGGCCCTCGGCCTCGGCCGGGGGCACACCATAGGCATGGCTCAGCGACATGCACCCGAGGCCGAAACGAGGCAGCTTCACGCGAGCTGTTCCTCGAGCATGCCGAGCACGCGGTAGCAGTCGAGCACCTGACGGATCGACGAGTTCGGTTCGCGCCCCTCGCGGATCGCCGCAATGAACTCGCGATCCTGCAACTCGATGCCGTTCATGCTCACCGCGACGTTCGTGACGTCGATCTGCTGCTCGTTGCCGTCGAACAGGTCGTCGTAGCGCGCGACATAGGTCGCGGTGTCGCCGATGTAGCGGAAGAAGGTGCCGAACGGACCCTCGTTGTTGAACGACAGCGACAGCGTGCAGATGGCCCCGGTTTCGCTCTTCAGTTGGATCGACATGTCCATTGCGATCCCGAGCTCGGGGTGGATCGGCCCCTGGATGGCGTTGGCCTGCACGATCTTGCCCGCCTGGTAGGCGAACAGATCCACCGTGTGGGCGGCGTGATGCCACAGCAGGTGATCGGTCCACGAACGCGGCTCGCCCTTGGCGTTCGTGTTCGAGCGGCGAAAGAAGTACGTCTGCACGTCCATCTGCTGCACGTTGAACTCGCCCGCCGTGATTCGGTTGTGCACAAGCTGGTGCGAGGGGTTGAACCGGCGCGTGTGGCCGACCATCGCGATCTTGCCGGAGGCCTCGGCGGTCTCAGCCGCGGCGAACGCCGCCTCGGCATCGGCGAAGGAATCGGCCAGCGGGATCTCGACCTGCACGTGCTTGCCCGCGGCGAGCACCGCCTGGGTCTGCGAGGCGTGCAGGCCCGTCGGGGTGGCGAGGATCACGGCATCGACATCGTCGCGCTCGAGCACCGCGTCAAGGCCGACCACGGCGTTCGGAACGCCGTACTGCGCGGCGACGGCATCCGCCTTCTCCTGCGAGGTGGCACTCACCACGGTCACCACCGCATCTTCGATGTTCTTCAGCCCGTCGAGGTGCTTCATGCCGAAGGCGCCTGCTGCGCCGACGACGGCGATCCGTACCTTGTCACTACTCATGCGTGTGTCTTTCTGCTGTGTCGAAATGGGAGCGTGCGGGTGCCGATTACGCCGAGGGGTTGGAGATCACGAGGTGACCCACCGCGGTGTTGGAAGCCGGCACGTGGTAGAACCGGTGATCCACTGTGGGAGCCTCGCCGCCGAACTGATCGTCCATCGCGCCGCGGGCGATAAGCCAATCGACCAGCTCGATGCCCTCCGAACCCGCCTCGTCAACGTACTCCATGTGCGGCCACTCGGTAAGCCCCAGCGGGTCGGCAATCAGATGGTCAAGGAACGCGTTGTCCCACTCCTCGTTGATGAGGCCCGCGCGCGGGCCCTGCAGCTGGTGGCTCATGCCGCCGGTGCCCCAGATCTGCACGTTGAGTTCGGGGCCGTCCCACTTGTCGAGGGCCCGACGCAGCGCCTTACCGAGCTCGTAGCAGCGGCGGCCTGACGGCACCGGATACTGCACGACGTTCACGGCGAGCGGGATGACCTTGCATGGCCATTCCTCGACATCGCCGAATACGAGCGAGAGCGGCACGGTCAGGCCGTGATCCACCACCATCTCGTTCACCAGGGTGAGATCGAAATCATCCTGGATCACCGACTGCGCGAGGTGGGCGGCGAATTCGGGGTAGCCCTGGACATCGGGCACCGGGCGCGGGCCGTAGCCCTCGTCGGCGACCGGGTATTCGGCGCCGGTTCCCAAGACGAAGGTCGGGATGATCGAGGAGTCGAACGCGGTGGCGTGGTCGTTGTACACGAGGATCACGACGTCAGGGGTGTTCTCCTTGGCCCACTTGCGGGTCCACTCGTAGCCGCTGAACACCTTCTTCCAGTACGGCTCCTCGGTCTTGCCGTGATCCATCGCCGCGCCGATCGCGGGCACGTGGGAGGTGAACAGCGCCGAGGTGTACTTCGCGGGCGCGTCGGGCCGCATGACCTCTGACTTCTCGGTCGACGGCGGGGTCCACCCGTCGAGATCCTTCAGCCGCACGCCCTCGGGGCGACGGCCACCACCGATCATCATGTCGCGGTAGGCGGCCTCGCTCATGCCGGTCATCGAGCCAGCCATCTGCTGGAAGCTCAGGCCGTGCGTGGCGCCGATCTTGCTGAGGAAGTAGATGTTGCCGCCCTCGGCCATCATGGCATTGAGATCCATGTCGAGCACCGCCTGGCGCTGCGCGGGGTTCAGCGGCCACTCGTCGAGGTACGCCTCGCGGTCGGCGAGGTAGCGCTCACGGTTCTCGGGCTTCATCAGCGACATCGAGAACTGGTTGAGGTGGTACCCCTTGCGGGCCATTTCGGCATCAAAAATGATGGTGCCGGGGACGTCTTTATATGGCTTATCGAGTGCCATGTCATGCTCCTTCTGGCCAGTAGAGGCGGGTGGGGTTGTCTACGAGCAGCTTCTGCTGCAGTTCGGGGGTGGGTGCGATGTGCGGGATGAAGTCGACCAGCAGCCCGTCGTCGGGCATGTGATCCTTCAGGTTCGGGTGTGGCCAATCGGTGCCCCAGAGCACGCGATCGGGAAACTCCTCGACGACGCGACGCGCGAACGGCACCACATCGGTGTACGCGTTCTGCTCGCCGCCGAGCGCGCGCGGGCCGCTGGTGGAGAGTCGCTCGGGGCAGGAGACCTTGGTCCAGACGTTCGGGTTTTCCCGCATGAAGCGCAGGAACAGCTCAAACTCGGGGCCGTTCGGGTCTTTGGTCACGTCGGGGCGACCCATGTGGTCGACGACGAGGTCGGTGGGGATCGCCGAGAAGAAGTCGTACAGTTCGGGCAGATCCTCGGCCTCGAAGTAGATGACGACGTGCCAGCCGAGTGGGGCGATCTTCGCAACGATCTCGTCGAGCGACTCGGTCGGCACGCGGTCGACCAGCCGCTTCACGAAGTTGAAGCGCACGCCTCGCACGCCGGCGGCGTGCAGTTCGGCGAGCTCCGCCTCGGTGACATCGCGGCGAACCGTGGCGACACCGCGGGCGCGACCCTCGCTGCGCTGCAGCGCGTCGACGAGTGCGCGGTTGTCCGCGCCGTGGCAGGTGGCCTGCACGATCACGTTGCGCTCGAAGCCGAGGTGGTCGCGCAGTGCGAACAGCTGGTCGGCCGAGGCGTCGCACGGGGTGTACTTGCGCTCCGGCGCGTACGGGAACTGCTCGCCCGGACCGAACACGTGGCAGTGCGCGTCCACCGCGCCCGCGGGCACGCGGAAGGTTGGAGTCGTGGGCCCGTCATACCAGTCGAGCCATCCGGGCGACTTTTCGAAGCCGCCGCTGGTGTCGCCGTGTGCCATGGTAATCAGTCCTCCACGTACTCGAGGCCGGCCTTGGCCAGCGGTTCACGCATGTTGTAGATGTCCAGCCCGAGCACGCCCTCGCCGAACTGCTGGCGCTTCGCCTCTTCGTTGTCTTCGCGCTTCTGGCTGGCATCGGCGACCGCGCCGACGAGCTCGCGCGGCACGACCACGACGCCGTCGACATCGGCAACCACGACGTCACCCGGGTTGACCACGGCATTCGCCACGACAACCTGCACGTTCACCGAGCCGAGGGTCGCCTTGACGGTGCCCTTCGAGTTGATCGCGCGCGAGAAGACCGGGAAGCCCATCTTTTCGAGGTCGGCGACATCGCGCACGCCGCCGTCGATCACGAGGCCGTTGCAGCCGCGTGCGGTGAGCGAGGTGGCGAGGAGGTCGCCAAAGAAACCGTCTTCGCTCTCGGTGGTGCAGCCGGCGACCACCACGTCACCCTCCTGCACCTGCTCGGCGGCGACGTGGAACATCCAGTTGTCACCGGGCTGCAGCAGCACCGTCACGGCTGGGCCGCACAGCTTGGCGCCGGTGTACACGGGCCGAATGTAGGGGCGCATGAGGCCCACGCGACCCATGGCCTCGTGAATCGTGGCGACGCCGAACTGCGAGAGCCGGGCGACGTCGGCCGGGTCGGGCCGCTCGATGTTGGTGTGAACGATGCCGAGGTTGTTGAGGCGCAAGATCTTCTCCGGGTCGAGTTCTTGGGGTTTAGGGGCTGTGGTGAGACAGTGGATCACTGCCCGCGGTCAGAGCCCGCGTGCAGTCAGCGCGCGGTCGACGCGCGGGTACAGGCGGCGGGCGTTGCCCTCGAAGACCTGCTGCCGCTGCTCGTCGGTCAGGTTCGGGGTCGCGTCGACGTAGCGCTTCGTGTCGTCGAAGTAGTGGCCGGTGCGCGGGTCGATGTCGCGCACGGCACCGATCATCTCGCTGGCAAACAGGATGTTGTCGACGGGGATCACCGAGGTGAGCAGGTCGATGCCCGGCTGGTGGTAGACGCAGGTGTCGAAGAACACATTGTTCAGCAGGTGTTCTTCGAGCTCGGGCTTGCCGAGTGCCATCGCTAGCCCGCGGAAGCGACCCCAGTGGTAGGGAACCGCGCCACCACCGTGCGGAATCACGAACTTCAGATCGGGGAAATCGCGAAACAGGTCGCCCTTGAGCAGCTGCATGAAGGCGGTGGTGTCGGCATTGAGGTAGTGGTCGCCGGTGGTGTGGAAGACCGACTTGCACGAGGTGCTGACGTGGATCATGGCCGGAAGCTCGTACTCGACGAGCTTCTCGTAGATCGGGTACCAGGAGCGATCGGTCAGCGCCGGTGCCGTCCACTTGCCGCCCGACGGATCGGGGTTGAGGTTGACGGTGACCGCACCCAACTCTTCGACGGCGCGGGTGAGCTCGGCGAGGACGGTCTCGGGAGCGGCACCCGGAGACTGCGGAAGCATCGCCCCGGGCAGGAAGCGATCGGGGAAGAGTTCGCTGACGCGCGCGCACAGGTCGTTGCAAATGCGTGCCCAGGTCTCGGAGATTTCGAGGTCACCGATGTGGTGGGCCATGAACGAGGCGCGGGGGCTGAAGACAGTGACGTCGCTGCCCCGGTCGTTCATGAGGCGCAGCTGGTTGGCCTCAATCGTCTCGATGATGTCGTCGTCGCTGATGCGGAGCGCGGCGGGATCGGGGGCCTCGCCCTCACCGTTCGCAAAGGCGATCTGCAGGTCACGCCAGGCTCCGAGTTGCGCGGGAGCGGTGGTGTAGTGGCCGTGGATGTCGATGATCAACGTGTGGCGTCCTTGTCATTGGAATGCGGGTGGCTGCATACCGGAGCCCGGGAGCGGGCGACGATGCCGGATGCTGGTACTCACGACTCTAGGCGGGTTTGCCGGTATGGGCCAATAGATATATCACGCGCAGCCCATAGATAGGATCGATACATGGCGCTCCCCGACCTCAACCAATTGCGCACCTTCGTCGTGCTCTACGAGATGCGCAGTCTCACCGCCGCCGCCGACCGACTGCACGTGACCCAACCGACCGTCAGCTACACCCTCGCGCGGCTGCGCGAACGGTTCGGCGACGACCTCTTCCGCCGCGAGGGCCACGTCATGGTGCCGACCACCCGGGCCACCCAATTGTTTGGCCCGCTGCACGAGGCCCTCGCTCAGATCGATGCCGTCGTGAGTGTGCCCGATGACTTCGAGCCGGCGCAGTTCACCGGCGAACTCATGCTCGGGCTCACCTCGATCGGCGAGCAGACGTTTCTTCCCCCGATTATGGCGGCGCTCGCACGCGAGGCCGCGGGCCCCCACCTGCAGGTTGAGCGCCTAGACGCGGACCAGGTTGAGGACGGGCTGATCCGCGGCACCATCGACCTGGCGATGACGGTCTCGCTGATCGCGACCCCGAGCTTGTGGCGCACCCGGGTACGCGCCGTCGAGTACGTCGCGCTCTCCTCCGGCTCCCACCCGCTGCCCCCCACCGGGCCCCGCATGTTCGCGGATCGCCGCTTCGTGCGGGTGTCGGCCCGCGGCGGCCACGTCTTTCCGCTGCGCGCTCTCTCGGAGCACGGGCTCCTGCCGCAGGTCGCGCTCACGGTCGAGGAGTACGCCACCGTGCCCGCAGTGCTCGAGGCGACCGACCTCGTCGTGCTGCTGCCGCGGCACGTCGCCGAGGTGTTCTGTGGGTGGTTTCCCAGATTGCGGATCGCGGAGCTGCCCTGGCCCGGCCAGAGCACGCCAGTCTCCCTCTACACCCGGCGCGAGGCAAGCCTGTCACCCGCGCAGCGCTGGTTCCGAGCGCTCGTGGTGGGCGCCGTTGCCGACGGGGTCGAGACTGATCGCGGCGAGCACACCGACTAGCGGCGCGGACGATTCCAGCTGGCCTTCGCCGGAGTGAGTGGGCTGCGCACGTGGATGGACCATGTCGAGTGGGGGTGGATCGAGAGGATCGCCTTCTCCCACCAGGCCCTGGCCTCATCACACAGCCTGGGGAACACGGCATCCTTGTCGAGCTCGTCCTCGGGACGAGGGCGCAGCGCCTTCCACACGAGCTGCACCTCCGGCGCGCCGGTCGGGATGCCGTCGATGTCGAGCACGGCGCGATCCCACGGCAACTGCAGCCGCGGATCGCGCAGGTAGAGCCAGCCGCGCGGGCTGCCGTCCTCGACGTTGATTTGCAGCACCCAGGCACCGGTCTCATCGTCGTGCACGCGCACCGGCTGTAGATCGGCGTCTTCGGCCGCGTCAGCCGCGTCGGGCCAGGGCTTCACCGCGTCGTCGCCGTCCGGGATCCACGCGCTGTATCGCGCCGGGAGCGCGGCGACCAACTGTGCGACATCGGCCCTCGTCGTGCTGACGTCGATGTTGACGCGGTCACGGATCGGCTCTCCGAGCCAGCGGTCGAGGGCGACGCCGCCCGAGATCCACCAGCGCGCGGGCGTGCCGCCGAAGAGCTCCGCCACGCTCTCAGCCGACAGTGGCTCCCAGCGTGTGTCGAGGCTCGGTGTGGATGTCATGCCTTCAGCGTACCCGGCGCTGACCTTCGATCCACCCGCCGCACGCGCTCGAGCAGTACGGTTCCGGAGTCGCGCGGCCTCACCCCGTCGGGGATCTCACTCTGGTCGGGTAAATGTGGGCAGATCGACCCGACCAGAGTCAAATACCCGACCTGGGTCACAGGGTGCGCGCTAGCGTGGTGAGCATGCCCACCCCAGTGGATCGCCGCAACAGCAACCGGCGCATCAGCGACCGCGGCCACATCGCCCGCCGCCGCCTCGACCGCCGCATCGCCTCGCTCGCGGTGCCCGCGCTCGGGGCGCTCGTTGCCGAGCCGCTGTTTCTGGTCGTCGACACCGCACTCGTGGGGCACCTCGGCGCGATTCCCCTCGCGGGCCTCGCGATCGCGGCGACGGTGCTGCAGACCGCGGTCGGGCTCATGGTCTTCCTCGCTTACGCGACCACCCCGCTCGTGGCGCGGCGGCGCGGGGCGGGTGACCTGCGCGGCGCCGTGCAGGCGGGGGTCGACGGCCTGTGGCTTGCGGGCGGCATCGGCCTCCTACTCGCGGCGGGGCTATGGTCGGCGAGCGCGCCGGTCGTGCGCCTCTTCACGCGCGACCCGCAGGTAGTGGATCACGCCCACACCTACCTCGCGATCTCGTGCGCGGGGCTGCCCGCCATGCTCGTGGTGTTCGCGGCGACGGGGTTGCTGCGCGGCCTGCAAGACACCCGCACTCCGCTGTATGTGGCGGGCATTGGCTTCGCCGCGAACGCCCTGCTGAACTGGATCTTCATCTATGGGCTCGGCTGGGGCATCGCGGGCAGCGCCTGGGGCACGGTCGCGGCGCAGTGGGGCATGGTGGCGGTTTACCTGGTGGTCGTCTCCCGGCACGCCCGCGCGCACGGTGTCACCGCGTGGCCACAGCGAGCCGGACTCGGGCACGCGGGCCGCAGCGGGGGGTGGCTGTTCGTCCGCACGATCGGCCTGCGCGCCGCGCTCCTCCTCACGGTCGGGGCCGCGGCGACCCAGGGCACGGTCGCCACCGCCGGCTACCAGGTGGTCTTCACCCTGTTTTCGACCGCGGCATTCGCCCTCGATGCGCTCGCGATTGCCGCGCAGGCGCTCATCGGCGACGCACTGGGCGCACGCAACGCCGAGCGCGCGCGGGCGATTCTGCGCCGATCGGTGTTCTGGGGCCTCGCCAGCGGCACGGCCATCGGCGCGCTGCTCGCGGCCCTCAGCCCCGTCGTCGGTCGCATCTTCACGAACGACCCGGCGGTGCTGGCTGCGCTTCCCCCGTCGCTCCTCGTGCTCGGAATATCGCTCCCCCTCGGCGGTTTCGTGTTCGTGCTCGACGGGGTGTTGATGGGCGCGGGCGACGCGCGCTACCTCGCGTGGACGAGCCTCGTGAATCTCGCCGCCTACCTGCCGGTGCTCTGGGTCATCACCCAAGTCACGGCCGCGGCTGCCCCCGGCCCCGGGCCCACAGGTGTCGGCGGGCTCACTGCGCTCACCGCTGCCTTCACCATCGCTTTCATGGCCGCGCGTGCGGTGACGCTGGGGCTGCGCGTGCGCACCGAGCGGTGGGTGGTGCTGGGCGTGTAGCGCCCCGGCAACGTGGTCAGTCGTCGGCGCAGACCGTGCCCTCGGGGGGTAGTTCACCCCGCAGCAGGTAGGCCGTCGCCGCGTCGTCAGCACAGGTCGACCGGTTCGAGTATGAGGCGATGTGCCCGCTGCCCTCGAGCGTGAGCAGCCTGGCGTTGCCGAGTTCGGCAACCATCTGCTGCGCGCCCGCGTACGGCGTCGCGTGATCGCCCGTGACCCCGAAGACCAAGATCGGCACGTCGCTCGTGTTTTCAAACATCATGTAGTCGTCGCCGCTGCGAGGAAGCGCATCGCAGGAGAGGTCAAACATCGGGCGAAGCGTCTCATCGGTGATCTCGGGACCACCGAGGCGGATCGGGAGCCCGTGTTCCCGCACGTACTCGTACAGCCCGACCAGGTTCGGATCCCGGGGCGAGGAGAGGCAGCGAACGATCATGCCGCTCAGACCGACGCTCGATCCGCCGCCGCTCATCGCGTCGGCCATCTGATCGATCGCCGCCTGCTCCCCGCTCAACGACCGGCCCACCACGTCGAGCGCGGTCTGTCGCCCCGAGGGCGCCTGGTACAGCGCAGCGGTCAGATACCCCGACAGCAGGCTGCCGTCAATCTGAGTGCCGTCGCTCGCAAGCAGAGGCGCGAGATCAAGCTGATCGGAGATATCCACCAGGGCATCCTCGCCGTTCAGCGGGCACAGGGCGAGCCCATACTCGGTGGCGCACTGCTGCAGGAGGTCGTTCAGCGCGAACGAAATCGCCTCCCGCTGCTGGTGAGAGCCGAGCGGGCTCGACCAATCGCTTGGCCAGGCACTGTCGAGCATCATGCGCCCCAGGCGCTCGGGAAAGAGCGTCGCGTAGGTCGCGCCGATGACCGTTCCGTATGAGAAGCCGGCGTAGTGGGTCTTCTCGTCGCCCATGAGATGGCGCAGCAGCTCCAAGTCTCGGGCGACCTGCGCCGAGCCCATCGAGTCGGCCAGTGGGTTCGCGTCGGCGCACAGCGCGATCGCCAGTTCGAAGATCTCGGTATCGTTCTCGCACTGCACGGGAGTACTGCGGCCGATGCCCCGGGGATCGAAGCCCAACAGGTCGTACTGCTCATGCACCGCATCGAAGCTTCGAATGGTAGTCAGTCCGATCGCGAAGTCAACTCCGCTGCCGCCGGGTCCGCCGGGGTTACTGAACAGTGTGCCGAGCGACTCGTCGCCAGTTGCGGGCAAGTGCACCGCCGACAGGGTGATCGTCTCGTGATTCCCGGAGTCACTCCAGTCGAGGGGGGCCTCGATCAACGCGCAGCGGGCGCCCTCGGCGGTGCCGCCCGCATCAGCCACTGCCGATTCGAAACCCTCCCGGAACCCGAACTCGGAGCCGCATTCTTGCCACTCGACATTCTGCGCGTAGACCCCTGGAAAGCTCGTTTCCTGCAGCCCGCTCGCCCCCTGGTCGGCGCTCTCAGCCGCGCACCCGCCGAGCGCCAGGGTGAGACCGATCGTCGTCACCGTCGCAACTATTCCACCGATTCGAACCATGACATCCCCCTCGGGCGTTCATCACGCGGTCAACGGTCGCGTGAAACTTACACTGTGTCCAGCATATGCGAAACGCACTGCTCCGCCCGCATCCGAGCGCGGGGCGCAGCCGATTCGCTTACGAAACGGGGGTGTTCACCACGATGACCGACATGACCGTCGCAACGACCATCACGACCGTCGACACCCCGGTGATGATGAGGCGTAGGCGGAAGCTGCGGATGATCGCGGCAATACCGAAGAGGAACAGCGAGATGGCGAGCAACACGGTTCCGAGGGTCAGCTGATCGCCCAGTTCGTTGAACTTGGCCGAGCTCTCGAGAGCCGCGTCAGCCTCGGCCTTGACCTCCTGGTAGCCGCCGAAGAGCACGGCTTGGTAGTCCTCGCTGGCCTGCGGGTGGGTGAAGTACTCGGGGTCGGCCTCGTTCTCCGCCGCAGCCCAGTCCATGGCCGCCGCGAAATCTTCGGTCATCGACTGGAAGCTCAACACCTCAACCGTTTCCAGCGCGACGGCCGCGGCCGCAGCGTCGGCGCTCGTCGACTGGATCTCGAGTTCGGTCAAGCGATCGAAGAGCTGCCCGTCGCTCACGTACTGCTGGTTGCCCTCGAGGTACAGCGACTCGGCCTCTGCCGCCAAGACGCTCGCCTTCGTGTTTGCCGCCGACATCTCGCCGTCATAGAGCGAAGCCTGGAACGAGGCCCAGGCGGTGATCACCGAGGCGACACCCAACAGCACGGCAATGACGAGCTCGAACTGGCGGCTAAACCAGCTCTCGCGAGCGGGCTCTGCGTGGGTTGGGGCCGTTGCGGGCGCGGGAGATGCGGTTTCGGGCACAGAGGTCATGGGTGATTCCTTGGGTCTAGAGACGGGGGAAAACAGGGGTCAAGCGCGCAGAGCAACAGACAAACAAACAAACAACCAAACAAACACACCGCTAAACGAGGTGAGAAACAGAGATCGCGTGTGACGCGTCAGTCATCGAGGCAGACCGTGCCGGCCGCAGGCATCTTTCCAGCCACCAGGTATCGGGTCGTGCGCTCATCAATGCACGTGGATCGCGCCGAGTACGAGGCCGCATGCCCCTGGCCATCAAGCGTTAGCAGGGTCGCATCACCCAGCTCTGACGCGAGCACCTCGGCGTACTGGAACGGGGTCGCGTGATCTCCGGTGATGCCGATGACGAGGATCGGATCCGCCCCCGTCGCATCGTACGACTCGGTGAAGTCAAGCCCGCTGCCGGGCAGCGTGTAGCACGACAGGTCGGTGAACGGTGCGAGGGTCTCGTCGGTGATCTCGGGCCCACCGAGCAGCCTGGGCATGCCGACGCTCTCGATGTGCTCCAGCAGCCCCGGAATGTCGGGTTCGATCGGGAACGAGTGGCACGTCACCACCCGCATCGCCATGTCGGGCACATGCTCCCCCGAGAAATCGGCCCCGATCGTGTCGATCGCCTCCTGATCGCCAAAGAGCGCCAGGGCAATCGTGTCGAGCGTGCGCCCCCGCTCGAAGTGGCTCTGGTAGAGCGCGCCGGTGAGGTACTCCTGCAGCAACCGACCCGTGATCGCCGTGCCGTCGGTCGCGACGAGCGGCTCGGCATCGAGTTGCGCCAGCACGGCAAGCAGCGTCTTCTCGTTGACGAACGGGCACACCTCCACCTCGTCCTCGTACTCCGTGCGGCAGGCGGTCGCGAGCGCAATCGTGGCGTTTGAGATCGCCACCGACTGATCAAACAGGTGGATCAGGCTTGCCCACTCCGCGTTTTCGGCGCTGTCGAGCACCATCCGACCCACCCGTTCCGGGAAGATGCTGGCGTACGTCGCGCCGAGCATCGTGCCGTACGAGTACCCAAGAAAGTTGAGCTTCTCGTCGGCCATGAGCGCGCGCATGAGTTCCATGTCGCGCGCGACCTGGGAGGTGCCCATGGTGTGGGTGAGGGGGTTGTCGGCGATGCAGGCGCCCAGCTGCACGACGGGCAGCTGCGATCCACCGCCGTCGCAATCGATGGGGGTGGATCGCCCGATGCCGCGCGGGTCAAAGCCGAGGAGGTCGTAATTGGCCGCCACCGCTTCGAAGCCCGGTGCAACAGCCATGCCCAGCATGTACTCGACCCCCGGGGCGCCGGGCCCGCCGGGGTTGCCGAGCAGCGTGCCCAGCGGTTCGCCACTGGTCGACGGGATGTGCACAATGTTCAGCTCGATCGACTCTTCGATCGATGGGTTTTCCCAGTCGTACGGTGCCTGAATATACGCACAGCCGATCTGCTCGAGGTCGAAGCCGGCGGCCGCAAGCTCATCGGCGTACCACTCGTCGAGGCCCTCCTCTTCGCCGCACGCGTACCACTCGATCTCTTGCTCGTAGTAGGCCGCGAAATTCTCCGCCTGCCACTCGCTACTCATGCTGCGTGGATCGAGCGGGTCAACCTCAGCCGGTGCGCCCGCACCCATTCCCAGGCCGAACAGTGAACTGCAGCCGCTGAGCGCGAGGCCCGCGGCGAGAACCCCGGCAAGCAGTGCCGCGCTCGGTCGCGTGCGCCGCCGCGTGCGAGAGGGGGGATTCGTGGCCATAGGGAAATGCTAGTGGGAAAAATGCATCCCATTGCACACCATCCAAGATTGGATTTTCGTCTACGTCCCGCTGGGCATCGGGCTTTGCGCGGTGGGGCTCTCTGCCAACGAGAGTCTGCCGTCGACGAGGTGCACCGATCCGTGCATACGGGGAAGCTGCACCAGGTCGTGAGTCACGAGCAAGGTTGACGTGTTGAGTTGATCAGTGAGCTGCAGGATCAGGTCGATGATGCTGGCACCGCGTTCCTGGTCGAGCGCGCTCGTCGGCTCGTCAACCAGGAGTACCTTTGGGTCGTTCATGAGCGCGCGTGCGATGTTGACTCGTTGCCGCTGCCCTCCAGAGAGCTGGTGCGGGCGTTTGTCCCGCTGCGCGGCGAGGCCCACCGCGTCGAGCAGGTCGTTCGCGCGGGCGTTCGCCTTCGCCCGGTTGCGGTGACTGTGTGGGTCACCGAGTTCGTTCATGACCGCCAGCTGTTCGTGCGCGGTGAGCGAGGGAATGAGGTTCGATTGTTGGAACACGATGCCGATTGTGCGTCGGCGCAGCTCGGTCGTCTCGCCAGCACTCAGCTCGGCGGCATCGATGTCATCGATCAGAACTCTGCCCGAGTCGGGGCGAATCAAGGTCGCCGCGACGGCGAGGAGGCTCGATTTTCCTGAGCCGCTCGGCCCGGTGATCCCGGTCACCGTACCGGGCCTGCCGGTGAGGGTGACCCGGTCGACGGCCGTAATGCGCGCATCTCCGTCAGGAAACGTGAGGGTGATGTTATCGAGGCGAATCATCGGTTGCTCCCGAGTGCTGTGAGTGGATCGGCGGATGTTACCGAGCGGAGGGCAAATGCGGCCCCTGCGAGTCCGAGTGCGATCATGATCGCGCCGGGCAGCAGCGTGGTGATCGGGCTAAGCATGAAGGGGAGGGCAGTGCCGGCGAACGTGCCCATGACAGCGACAAGACCGAGGCCAGTGCCGATCCCGAGCACCAGCACGATGAGCGCCTGGCCGAGCGCATCGCGCACGAGGGAGCGGGTGCTCGCGCCGAGGGCTTTCAGCACGGCAACATCGCCTTTGCGCTGCATCGTCCACACAGTGAAGAAGGCGCCGATGACGAGGCCCGAGATACCGAAAAGCAGAGCGACCATGAGCAGGAGCGAGCCGATCTCCGAGCGGAAGGCACTGAGGGCCATCAGTGAGCCCAGGGTGCCCTCCGAAAGCGTGTCGTTCGCGGCGTCCCCCGCCTCCCAGTCGGGCGTGCCGCTGATCGCCAGCACGGTCGCGTACGCGTCGGGGCTGCCTGTCGTGGCCGCATAGGCTTGCCAGTCGCTCAGGGTCATCTTCACGACCGGTGTGTGGCTGTACCAACCGTCGCCCTCCACGGTCTCGACGGTGTACTGCACCCCTGCGATCGCCACTTCATCACCGGCATCGACCTGCAGCGCGGCCGCGGCTGGCTCAGACAGCCCCAGTCGCCCGTCGCCGGTGGGTGAGGTCGCGTCGAACCCTGGTTGCACTCCGAAGAGGGCGATCGCGGCTCGAGTGTCGCCTGATTCACCTCGCGTCTGGCTGATCCCGAGGGGCTCCACAGCGGTCACGCCGTCGGTCACCGCCCACGCGCTCGCCTGCTCCTGCGTGAGCGCCGAGTCCGAGAAGCTGGCACCGGCTTCGCCGCCGGCTGGGGCCGAGAAAGCGATCCTGTCTGCGGAAATCGCGAGCACCGCAGAGATGTTTTGGGTGGCGAGCCCTCCGGTGAGCCCGCTCAGGAATCCAACGAGCACCGTGATGAGCGCCACCACCGATCCGATCAGCACAAACCTGCCCCGGGCGAAGCGGAGGTCTCTGAGTGCGACATACATGTGGGTTCCTTTCACGCCAACGAATTCGATGACAGTCCCACTTTTCCACCGGGCAGCCCGCCCGTCATCGGCCGTCCGCACAGCGCGCAGCGGCGAAACGACGGAAGCGCGGCTCATCCTTTTGAACGATGTGATTCGCGCCGCAGGCCCGTAAGATTCAGCGCATGACCTCCCCCACGATGACCCCGGTCTTCGTGGTGTTGCGCGTGGGCGCGCACCTACTGTTCTTCGGCCTGATCGCCCTGGTCCTGATTCGCGAGGCGCTCGCCCCCGGCGCGCATAGCGGCATGGTCATCGGCTTGTCTGCGGTGCTGTTGATCACTTACGCGCTCGGCGCGGTGTTCGCGCGGCCCGGAGGGCCACGCTTCGGCCGGCTTGGGCTGTGGTGGATCGGCGCACTCAGTCTCGAATGGGTCATCCTCCTCTGGTTCAGTTCCGAGGCCGCCTACCTTGTATTCCCGCTGTTCTTTCTCTATCTCTACTTCTTTGGGCGTTGGTGGGGGCCAGTGGCGATTCTCGCGGCGACCGCGGCAGCGATCTTTGCGCTGGGTCTGCACGATGGGTGGAGCGTAGGGGGCGTGGTGGGCCCGCTCGTGGGAGCCGGGGTCGCTCTGCTGATCGGGCTGGGCACGCAAGAACTCGCCCGCGAGGCCGCACAGCGTGAACAGCTCGTGCGCGAGCTGATCGACGCGCGCAGCCAGCTCGCGGCGACCGAACACGAAGCAGGAGTTCTAGCTGAACGCGCGCGCCTGGCAAGAGAGATCCATGACACCCTTGCCCAGGGGCTGTCGAGCATCGGCATGCTGCTGCACGCCGCCGAGCGGGCAGACCCGGAGCGGCCTGGGGTCGAACACCTCAGGCTGGCTCGCGAGACCGCGGCGGTGAACCTCACCGAGGCGCGCCGCTTCATTCGTGAACTCACCCCGCCGCAACTCGACGATGACGGCCTTGGCGGCGCGTTGCGGCGGCTCGCCGAATCCCGTTGGGCTGCGCAGGGCCTGACGGTGCAGGTGCGCGTGTCAGATTCCGTGACCCTGCCGATGCACGTACAGACGGCGTTGTTGCGCATCGCTCAGGGTGCCATCGCCAACGTGATTCAACATGCGCGCGCGAGCTCGGCGACAATTAGCCTGGCCACCGATTCCGAAACCCTCAGCTTCGTTGTGACCGACGACGGCGACGGGTTTGACCCGCGCGCACTGGAGACAGGGTCGCCCAGCACCTCTGACTCGTTTGGACTCCACGCAACTCGCGAACGGGTGCAGCAGCTCGGTGGCACGCTTTCCGTCGGCTCAGCTCCGGGGCATGGCACCACTCTCACCGTGACGCTGCCCGGCTTGGGGGCACAATGATCCGCATCGTCATTGCCGATGATCATCCGATCGTGCGCGCTGGGCTCGTCGCACTCATGAGCCTCGAACACGACGTGTGCGTGGTGGCGGAAGCGGCCACCCCTGACGAGGCAGTCGAGGCAGCCGAACGCGAAAACCCCGACCTGGTGCTCATGGATCTGCAATTCGGCGGCGCGAGCGGCCTGGGCGGCGCGAGCGGCACGGCCGGAGGCGACTCGGCCAGCGTTTCGACCGGCGCGGCGGCCACCCGCCGCATTCGGGCGCTCGAGGCGCCGCCTTATGTGCTGGTGCTCACCAACTACGACTCCGATGCCGACATCCTCGGCGCCGTCGAGGCCGGTGCGAGCGGGTATCTGCTCAAAGACGCTCCCCCGCACGAGCTCATCGCGGCGGTGCGTGCCGCGGCGGCTGGACAGAGCGCCCTCGCGCCGGTGATAGCATCGCGGCTGCTGGATCGGCTGCGCGCCCCACAGGTCAACCTCAGCAGTCGCGAAATCGAGGTGCTCAGACTCGTCGCCAGCGGCTGCTCCAACACCGAGGTCGCGCACCGGCTATTCCTGAGCGAGACCACCGTGAAGTCACATCTGGCGCACATTTACTCGAAGCTTGATGTCTCCTCCCGCACCGCGGCGGTGTCTGCGGCCCGGCTGAGAGGCATCCTGCGATGAGCGGGCCGGGCTGAGGCCCTCTGGGTGCAGCACTCAGACCCGTCGGATCGCCCAGCTCCAAGCGCCAGGCCAGTGTGTGAGCGGTGAACTGATGGCCGAGACATGAATTTCTTGCGCTGACCAGTGCTTTCGCAGGCGCTCGAACCCGGTGAGGTGGCGCTGATCCACTACACTCGTGTGGTGACTGAGCGTGGCCTGACCGAGCGGCAAATCGTCGTGCGCTGGGTGCGCACGATGCTCGCCATCTTTCTCCTGCTGGGCCTGAGTTTCGGCACCTGGCTCAGCCGACTGCCTGCGGTGCGCGATCGGCTCGACGCGTCGACCCTTGAGATGAGCGTCTACGGGTTGTGTCTTGCCGCGGGCAGCGTCGTCGGTCTGGTGATCTCCGGCCAGGTTGTGCAGCGGTTCGGCCCGAAGCGCACGATGCTGATCACCGGACTCGCGCAGGTGGTCGCCCTGCCGGTGGCCGTGGCGATCATCCTGGCCGGCGCGATCCCGCTCGGGCTCGTCGTGCTCTTCGTGTTCGGGTTTTTCTTCGCCACCGCCGATGTGGCCATGAACGTGAGCGGCGCGAACGCCGAGCGCGCCCTGGGCCGTGCCCGACTGCCCCTCATGCACGCCGGATACAGCACCGGCACCGTCGCCGCGATGGGTCTGGGGGCCCTGGCCGAGGCAGTGGGCATCGGCCCGCAACTGCACTTCATTGCAATTTTCGCGGTCATCGGAATTGCGCTCATCATTCTCCTGCGCAATGTGCCCTCCGACGAGCAGGGCCTGCGTGCACGGGCCGCGGAGACCGCAGACGCTGTGGGTGCCGCGAACACTGACGTTGCTCCAGACGGCTTCCGCACCGCGAGTGCGCACGACACGAACAACTCGAGCGACACCGCGTCCGGGGCATTCGCCCCCGAGACCGCCGCGTTTGACGCGACCGGCCCCATTCCGATTGTTGATTCGGCAGCTGGGCGGCAGCCTGCGTTCTCGACCATGACCGGGGCGATCCCCGTCGTTACCTCGCCAATTCCCGTGCAGTCTCCATCACCCACCACACAGCCACCCTCTGCCGCACCTTCGCGCGTCGCTCCGCCCGTCGGGTACTCCCCCTGGCGCGACCGACGTGTGCTCCTCATCGGCCTCATCGCCCTCGCCACCGGCATCGTCGAGGGCACCGCGGCCGACTGGCTTCCGCTGGCGCTCGTCGACGGACGGGGGGTCGCAAACCAGACTGGCGCGCTCATGTTGGGTGTATTTTTCGCCTCGATCATGCTCGTGCGCGTCACAGGTTCGGCCCTGCTGAACCGCTTCGGGCGCGTCAAGATTCTGTACGCGTGCGCCCTCCTGAGCACTGTCGGCATCGTTACCGTGCTCGTAGTTCCCGGAACCGTTGGCCTTCTGCTCGGCACGATCGCGTGGGGGCTGGGGGGCGGGCTCGGCTGGCCCATCGCCATTTCCGCGGCAGCGGATCGATCCGAGACAGCCGTGCGCGACGTCGCCGCGGTCTCCGCGCTCGGCTACGGGTCGATGCTGCTTGGACCGATGGCGTTCGGTCTGCTCGGCGAATTCATCGGCCTCCTCACCGCGTTTTGGGCACTGCTGCTCTTTACCGCCATCACCGCGCTGGTCGCCCGAGCGGCACGCGAGGGCGGATCCACCCCGCTTCGAAACGGGTAGGCTGTCACGGTGAGAATCGTGGTGGCTGACTGCTCTGTGGACTATGCCGGGAGGCTCAGTGCGCACCTGCCGCGCGCGAGGCGGGTGCTGATGCTGAAGAACGACGGCTCGATTCTGGTGCACTCCGACGGCGGCTCGTACAAGCCGCTGAACTGGATGAGCCCGCCGTGCTCGATTGCCACCGAAGAACCAGACGACGAGCAGCGCGAGTTCGGCATCACCGAGGTGTGGCGGGTCGTGCACGCAAAGACAGCGGATCAGCTCGCCGTCTCGGTCTTCGAGGTGTTTCACGATTCCTCGCATGACCTCGGGGTCGACCCGGGCCTCATCAAAGACGGCGTGGAGGCGCACCTGCAGGAGCTACTCGCCGAGCAGATCGACGTGCTCGGCGAGGGACATGCGCTCGTGCGCCGCGAGTACATGACCGCGATCGGGCCGGTCGACATTCTCGCGCGCGACGCTGACGGGGCATCGGTGGCCGTCGAAATCAAGCGGCGCGGCGACATCGACGGGGTGGAGCAGTTGACGCGCTACCTCGAGCTGATGAACCGCGACCCGGTGCTCGCGCCCGTGCGGGGCGTGTTTGCCGCGCAGGAGATCAAGCCGCAGGCGCGCACGCTTGCCGAGGACCGCGGGATCCGCTGTGTGGTGCTTGACTACGACGCGCTGCGTGGCATGCAGAACCTCAACACCCTCTTCTAGCCCCAGCAGACCCCAACTGGCCTAAGCTCGCCCCTTCGCTGGTGGATCGCGGCACCGACTGCCTCTTCCCCGCGGGGTGGACGCTCACGCAGGGTTCAGCGCATTCGAACCCTGCGCCGACGCCCACCCGAGCAATCAAGCCGTTCCCCGCTCACCCAATCCGGCGCGAGGTGGACGCTCGCGCAGGGTTCGCGGACGCTGAACCCTGCGCCGGCGTCAACCCGAGGTGCCCACCGATTGCAGCCGCACGGCGAGTCCGGCGAGAATGACGGCAACCCCGCGGTCGAACGAAGCCTCGAGGTCGGCTCGCGACGCACCCAGTGGATCTGCGGCCGCGTCGGCAGGGCGACCCGCGGCGAGCGCCGCGAACTCCTGCGCCTGCAGCAACATCTGGGTGGACTGCGTGTGTCCGAACACGAAGTGCAGCAGGGTGCGTGCTGATTCGACAGCTTCGCCCAGAGTCATATCGTCGAAACGCTCGCGCAAAACTTCGGCGAGCCGAGCCTCGACCGCCGACGCTCCCAACCGATACGCGGAGGCGGTCGCCACCACGTCGGCACCGTCGCGCACCGCGAGCATGGCCCGTCGCAGTTCGCGGCACAGCTGCGCGGGGCCCGACCCATCGACACCAGAAACCAGCTCATCGGCCATGAGCGCGAGCAGCGTCTGCTTGTCGGGCACGTGGTGGTACAGCGCGCTCGGCTGCACGTCGAGCGCGGCGGCGACCCGACGCATCGAACAGAATTCGAGACCCTGTTCGTCAAGTACGCGCAGCGCGGCGGCGACGACATCAGTGCGGCTGTGACCCATACAGTAGATCCTACATGTCGCACCTGAACAGCGTTCAGTGTAGGGTGAACACTGTTCATGTGCTTGCACAGGCGCACGCCCCCTCACGAGAATAGGAAGACCCATGGCCAAGATCCGCGCTCGCCGCAGCCCAGCCACCGACCTCGCGCTCATCGCCACTTTCGCTGCGCTCATCGTCGCCGCCTCAGTACTGGCCTTCCCGATCGGCGCGGTGCCCGTCACCCTGCAGACCTTCGCCGTGCTGCTTGCCGGCGCCGTGCTCGGCGCGAACCGCGGCTTCCTCTCGGTGCTGCTCTACCTCGCGATCGGCGCGATCGGCCTACCGGTCTTTGCTGGCGGATCCGCCGGCCTCGCCGTGTTCGCCGGCCCCTCCGTCGGCTACCTCATCGGCATGCCCCTCGCGGCCTGGCTCACCGGCTTCATCGTCGAACGCCTCCCCCGCCGCTCGGTCGCCACCAATGGCCTGCTCATCTTCGCCGCGGCCCTCGTGGCAAACTTCGCTCTCGTGTACACGCTCGGCATCGCGGGTCTCGCATGGCGGCTCGGATTGACGCTCGGCGAGGCGTTCATCATCAACCTCGCATTCGTCCCCGCAGATCTCGCAAAGATCGCACTCACGGCGGTCGTCGCCACTGCGGTGCACCGCGCGTTTCCCGACCTGCTGCCGCGACACCGCGCACGCTCGACCGACAGCCTGGACGGCCATGACTCGACCCCTGCAGCGAACGAGCGAGTGGCCACCGACCACGCATGATTGAACTGCACGAAGCTTCGATTGTCGCGCCCACCCACGACGGCGAAGTGCGCGTCCTCGAGCCGACCACCCTCACCCTGACCGAGCACCGCATCGCGCTCATTGGGGCCAACGGCTCGGGCAAGTCCTCGCTCGCGCGCCTGCTGAACGGGCTGGTGCTGCCGACCACTGGCAGCGTTCGGGTGCGCGCCGAGGCGCGAGCCACGGTTCCGGCTGGCGGATCCACTCGCGAGACTGACAGCAGAAGCGCGAGTCGCACCGACAGTTCGGACCGTTGGCTCGACACCGCCCACGATGGCGGTGCGGTGCGGCAACTCGTCGGCTTCGTCTTCACGAACCCCGCCACCCAACTCGTCATGCCCACGGTGATCGAGGATGTGGCGCTGTCGTTACGTCGGCAGCACAAGCGCAAGGTGGATCGCCTCGCCGCCGCGCGCGACGCGCTCGCGCGGTTCGGCCTCGAGGCGCTGGCCGACCGCAGCGTCCACACGCTCTCGGGCGGGCAGCAGCAGCTGCTCGCGATCGCCAGCGTGCTTGCAACCGAGCCTGCAATCCTCGTCGCGGATGAGCCCACCACGCTGCTCGATCTGCGCAACAGTCGGCAGATCTCCGAGCTGCTGCTCGGTCTCCCGCAACAGTTGGTCGTCGCCACGCACGACCTCGAGCTGGCCGCGCGCTGTGACCGGGTGCTCGTGGTCGCCGGGGGCCGGGTGGTACACGACAGCGCCGCCCCAGGCACCACCTCGCCAACTGAGGCGGTCGACTGGTACCGGGAGCGCGCGTGACCAGCGCCGTACTTGGCGCGTACCGTCCTGGCAGCTCCGTGCTGCACCGCATGCGCCCGGGCGCGAAGCTGCTCGGGCTGTTCGTGCTCGGCATCGCGGTCGTCGCGGCACCCGGCTGGCCGTCGGCCCTCGTCGCACTCGGCCTCGGATTGGCGCTCGCGATCGTCTCGGGCATGGGTGCGCGCGGGTTGATCCGCGCGGTGCGGGGCTTCGCGATCATTGCCGTGCTGCTGTTCGCCTTTCAGACCTGGCAGAACGGGTGGGAGCGGGGCCTCGAGGTCGCGGCCGACCTCCTCGCCCTCATTCTTGCGGCGAGCGCGGTCACCGCGAGTACCGCCACCGACGACATGCTCGACACTCTGGTGTGGACGCTCGGCCCGCTGCGCCCGCTGGGGGTCTCCCCTGAGCGCGTCGCCCTCGCGTTCTCCCTCACGTTCCGCGCGATCCCGCTCGCGATCGACATCGCGCACGAGACCCGCGCCGCCGCCCGCGCGCGCGGCCTTGACCGCAACCTGCGCGCCTACGCCACCCCGCTCGTGCTGCGCATGGTCGCGCACGCCCGCCACACAGGCGAGGCGTTACAAGCCCGGGGCCTCGGCGACGACTGACGGCACTCCACCACACGCCCGCAGGCCCGCGGGCCCAGGCACCCGCAAACACGCCGTTTCGAGGGCTCCAGGCCCGTAGGCTAGAGGCATGGCTGAAGCGCAGATTCCCGAGGGGCTCACCGCCGACTACGAGAACACCGGGGTGCGTGAGGCGATCCACGCCCTGCAGCAAGCACCCGATTACACGCACCTGGCGGCGTTTCTGACCACGCTGCGCCAGGGGTTTCTCGTGGTCGACGTCACGGGCACCGCGAAGAAGAAGGCCACGCACATTCGCACGATCCGCTCGACGAAGGGGCAGTTGCTGCTACCCCTCTTCACCTCGATGGACGAACTGCGGGCGGCCCTGCCGAAGGGCAAGGGCGAGCAGGCGAAGGGCGCGATCATGCCGATCGACGAGGCGCTGCGCCTGATCCACACGGGCAAATTCGTCGCGGCCCAGTTCAACGCGGGATCGGATGCCCTGGTCGTGCTGCGCAAGTACATCGACCTCGCTCTGGGTGACGACCCGATCGATGCCGCCAGCCTCGAAGCGATGCGCTGACCCCGCGCCTTCGGAACGCGGGGTCAGCGCTCAACTATCTCTAACGCGTCTCCCCATTAAACGTCCACTGAGTGCGCGGTACGCCCTCGACGGTCACCCAGGTGTCGGGGCGTTTCCCGTCTGGCCCCGTGCAATATTCAGCCACAACCTCGTCGATCGCGACGGCAAGCCGCTCGGCAAGCTCCGGGTCTTGCTGCAGCCGGTGCTCAAACATTTTCACGGTGACCAGTGGCATATCCCTGCTCCCTTTCGACCTATGACCAGACGCGATCGAGACGCGCCCGACGTTCCGCCCGCGCGGCGAGGGCCTCATCCATCGTGACCGACTGGAACCGAACTTTGGTGCCCGGCGCCATGCGCGCGAACAGGTCCATGTCAGCACTGATCACCGTTCCCGCCTGCGCGTAGCCACCGCCCGAGACCGCGTCGCAGTGCAGCACGATCGGCTGGGTGCCGCCGGGAATTTGGATCGAGCCAACCGCGTAACCCGCGTCGGTGATGTTCGAGGGGTCTTGCCCCGCACCAAACGGCTGCTCCTCGGCTTTCCAGGGTGCCCCCGGCCCGTCAAACCGCAGGCCCATGCGATCCGCGACCGGTGTGAGCGTCCACACCGACTCGGTGAGATTCGCGAGCCCTTCGTCGGTGAGCTTGTGATCGTAGAGACCGAGCATGATCCGCACGGTGACCTCACGCTCGTACGTCGGAAGGAGCTCGTCTGGAACCGCATCTAGCCGGGGCAGTGTCTCGGGCAGCGGTGCTCCGACGGGCACGACATCCCCCACTTGCAGGGAGCGCCCTTTGAAGCCGCCCATCTTGCCGATGGGGTAGGTAGATCGGGATCCCAGCACCTCCGGCACGTCAATCCCTCCGGCAACCGCAATGAAGAACTTGCTGCCACCCTTCAGCATCCCGAACGACACCTCGTCTCCTGTGGCGAGTTCGATCCGCGAATTCGAGGGCTTCGCCTCGCCATTGACCAAGACCTCAAGGGGTGCGCCGGTGACCGCGATCACCGTGGGCGCGTCCACCGTGAACTTTGGCCCGAGATACGTGCACTCGAGTAGCGCCTCGTCGGCGGTGTTTCCGACCAGTCGGTTGGCGAGGCCCGCGGCGTATTGATCCATCGCACCGCCCTGCGGAATCCCGAAGCGGTAGTACCCAAACCGGCCGCGATCCTGCACGGTCGTCGCGAGCCCGGGGATAAGAATCTCAAGCGCCATCGAGAGCCTCCAAGAGTGTGCGGTTGTAGCCATCGGGATCGGCAAGTGCGTCGGCGAGGGTGAAGGTCACCGGGGCCTGCTTGTAGCGGTAGGTGCCCGCCGCAACCTCGGCCTCGATCTTCCGGTATTCAGCCTCGTCAACCGGCCGGTACTTCACGATGTCTCCCGTGCGGAACAGCACCATGAAGTCGGAGAAATCGGGAAGCTTCTGTTCGGGATCGAAGATCGGTGTGGGCGTGATGCCGAGCATTTGATACCCACCAGCCCCGCGTACCGAGTAGTGCGCGGTGAAGCAGCCCCCATAACCAATGGTCAGTGGTGGTGTGTCGGTGCGCGGGCTCAGATACTTCGGAACCTCGAGTTGCCGCTCACGAGGGGTGAGTTGAAACAGGAACGGCAGACCCGCCACAAAGCCCACCATGGAGACTAGCCAGGGCGTCTCGTGGTGGCGACGAATGAATTCTTCCGCGTTCGCCAGTCCATTCACCTCGGCGCTGTAGTCCAGATCCGTTCCCTCGGGCCGCTGATGATAGCCCTCCCGAAATCGTGCCCCAGTCTCGTTTGTGTACGGGTCGTTGTACCAGACGGGCACTTCGATGATCCGAGTTTCAAGCTCTTGCACCGTGGCATGACGAACCTCGGATTCGAGTTCTTTCACCGCAGCCTCGAGGTCACGGTACCCGAGCACATCAGGGTCAAAGCGGATCAAAAGCGATGCGTTCGCCGGGCAGATGTCAACGATGCCGGGCAGCGCTCGTTCTTCGAGACCGACCGCGATCGAATTCGAGACGAAGTTTGCTTCCAACGACATGTCCGGGGCGATCTCCACGAGCAGGAACTCGTCGCCTCCCCAGCTGTAACGAGCATGTTCAGGCAGTGTCATGCGGATTCTCCCAACAGGCCAGGCACGGATTCGATGTAGGTGGTGTGATGCTTCGCCTGGGCAAAGTCCTCGAGGGCGACGAGCCTACGCATCAGCGGCACCGTGGTCTTGATGCCGGTAATCTCGGTTTCGCCCAGCACCCTCGCCGCCCGGGCGATCGCCTGATCGCGGTCCTTTGCCCACACGATGAGTTTGCCCAGGAGCGAGTCGTAGAAGGGCACCACGGTCTGCCCGGCCGAGAATCCGAAGTCGGTGCGCACGCCGGGCCCGCCGGAGAGTTCAAGGCTGTCGATCCGCCCCGGGCTCGGCAGAAAGTTGTTGTCCGGATCCTCAGCATTGATGCGGAACTCGAACGCATGCCCGGTGAACGTGACATCCTCCTGGGTGTAGCCCAGCTTCTCCCCCGAAGCGATGCGCAGTTGCTCTCGCACCAGGTCGATACCGGTGATCGCTTCAGAGATCGGGTGCTCGACCTGCAATCGGGTATTCATCTCGATGAACGCCACTTCTTGGCGTTCCGGATCATAGAGAAACTCGACCGTGCCGGCACCCAGGTACTGCGACTGCCGGGCAAGCTCGACCGAACTCTCGCGCATCTGTTGACGCAAATGGTCGGGAATGTTGGGCGCGGGTGCCTCCTCGATGACCTTCTGCTGCCGACGCTGCATCGAGCAATCTCGGTCGCCCAGGTGCACCCAGGTTTCACCGTCTCCGAGCACCTGCACCTCCACGTGCCGAGCACGGGTGACGAAGCGCTCGAAGTAGACATCGCTCGAGTTGAACGCGGCCTGGGCCTCCGCCTGGGCGACTTCAACGGTGGATCGCACGTCGTCGCGCGATTCGATGCGTCGAATGCCGCGTCCACCGCCGCCGGCTGATGCCTTCACGACCATCGGATACCCGATTGCGTCGGCAATCGCTTCGATGTCACCCGAGGTGTCGAGCGCGCCTTCGGTGCCAGCCAGCACCGGCACACCAGCCGCGAGCGCAGCCTGCCGAGCACGCGACTTGTCGCCCATCAGGTCGATCGATTGCGGGCTCGGGCCCACCCACGTGAGTCCGGCGGCCTCCACCTTGCGCGCAAATGCGGCGTTCTCTGAGAGAAATCCATATCCCGGGTGGATCGCGTCTGCGCCCGTCTCTTGCGCAGCAGCAATCACGGCATCGTGGTTGAGGTAACTCAGGCCCGCCGGAGCTGGGCCGATCACCACCGACTCGTCGGCGAGCCGCTCGGCGTTGGAGCCTCGGTCTGCTTCGCTGACGACCGCGACCGTCGAAATGCCCATTTCACGTGCGGTACGAATAATGCGTACCGCGATTTCACCGCGATTGGCAATCAGCAGTTTCTTCAAGATGGAGTCCTTTACAGTCTGAAAGTGTCGCGAGTTAGTCGATGGTGGCGATGATGTCGCCTGGGCCGACCATTCCGTTGTCTTCGACTGCGAATGCGCTGACCACGCCAGACGTTTCGCTTCTCACCTCGGTGAACTGCTTCATGATCTCAATGACGCCGATGGTCTGCCCTACCGCAACGGTGTCTCCCTCCTCCACGAATGGGGGCTTATCGGGGGCCGGTCGACGGTAGAAGATGCCGGGAATCGGGGCAATGACCTGGGTGCTCATGAATGATGCTCTCTGTTCGAAGGGGTGATGAAAGTCGTGATCGGTTCAGCTATCCAACACCGCGCGCACGGCTCGAGCAACGTCGACCGCATTCGGAGTATCGGAATGGACGCAAATACTGCCGAACTCAATAGGCAGCTCGGCACCGTCTATCGACAGGATGGTGCCGTCAGCGAGCGCGCGGCGAGCGCGCTCCGCTGCAGCCTCGATGTTGGTTTCGTGGGGCTGGCGCAGGATGATGAGACCGCCGTCCGAGTTGTAGTCGAGATCGACGTAGAGCTCACCGATGAATTCCACTCCCTCTCGCTCCGCAACCCGCTGGTGAGCGCTCCCGGCGATACCAAACACAGGAACACCGTAGTCACGGGCGACGCGCACCGCCCCGAGCATGAGTTCCTCGTCGCGGGCCAGCATGCCATAGAGAGAGCCATGCGGCTTGATGTGGTTAAGTGGCAGATCGTACTTGGTGAGGAAGCCGCTCAAGGCGCCCACCTGATAGCGAATGATCGACTCGACCTCTTCGGGGGTGAGTTTCATTTCACGTCGGCCGAATCCGACGAGATCGGGCAGGCCCGGGTGGGCACCGACTTTCACGCCATTTTCCTTCGCAAGGCGCACGGTTTCATCCATGGTCCCCGGATCTCCGGAGTGAAAACCACAGGCCACATTGGCCACATCAATCACCGACATCAGCGTCTCGTCATTCCCGAAAGAATGCAGGCCAAAGGCCTCGCCCATATCTGAGTTCAGTGAAACCACATCGCGTCGTTGAGCTGTCATGGCCTCAAAGGTACGCCGAGTTACTGGATCGCGTTACTATGCATATGCAAGAAAGAATGTGCTGTGATTGTGCAAATGCGAGAGGGTACACCCATGCGTGTCGCGGACCTGCTCACCGAGCATTCCCTCCACCTCCGCCTAGAGACACCTAGCGGAGCTGAGCGTTTAAGCCGCGAAATCCTTCGGTGCGCGCCGACTGAACACCTAGACCCAACTCCCTTTCTTGACCCCAATGTGTTGCTCCTGACCTCCGGCATCGGAATGAACTTCACGGAGCAGAGCATTTGGGACGGCTATATCGAGCGACTCACTCGCGTGCCCGTTGCGGCGGTGGCATTCGCCATCGGCACCGCGCATCGCACGCTCCCTCGTGGGCTCGTGGACGCCTGTGCGAGACACGATGTGCCGCTCCTCGAAGTGCCGACCACCGTGCCCCTGCTGAAGATCGATCAGCACGTGGAAGGCATGCTGCAAGCAGAGCGCATCGCGGTACTCGATCGGGGCTGGTCACTCGCCGACGATTGCGCCCGACTGGCGAGTCAGGGTGCCGAGGTGTCGACGCTGCTCGCGACCATCTACGCCGCGCTCGAACGGCCAATCGCCGTCTACGACGCCTTTGACTCCCTGATCGCACAGTATCCGGAGGCGGTGACGTGGCGCACCGGCGCTGCGCGCGCGGCTCAGCCCGACGTGCTGACCGTGCCGTTGCCCATGGGGCTCAGTAACCCCTGCCAGCTGGCGGTCCGCTTGTATGGATCACCGGGCGATGTCGAGTCCCTCCTGGCCTCGGTCACCTCGATTCTCGCACTCCAGCTCAACCGCTCCGTCGTGGTCGACGCAAGCAGCCACCAAGACATGCTGCGCTTCGTGAACCGTTGCGTCGCCTGGTCAGAATCCACGCGCAGCGATGTGGCGAATGCGTTCCAGGAGCTTGGGCTAAGTCGCCGCACCGAGACCACGCTGCTCGTCGCCGACATGAGCGGGGAACACGCGGCCGCCGGCTGGAAGCTGCGCGTCGCGTTGCACGACAGCTTTCACGATGTGCGGGTGGCCGAGCTCGACGACAACCTCGTAGCCTTGGCCCAATTTCCGCGTGAAGAGTTTGCCGAGATCTCAGCCCGCCTCCTCGGGATCGGGACCGAGATCCCTCTGGTGCTCCACGGCCCGGCCCGCACGATCGACGAGCTGCGCATTTCTCTGGTTCACGCCCTCGACCTGGTGCGGCATGTGACTGGCCCAGTTCGGGCACCGGCGCTTGGCCTGAGTGCGGTGGTGGCGGCAGCCGCGGGAAGGGGCGCTCGCGAGTCAGCTGAGCGCTTCCTTGCGCCGCTGATTGAGCACGATCAGCAGCGCACGACCGAACTGCTCCCAACGCTGCGGATCTGGTTGCGTAACGACGCGCAGCCCTCGCGCACCTGCGAAGAGCTTTTTATCCACCGCAATTCACTCAGCTACCGGCTGCGCCGCATTGAAGATCTGCTGGGCATTTCACTCGACACGCTCGATTGCCGAGCGACCTGCCTGATGGCGCTCCGGCTCGTGGAGCTCGAGCCGTACTAGGCCACGCATAGTCGCTCACCGGCACCAATCGGCGGTGCGCCTCGAGAAACACGAGGCACACCGCCGAGAGGATTTCGGACTATCGAGTTGCGACAACCTTGATCAGGCCGGTGCGGTTCGAGGGCCGCACCTGCCAGAGAAGCGCGTACACGAGCGAGGCTGCAATGACCGTGAGGATCGGGCCCCAGGTCGAGCCGATGCCTGCGAGATCAGGGTTGAACTGGCCGAGCTGCAGCATGACGATGCCGATGATTGTTGCCACGATCCAAGCAATCAGGCCATTCGAGTTGAACGGTCGGTAGTGCTGGTCACCGATCGCAGAGTGCTCCTGGCTCCCTCCGCGGCTCAGCAGCACGTGCGTCAGCGCGATCGCAACCCACGCGGTCACGAGCACACCCTGCCACGCGAGGGCGAGGAGCAGGTACTGCACGATCGGGAGCAGCATGAGGAGGAAGATGATCACCGACGACAGCAGCACCCAGAACAGGTTCGGCAGCTTCACGCGGAATACGCGCTCAGCGAAGGCCCGCAGGTTCGAGGCGCCGAGGTAGTAGTTCGCGGTGTTGATGCGAGTCTGCGAGGTCCACACGACGAGCAAGCCGAGGAGGCCCATCATGGTCACGAGTCCCCCGGCGATGCCGGTCTCCGAGGCCTCCATTCCGGGAATCGTGAAGGTAAGGAAGATACCCACGACGGCCGAGAAGCCAAAGGCCAGCACGTAGAAGACCGGACCAAAGGAGACCCACTGGTGAAACTTCGTGTCCTTGCGCTTGCCGAGAGCCGCGAAGTCCATTGTGAACATCATGAGGATCCATACGCCCATGTACCCGGCGAAGGTTGCGAGCCAGCCCGGGCCACCCATGGCGAACGGAACCGGCATCTCAGGTGCCTGGGTGAGCCAGTTGTCGCTGAATCCGTAGACCACGCCCGCCCAGATGACCGCTGCGATCAGGCCGAAGAAGTAGATCGGCAGCAACCAACCGTTGAGCTTGTCGAGGAAGCGACGCACTCCACCGATGATGAGCGGGGTTGAGTAGGCCACAACGATGAGGCTCCACATCCACATCTCGCCGCCGAATGCGGTCATGAATGCATAGGCGACGATCGAACCCTCGAACACGGAGTAGTAGATCGCGATGAGTGCGAAGATAATCGTCGCGATCGAGGAGCCAGCGGTCCCGAGGATGGTGCGGGAGAACTGCGCCACCGTGGTGCGGTTGTTGATCGCGTACTTCGACAGAATGGCGTTAATCACGCCGTACACGATGATGGTCAGCACGATGCCAATCAGCGCGTTCACGGTGCCATAGGCGACGGCCATGGCCGCGCCGACGTAGACATAGAACATGGCGCTCGCGACGCCGTACCAGGCCATTGACAACGAGCCGCGGCTCATCTGGTCACTGTCGTTGCCCTCTCGAGCCAGAGCATCGGTTGCTTCGACGTCGTCGTTGCTCCCGGTTAGGTTGAGACTCACTGTCTGTACCTCCATTGGTTTTTCCAGTAGATGCTGCGGGATTCAGCCCGTGTACTCGCGTCGGTGCGTGCACACGTCCCTGCAGCGGGGGATTTCGTCAACGGCCGGGGCCGCGGCGAAGCTGGTGCGTATTTCCGGGAAAAAATCCCAAAGTTCCGCGTAGCCATCTCATTGTTGTCAGTGGATCCGCCGAGAAGTACTGGGCATGAGCCGGAATGAGCGGCGATATTTCTGTCATTTGCACAAATCTATGTTTCCGGAATGGATCGCCCGTACGGGCGACCCATTCCGCGCAAGCGTCAATCTTGGCGCTGCACCGAGGGGCTAAGCGCCCCAGTGGTCTGCCGAACGCCGCTGCATCTGCTCGCGATGCTGACGCGTGGTCTCCTCAAACAGCTCGCCGGTGCCCCAGTCGAGGATCACGCCGTGACGCCGGATGACATCAAGGAGGTCGAGATCGCCAGAGCGATACTTCTCGGCAACCTCGGCCGGGTCGGTGTGCAGCCACGCGGCCCGGTTGTCCCGGATCCACGTCCGCTTCGCACGCGTCGCATCCTTGTCGATCTCGTACTGGTCGAGTTCCGGGTCGATCTCGCGAATGACCACGCCGTAGTCCTCGGCCGCGCGACCGATCGACACGTAGTCGTCAATCACATCCTCGAGCACCTCCTCCGGGGTGCGCTCGAGGGGGTCACCGAACCCGCCACCGCCAGCAGAGGGACGATAGAACGTGTCGCCCGGCTCCACGGGAACCGAGGAGAAGATCGATCCGAGGAACCGCTCGCTCTCGGTGTCCTTGTTCATCCAGACCCCGTGGGGAATCGAGGGCAGACCGCCCTCAATACCCCAGGTGATCGAGCGAGCGCGGTCACAGCAGTAGCTCATCACGGCCTGTTCGGCATCCGTGAGGATTCCGCCCTTCTCGATACCGCAGCCTCCGCGGAATCGTCCGGGCCCGCCGGAGTCCGTGCCGATCTGGAGCATGGTGGTGATCACCGGCGACAGCCGCTCCTGGCCCTCGCACGGCTGCACCGCGAGTCCGACGCCGAATACGGGTGCCGTCGCGCTCGAGCCATCCTTGCTGACTCGGCCGCCCCACCCGCCGGCCATCCAGTCGTACCACATGAAGTACGGCTTCGAGTCGGTGCGGGCGTCTCGGCCACCCACGAGGAGGTACTCAAGGTTGAAAGCGCAGGCCATCGCGCGCTCGGGCATGATCTGCGACCACAGCTCGAAGATGCCGTTCATCAGCTTCTCGTACGGGCCAGACACGGTGCCGGTCACCGCGTAGGGCCAACCGGCGTTGACGACCGTACCCTCGGGCCCGATGTCGGCCGTTACCGCTGCGTAGAAGCCCGAGTTCAGCGGGACATCGGGGAAGAAGGTCTTCGTTCCGGCGTAGATCGCCGAGAAGGTCGTGCCGTACCCTGAGTTCAAGAACGTCTTGATCGCCGGGCCACCCTTGATGTCGTAGTGGATCCCGCTGCCCTCGAGGGTCATTTTGATGCGCACGGGCACGAGCGATTCGGGCGCACCAGGGTCGAGGTCGAGATAGTCGACCGTCTCCCAGGTGCCATTCGGCAGCCCCTCCAGACGACGCCGGACGGTCCGCTCCACGTAATCCTGCGTCTCCTGCATCGCCGCTTCGACGGTTTCGGTGCCGTAGCGGGCGACCAGGCGCTGAATCTCACGCTCGCAGACCGCGGTGGCCTCCGACTGGGCATGCAGATCCCCCATCGCCTGTTCAGGTGCACGGGTATTCGAGACGAGCAGCTGAGCCACATCGTGCAAGAAGACGCCCTTCGACCAGATTCGCACCGGGGTGATGCGAAGGCCCTCGCCGAAATGCTCGACGGCCTCAACATCGAAGGAACCCGGGACCCGGCCGCCGATATCTGCCCAGTGGCCCTTGTTCTGCGCGAAGGCGATAATGCGACCCTCGGAGAACACCGGCCGGATGAATGACACGTCGTTGAAGTGCGTGCCCCCGCGGTACGGATCGTTGATGGCGAAGACATCATCGGGATGAATGTCATCGCCGAATTCCTCGATGACCGCCTTGCACTGGAAGTGCAGGGTGCCCACGTGCACGGCGATGTCGCCAGAGCCCTGCATCACGGTATTCCCCGTGGCGTCACACAGCGCTGACGAGAAGTCACGGGAGTAGATCACGAACGAGTAGCACGTGCGCAGAATCTGCTCACTCATCAGGTCGACACTGGTGGCGAAGGCGTTTTTCAGCACTTCGAACGTCACCGGGTCGAGGGTCGTTTCCCGTGCGGTCGCTACCGGTCGGGCGAGTGTTTCACTCATCAGTTGGCCTCCTCAAGGTGGATGCGAATGTTCAGCCACTCGTCAATCTCGGCCCGGGTGTGCGGGGGAACGACTGTGGTGGAATCGAGCTGGTTGACAATTGCCGGGCCGTGGAAGTAGGTTCCAGCGGCAAGTTTCTCGCGGTCGTACACGGGCGTATCGAGCCATCCGTGCCCGCCGAAGTAGACCGGCCGACGCTCGGCTGGGCTGCCCGGTGGCTGCGGAATCACCTCAGCTGGCCGGAACGCGGGCTTCGGAGTCTTGCCGACGGCCGCGAGATGCAGCTGGTACACCTCAACCGGAGCATCGTCCTGCCGGAAGGAGAACTCACGCTCGTATTCCTCGTGAAAGGTGCGAACGGCCTGCTCAAGCGCACCAGGCCCGCTGCCCATGGGCACCTGGAGTGAGCGCCACTGCCCGGAGTAGCGCATTGAGATCTTGCGCTGCAGCATGGCGTTCTCGTCAGAGACACCCTCGTGACGCAAGCGAGTCGAGGCTTCGGTCTCGAGAGCGACAAACGCCTCCTCGATGCTGTCCTCGTCGGCAGCCGCCGCCAGGCCGGTGTACATCTGGGCCAGGTCGTGACGAATATCGACGAGCAGGCAGCCCATGGCCGACGTCACCCCGGGGTTCGGGGGCACGACGACGGTGGGGATCCCGAGTTCGCGCGCGACATCCGCGCCGTGCAGGGCACCGGCTCCGCCGAAGGCAAGGAGCGCGAAATCTCGCGGGTCATATCCGCGACGAATCGACACCAGGCGAACCGCGTCCGCCATATTGGCGTTCGCCACGGAGACAATGGCCTGTGCCGCTTCCTCCAGGCCCATCCCGAGGGGCTCGGCGATGACCCGGCGAACCGCCCGCTGAGCCAAGGACTTTTCGAGCTGCTTCACTCCGCCCGCGAGGGAGGAGCCGAGGCGCCCCAGCACAACGTTCGCGTCAGTGTTCGTCGGCTGATCGCCACCCGTGTCATAGCAGGCCGGGCCGGGATCTGCGCCGGCCGACTGCGGGCCGTTGCGAAGGGATCCCGCAATGTCGATGTGTGCGAGTGATCCGCCGCCCGCACCGATCGTGAGCACTTCGATCGATGGGAAGATGATCGGGTGGCCATACTCCACCTGCCACTCCTGGGTGATGCGCAACTCTCCGTCAGCCACGAGGGCGATGTCGGTTGAGGTGCCGCCCATGTCTAGGCTCACCGCGTTGTCGTATCCGCACTGCTGCGCGATGTGCTTGGCAGAGATCGCACCGGCCGCGATGCCCGAGGCAGCAAGCCGCACCGGAAACTTCTCGACGAGCCGTGGGGTCATGGATCCGCCGCCAGAGTGCAGCAACAGGAGGTCACCCTTGTAGCCGCCATCCCGGAGCTGATCCGAAAGCCGGTTGACGTACCCCGACACGAGCGGCGCCAGAACCGCGTTGGCGACCGCCGTATTGAATCTGGGGTACTCGAAAATCTCGGGCAGGATCTCTGCAGAGGTCGAGACCGTGGCCTCGGGGATGACCTCTTCGAGAATCTCGCGCATCCGGGTTTCATGAGCGGGGTTTGCATACGAGTTCAGGAAGCAGACCGCGATGGTGCTCACCCCGCGACGCTTGAGCAACTCGGCGAGTTCCCGTGCTTCACCCTCATCGAGTGCGGTGAGCGTGTTCCCGGAATAATCCACGCGCTCGGTCACCTCGAAGCGATCGCGCCGGCGAATGTAGGGTGCCGACACATCGTTGTAGGCGTCCCAGAGATCATCCTTGGTGCCATCGCGAATCTCGAGCACGTCTCGAAATCCGCGCGTCGTCACGAGGGCGGCAGCCGGAAAGTTTCGGGTGATTAACGCATTCGTCGCCACGGTGGTGCCGTGGGAGAAGAGGGAGACATTGCTGAGGTCAATCTCGCCACGTTCGACACCATTCATCACCGCGATCATCGGATCGTGAGGGGTGGATGGCACCTTGGTGACGCGCATCTGTTTCGTCTCGTCATCAAAAATGCAGACATCGGTGAATGTTCCACCGACATCGACTGCTACACGGACTGTGCTCATTGGCTCCTCCAGAAGTTCAACGTTGAGCTCGGGTGTTCTCAACCTTCGTCCGCTCACCCGCGGGGGTCATTAGAAAATTCGAAGCATTATCGAAGCCTCGTTGTAATATCCACAAAATTAGACGATAATCAACACACGAAACATCCAGTTCACACAATTTCAGGAAGACTTGCGTGCCAACTTCTTCAGGGCCACCGTCGGAGCTTGAGCGTCTGCGCGACACCATTGAGATAACAAACACCCTTCTCACCGCGATTTCCTCGACGGAACCCGTGAATACGCTGGCGAATCGCATCGGCGTCCTGTGCCACGGAACCGCCATCATTTACGATGTCGACGGCAAGATCGTCGCAAGCACGGGCACTGCTCCTGCCCAACTCATCTGGAACGAGATCGCGGCAACCAACCAAAGCGATCTTGCGACGGAAATTGGGCGCTGGCACGTGCGCAGTCGCCGCGTCGCGCTGCGTGACGGGATCCACGTCATCGCGATTGCGAGCCGGGGGCCAGAAACGATCGAGCACCTGGGCGAACTCATTCTCGACACCTCTGAGCGACTGCTCGGTGCGGTGCACGGCATTCAATACGGAGCAATTCGCAGGGATCGACGCGATAACGAGCAACTCATTGCCTCACTGCATGACGGAATCTTGCCCTCTCGAGAGCATCGATTTTGGAGCCGCATGACCCAGTTCGATTTCCCTGCGTACGCTCCGGTTCGAGCGGTCGAGCTGGCGCCGTTTGGCAGCGAGTCAGCCCGGGAGTCCCAGGTCTCGCAGCTAGTCACACAGGCCCGATCTAGCGGAACTCCTCTGCTCCTGATGCTGCATCGCACCGACCGCGAGGCCCCGGCTGCCATCGCCGCGATCGTCCCTGAATCAGCGAGCGGCGAAGCCTGGCTGAAGGCGGTGTCTCGCCGCTACCTCGTGGGCGTGTCAGGTCCGTTCGACGCGCTGAGCCGAGTTCCCGAAAGCGTGAGGGAAGCCGAGACGGCGCTTGACATTGGTCGGCAATGGGCCGCCGCGTCTGACGACCCGGCGGTCATCGGACCGATCTGGATCGACCGCATCGATCTCGCCACCTGGCTGCTTTCACACGTCGATCCGAAGCAGCTCGAGGCCCGGATTTCAGCCACACTCGCTCCTCTGCACGACCCGGGCCTGCGGGAAACGCTCGTCACGTATCTCGCTTCCGAGCAGCACATTGGACGCACCGCCGAGGCGCTCTTCGTGCACCCAAACACAATCAGGTACCGGCTCGGAAGAGTCGAGGAGGCCCTGGGGTTGCCGATTACGTCGGCTCCGGCGCTGGCCAATCTGGTGCTCAGCCTGCGCCCTGAGATAGCGGCGACTCAGCTTCGTGCAACGCGAGCCAATGGCACCGACCCACATTAGGCTGTCCCAAACAGTCACTTTGCCGAACCCACTGAAGGAGACCACATGACTACCGGAGCACACAGCGAAACCCAGCTCGAGAACGAACACTTTCGGGTGACAAAGTGGACGATTGATCCCGGCGGAGTCATTCCGATGCACGTGCACGAACACGAGTACGTGGTGGTGCCCATGGTCACCGACACCATGCACGTGACCAACGCCGACGGCAGCGAAATCGTGGCAGAACTCACCGCGGGCGTCAGCTACACCCGGCCCGCGGGCTCCGAGCACCAGGTCGAAAACCGCACCTCCGCGGCTCCCGTCGTGTTCGTCGAGATCGAAAAGCTATCGTGACCGACGTCGTAGTTCGACCCGTCGCGGCAGCAGACCGCGACGCGTGGGTGACCGCCTACCGCGGCTATCGAGATTTCTACGGGATGCCCCACGACCCTCAGGTGTTCGAGACCGTCTGGGAATGGCTGATGGATCCACTCCACGAGACTCGCGGGCTGGTCGCTGAGGCCGGTGGTGCGATCGTCGGCCTTGCCCACTATCGCACGTTTGCGCGCCCGATCGTCGGGGCCAGGGGCCTCTTTCTCGATGACCTCTTCACCGCCCCCGCGGCCCGCGGACAGGGCGTGGGGTCGGCACTGCTTGTGCGGCTCGCCGAGATTGCTCGCGATGAGCAGGCCACCGTGGTGCGGTGGATCACCGCTGGCGACAACGAGACTGCCCGAAGCCTTTACGATCGGGTCGCACGCCAGACCCCCTGGGTCACTTACGATCTGAGCCCGGCAGCCTCCAGCTGACACAGACGGACTGACACCGAACGGGGTTGCGCCGAGCGTTCCGCCCTGGGCTCAATCCCGTCCCGGAGTCGACTACACCGACGGCTTGAACGCGAACGCGCGCACGATCTGCACCGCGCCCATCACGATCATCGACAGGCCGAGCAGCAGCCACAGCGTGATGGCACCGAGCAGCGGCGACAGGATCAGCACGAGGCCGGCGACTACGCTGATGATGCCGTAGACGATGGTGAGCACGCGATGGCCCGACCCCTTCAGCGTGGTGAACGAGAAGATGCCCTCGATGATCCACAGCACGCCGATCATGATCGACAGGAACGCGGTCAGAACTGCGGCCGTCGCGGCGAGGTTTGCGAAGATGATGACCGCGCCGACGATGTAGAGCAGGCCAAGCACGACGTTGCCGGTGCGCGGCCACCCCTTCATCGACTTCGCGAAGAGCGCTGACCCGAGATACACCACGCCCACGCCCGCCGCGTACAGCGCGACGATGACGGCAACGATCTGCATCATCACCGCGCCCGACTTCACCGGGTTCACGAGGATCAGGATGCCGACGATCAGCGCGACGAGTCCACCGACTCCCAGCATGGTGCGGATCGCATCGACCGCGCGATGCTCGGTGTTGAGGGTAGAGGGGCCAGCCATAGGGGTGCCTTTCACGTGACGAACTCAGGAATCAGCGACCCGCTGGGGTGCCTGTTTTATGATGCACCCTGATACCCCCTGAGCGGTACCCCCAGCCGGGAGCGCGGAAAGTTCACCCTCGATTTCGCCCTTCGACCGCATTCGAGTGCCCCAGTCCGCGAATGCGTTCGGTACCCAGGGTCGTGTCACCGTACCCGTGCGGCTGGGGCCGACCCTCGGCATCCACCGCCACAAACACGATTTCTTCCAGCGTCAGCACTTCTTGCCCGGTCACCGCGTTCTCGACCCGGCAGCTGATGGTGAGCGAGGTGTTGCCGAACTTCAGTACCCGGTACTCGAGCTCGAGCAGGTCGCCGCGATCCGCCCTCGCCACAAAATCGAGTGCCGAGAAGTGCCGAGTGACCACGTCGATCGTGCCCAACTGGGTCACCGCCACGATCGCGGCCTCCTCATCGACCCACTGCAGGAGTCGACCGCCAAACAGCGCGCCGTGTTGGTTCAGATCTTCGGGCTTCACCCACTTGCGCACCGTATGGCGAAAATCGCTCATGCAATCGACCTACTCTTCTTCGTCTTCGTCTGCGTCTTCTTCATCGTCCGCGACGTCAACGTCACCCGGCTGTCCCGACTGAATGTGCGTGGCGGGCCCGAGGTGCGATGCACCGCCCTCCTCGCCCCATCCCTGGTCGGGAGTGTGCGCCGGATCCGAGTCATGATCCTGCGTGCCAGACTGACTGTTCTCGTTCATGGTGGCTCCTCTCGTGACGGGCTGCGGAGCTCCGGGCCCTCATACCCAGCGTACGCCCGCACCCACCCGGCTCGCACCCACCCAGCGCACCTGCCCCTGCACTACGCTCAGAAATACAGTGGATCGCGGCCGCCCCCGGCCATCACCCGACGAATGGAGACCGCCGAATGAAGCGCGTGCTCACCTACGGCACCTACGACCTCCTGCACTGGGGGCATATTCGCCTGCTGCAGCGCGCCCGCGCCCAGGGCGACTACCTCGTCGTGGCCCTGTCGACCGAGTCGTTCAACGAGGGCAAGGGAAAGAAGACGTATCACGACTTCGAGACCCGCAAGAAGATGCTCGAGGCGGTGCGCTACGTCGATCTGGTGATTCCCGAGGACTCGTGGGATCAGAAGATCAACGACGTGAAGCGCTACGAGATCGATGTCGTCGTGATGGGCGGCGACTGGGAGGGTGACCCGCGCTTTGAGATCCTCACCGACTATTGCGACGTCGTATACCTCGATCGCACCGAGGGCATCTCGACCACCAAGATCAAGCGTGACCTGGGCATCAACGCGTGAGCGCCCAGCCGACCCTGCACGGTCCCCTTGTCACCCTGCGCGACCCCGAAGAGCGCGATGTGGATCCGCTGGCCGCGATTCTCGTCGAACCCGAGGTCGCGGTGTGGTGGGTGGGATACACCCCCGAGCGGATCCGCGAGGAGTTCCTCGCGCACCCCGACACCGCCCGCGTGATCGAAGTGGACGGGCTGACCGCCGGCGCGATGTTCGTGCTGCGCGGCGAGGATCCCGAGTACCCAACGACGATCATGCACATCTTCCTCGGCACCGCCTTCCGCGGACGCCGCATTGGCGAGGAGGCAGTTGCGCTGGCCATTCGTCACGAGTTCAGCGAGGGGGTCACCCGCGTCACCCTCGACCCGAACATCAACAACGAGGGCGCGATCCGCAGCTATGAGCGGCTCGGGTTTCAGCGTATCGGGGTGCTGCGCGACTACCAGGTGCGCCCGGAGGGGCACCTGGAGGACGCACTGTTCATGGACCTCACCCGCAGTGACTTCCCCGGCGGGCCTCCGCTCCCCCCGCGCGACTAGAGCACAGGTGCCGCAGCTTCGCCGACACGCGTACCGACGGTGCCTTATTCACTTCAGGGTGCCTTGTTTGCGCAAATAGCGCACCCTGAAGCGAACAAGGCACAGTCCGCGCGGCAGAATCGGGCGCGGCACCGGTGTCCGACGCAGAAGTGGATCGGCCCCGCGCCTCCGACGGAGGTTGCGGGCCGATCCACTGCTGCGTGCAATGGTCGTGCCTCACAGCACCTTCGAGAGGAAGGCCTTCGTGCGCTCGCGCTGCGGGTTCGCGAGCACCTCGGCCGGGTCTCCGGATTCGACGACCACGCCGCCATCCATGAAGGCAAGCGTGTCGGCTACTTCCCGCGCGAAGCCCATCTCGTGCGTCACGACGATCATCGTCATGCCGCTCTCGGCAAGACCCTTCATCACGTCAAGCACCTCGCCGACGAGTTCGGGGTCGAGGGCGGAGGTGGGCTCGTCAAAGAGCATCAGCTTCGGCTCCATCGCGAGCGCCCGGGCGATCGCGACGCGCTGCTGCTGCCCGCCCGACAGGTGCGCCGGGTAGTAGTCGTGGCGCTCGGCCAGACCCACGCGCGAGAGCAGCTCCATGGCCTTGGTCTTCAGCTTCGCCTTGCTGCCCTTCTTCAGCAGCATGGGCGCGGCCATCACGTTCTCGAGCGCGGTCATGTGCGGAAACAGGTTGAAGCGCTGAAACACCATGCCGATGTCGCGGCGCTGCTTCGAGGCCTCGGCGGGGCGCAGCTCGTAGATCTTGTCGCCCTGCTGACGGTAACCGACGAGCTCACCGTCGACCCACAGCCGGCCCCCGCTGATCGTCTCGAGGTGGTTGATGCAGCGCAGAAACGTGGACTTGCCCGAGCCCGACGGGCCCACGAGGCAGAGCACTTCGCCCCGGTTCACCTCGAGCGAGATGCTCTTCAGCACTTCGTTCGAGCCAAACGACTTCGAGACGGCCTCGGCTTTCACCATGGGGGTCTCGCTGGCGGATCCACTCATCGTCCATCACCTCCAAGTGCGGGTGGCGCTGCTGGACCTGGGGGCGTCGCGGGTGCGCCACCGCCTGCGTCGGTGCCGAGCGTGCCAACCGTGCTGGCCCTACCGCCACGGTTGCCCGTGCCCGAAGCGACACCGATTGTGCCGGTCTCGAGCGAGATCTTCGGCGTATCGGGGCGCGCGTCAACGCCCTTCGCAAAGTGTCGCTCGAGATAGTACTGACCGACCATCAGGATCGAGGTGATCACGAGGTACCAGATCGAGGCGACGATCAGCATGGGCACCGGCTTGTAGGTGACTGATGCGATGTCGCGTGTGCGCGTGTAGAGCTCGAGCGTGAACGGCACGGCCGTGACGAGCGATGTCGTCTTCAGCATCGAGATGACTTCGTTGCCGGTCGGCGGGATGATGACGCGCATCGCCTGAGGCAGGATCACGCGGGTCATCGTGTGCCCCCAGCCGAGGCCGAGAGCGGTCGCCGCTTCCTCCTGGCCTTTGTCGACCGAGAGCAGGCCGGCCCGCACGATCTCTGCCATGTAGGCGGCTTCGTTCAGGGCGAGACCGATGACCGCGAGCACGAAGTAGCTCAGCAGATCCTGCGTCTTGAACGAGAGCCACGGCTCGGTGAAGGGAATGCCGATATCGATGCTCTTGTAGATGACCCCGATGAGGCCCCAGAACACCAGCTGCACGTAGACCGGGGTGCCGCGGAAGATCCACAGGTACGCCCACGCCACCGACCGGAAGACTGGGTTCGGCGAAAGTCGCATGATCGCGAGCGTGACACCGAGCAGCACCGCGATGATCATCGAGTACACCGTGAGTTGCAGGGTGTACCCGATCGCCTCGATGACGCGAGTGTCGAAGAGGTACTTGCCTACCTCGCCCCACGAGTACACGGGGCGGTTGAACGCTGCGTCGACGATGAACAGCACCACGAGCAGCAGGAGGACGGCGGCAAACACCGTGCGCCACGGGTGCCGGAGCTTGATCGCTACGATCTCCTCCGGCACCGCGTGGCTGTCGGGCCGCGGGGCACGTGGCCCCGCGGCCGGGGACTGCGTGTCAGACATGACTCGCGAATCCGGTTCGACTACTCGGTACCGGCGTTGATCGTGGCCGATTCCACAGCGCCCGGGGCGATACCCGCGGCCTCAAGGATTTCGAGGTAGGTGCCGTCATCGATGAGCGACTGCAGCGCCGCCTGAACCGCCATGGTCATGTCGCTGCCCTTGAGGGTGGCGAAACCATAGGGTGCCGCGTCGAAGAGATCGCCGACGAGCTCAAGCTCGCCCTCGAGCTCGGTCACCGCAGCGCCGGTAACTGGGGAATCAGCGGAGAATGCATCGGCCTGACCGTTGACCACGGCATTCGTCACTTCGGGCTGACCGTCGAACGGCAGGACGGTGATCGCTTCCTTGCCGGCCGCGACGCACTCGTCGTTGCGGGCGGGCAGTTCATCGGTGTGCTGGATCGTGCCCGCCTGCACGGCCACGGTGAGGCCGCAGGCGTTTTCGGGATCCACATCGGAACCCACCGGAGCGGCCCACTGGCTACCCGCGTTCAGATAGTTGACGAAGTCGACCGTCTTCTGACGCTCGAGGTTGTCGGTGAACGATGAGGCACCGACCTGCAACGCCTCTTCCTCGATGCGGGGAAGGATGCTGTCGAAGGGCAGGATCTCCCACTCGGGCGCCAGGCCCAGCTTCGCGGCGATCGCCTCGGCGAGTTCGATGCCCCAGCCGACCGGCTTGCCCGACGCGTCCTTGTACTCGTTCGGCGGGTACTCGGCGTCGGTGCCCATGACGAGCACACCCGATTCCTTCACTTCGTCAGGCAGCAACGCTACCGCGGCAGCGTCGGGCTGGATCCCGCTCGCGTCGACGCTGGCGGTCGTGTCGCCCTCGGTGTTCGTGCAGCCAGTGAGTGCAAGCGCAACTACTGCGGCGAGTGCGGGCAGTACAAATCGAATCTTCATCGATCCATATCCTCTTCTGTCGTTAAAACAAACCATTCATGCGTGAACGGGCCAGGCCCGCATTACATCTGGAGCCTACCGCGGGGCCACCCCGCGATAGAGCTTCGGCGCGTATTTGGGATCATTCCGAGACGTTTGGGCGATCCACCATTGCAGTGCTGTGGAGGTTGTTCAACGGGTCTCGCGGTGAGCGCCTAAACTTGAGTGTTCACGCGAGAAATCGGGGAGATGTGTTGATCGAAGGCACGACCGAGACCCAGGTGCTGACCGAGGTCGAAGATGCGGAGACCCGATTGTCGGAGGCGGCCCAGAGCGATTTGTTGCGGCACGCACCCGTGGGCCTCATGACGATCGACATGCAGGGCACCGTGGTCGCCCACAACCTCATGCTCGCGTTGTGGCGCGGGCACCCCGCGGCCGATGCGTCGGGCGCCTTGATTGGAGAGAACGCCCTGGATTGGCTGTCGGCCGATTCTCTCGCGCGCTGCGTAGCGTTGCTTTCGGCGGAGGAACCCGTCGAGCAGCAGTTTCGCGAGATCGTCATTGAAGGCCGTGCTATGAATGGCGAATTCTCGCCCATCATCTTGAATGCCGACCTCGTTTTCGACGCGAACGGCCAGATGCGGCTGCACGTCGCGCTCATCGACGCGACCGAGCGGGGCCGGTTCGAACGCGAACTCATCGAAGCGCGCCACAGTGCGGATCGCGCCAACGACCAACTCCACGACCTGCAGGAGCAACTGCGCCACCAGGCGCTGCATGACCCCCTCACTGGACTGGCGAACCAGTCGCTTCTTGAAGAGCAGTTGGGTCGGATCCTGCTTGCGGCGACTCGCGCGGAGAAACCGTGTGCCGTGCTCTACCTCGACCTCGACGGGTTTCGCGCCCTCAACCAGGAGTGCGGGCACGCGGTGGGTGACGAACTGCTGCGCGTTATCGCGGATCGACTGCGGAGCATCAGCCCGGAAGGCGGAGTTGTGAGCCGACTCGGTGGCGACGAGTTCGTACTGGCCGGGGGCCCGACCGACGAGGCATCGCTGGCTCTGCTTGCAGAGCGAGTCCTGGAGCAGGTGCGCCTGCCCCTGCCCGAGCTCATTGGCGATCGACCACTCTCTGCCAGCATCGGGACGGTGCTCTGGTCGCCGCGCCCAGGCGAGGGTGCGCCGTTTGCCCGCGACTTCATCGCTTCCGCCGATCAGGCGATGTACAGAGCCAAGCTCGCGGGAAAAAACACGGTTGCACGGTGCCTCTGGAGCGACATCGTCAGTTGAGCGGTGTCATTGGAGTGGATCAGTGGCCTTTGTTTTGGCGCTGAGCGCCCCCTCTTGCTAAGCTAACTGAGTTGTCTAGTGATGTTGTGCTGGGTGATGACTCGCGCGAGTGGCGGAATGGCAGACGCGCTGGCTTCAGGTGCCAGTGCCCGCAAGGGCGTGGGGGTTCAAGTCCCCCCTCGCGCACACGAATGAAATGGCCCCTGACCTGGGATTTTATCTCTCGGGTTGGGGGTCATTCGCGTCGGAAGTGCTAGAAAAAGTGCTAAGGGCGATGTGCGAGTGGTTCAGGACGGCCACAGAAACGGTGCTTAGCGGTTCCGTGAGGTGAGGCCGCAGCCACCTCAGTCGATGAGAGCAGCGTTGGATAGGCTCGAAGTATGAAGTTGAGCACAGCGGCGCTTGTTGGCGTGATTCTCTCGATCGCCTTGGTCCTTGCGGGTGCTCTCGTTATCACCTTTACAGCCCTCGGTGTCGTCGGCTTCGTCCTCATCGTGCTCGGGATTTGTTTCGAGATCTACGCGGTTACCCGCCCTCGACGCTCGGCTTAGCGGTTCGGAGTCTTACAATCGTCGCTCTCCTGGATCAGCCGTTCAGGTGGGCGGCGAAGCGGTCTACTGCCGAGCGCTGCATGGTCGGAGTGACGTGGGAGTAGATGTTCATCGTCGTGGTGATCGTTGAGTGGCCCAGGCGCTCCTGCACGACCTTGGGATGCTCCCCGAGTTCCAGCAGCAGGGTCGCGTGAGTGTGACGCAGCCCCTTGATCGTGACCCGATGCAGGCTGTCGAACTTCGCGGTCACCCACTTGAGGCGTCGATCCCAGCGGCTCGTCATTGCGTCGGGTGAGCGGAGCTTCCCGTCATCGTCGCCGAAGACGTAGGCGTCGGCCTTCGCCAGCTCGAACGACACCTCCGCGCGGGTGACCTTGTACGAGGCGAGCACCTTCAACGTCTCGGCGTCCACGTCGATGACACGGGCCTGTCCGGTCTTGGTGGTCTTCGTCTTCGTCCAGTCGTCGGTATCGACGGCGCGACGGATGCTGACCCGCATCGTTTTCGCGTTGATGTCCGACCACTTGAGGGCGAGTGCTTCCGAGCGACGCATTCCCATGTAGGCGATGAGCCGCCACAGTGGGAACAGCTCGTCTTCCAACTCGTCGCGGTTCCAGGTGAGGAACGTCTGCAACTGCTCGGCCGTCCACGTCGCGATCTCGGGTTTCTGCGCCCGCACCTCGCTGGACTTCGGGGGCTTCACGGTGCGCTTCTTCTTCGCCGGGTTAACCGTCAGGTGCCCGTCGTCTATCGCGGCGTCGAGGATCGCGCCGAGCACGACGTGCACCTTGTGGACGCTGTTAGCCGACAGCGGCTCGCCTTTGCCGTACTCGTCGCGGCGGCCGTGGTCTTCGAGGTCGCGGTAGTGGCGCGCGATCCTCGTGGCGGTGAGCTTGTCGAGCCGGATCGCGCCGAGCTGGGGGCGGATGTGGTTGCGGATGATCTTCTTGTACCCCTTGATCGTGGACGCCGCGAGCTTCAACCCCGCCACCCACTCATCCGCATGGGTGCCCACGGTCGGCACCTTGTTGCCGAACTTCTCGTTCTGCTTCCGCTGCTTCAACGCCTCCTGCAAGGCGTCGTTCGCCTCGTCGGTGCTGGTGAATCCCGAACGGGTCAGCCGCCGCGATCCCATCTCGGGGTATTCGGGGTCTTTCAGGGCGTAGATCTGGAACCGCCACCGCTTGCCCTTGTCGGTGTCGTAAGCCTGGATTGAGCCGGGCTGCCGTGAGCGCGAACGCCGCTGCTGCTTCTCACCCCCGCTGCCCTGCTCGGCGGGCTGCCTTTTCGCGATCATGACCGTGTGCTCCTTGCCCTCGTCGTGCCGGGCTGGTGTGTCTGGGCGTAGTTGTCGATGTAGTCGGCGGCGTTGAACACTCTCCCCTCGGGATCGAGCTGCACGCCGCGTTCCCGGATTGCGCGCGCTCGTGCTCTGGCCGTGTCCAGCCGCTCTTGGTAGGCGGCGATGGTCTTGGGGTGTGCCTGGGTCTTCTCGGGGTCGTCTTTGCTGGGGGCGGTCATGCCCGCGAGGGTGGTTTCGAGGTGGTGGATGCGGTCGGTGCAGATGACCCATTCCTGCTGCCAGTAGTTGAACAGTCCCTCGTCGGTGAGGACGAGTTCCCCGCGCATCCACCTGTCGATCTCTTCCGGCTCATACCCTTCCGGAACGCCTGTAAGCGTGGTCTGCTCGTCGGGTGGGGTCAGCAGCGCGGCGGGGGTGGTGCGCAGCAGGTAGGCGATCACGGTCAGGTCGTCCACGTCCACGCGGCGATCCCCGGCCTCGAGCTTGCTGATGCCCGAGGTGGAGAGCTTGCGCCCGGCGGCTTTCAGCCCGTCGGACATGGTGCGCAAGTCCATGCCGATCGCTTGACGGGCGGCTCGGATGTTCTGCGCGACGTGCGTGTTCGTGATGCCTGCGGGGTTGCCCCGCACCCTGTCTGTTTCCATAGTAGAAAACTACAGCGCAATGCTTGACAGCGCAAGTGCGATTCTCTACGGTGGGAGGAACCACATTTCTCGGCGCTGACACGAACGGATGGTGTGACGATGCGGCAGAGCACCCTCGACATGGACGACCTCCGTAAGCGGCGCAGCCTCGTCATCACCCGCAAAGAAGCCGCAGAAGCCCTCGGCGTCGATCCCCGCACGATCACTACGAGCATCAACGAAGGCACCATCCCGCATGTGAAGCTCGGGCGGCGCATCGTGATCCCCCGCGAGAAGTTCCTCGCCCTCTTCGCCGACGCCGCAACCGACATCGGCGAAGCCTGACAATCCACTGGCCGTGCCGAGTCGGCACCCCCGCCCCTGGCCTCCCGGCGAATGTCAGCGGAGCAACGTAAACTAACCCAAGAACGCCGACCACAAGGAGGCACCCCGAATGGCTCTCAAGACTCCCGTATCCGAGGCCCATGTCCGGCGTGTGCTCGCGGAGGTCGAGGCCGGGCAGGTCACGGCCGGTGCAGTCGTCACTGAGGCGGATCAAGAGATTGCCCGCCGTCAGGTGCGCGGGGAACTGTCCGCGGATGAAGCGGTGCGCGAGGCGATCGCTGCGGCGCTTGACCGCTTCCCCGCGAAGTAACCCGTCCGGGCAGGAGCACCAGTGCCCGACCGCTACAGCTACCCGAACAGCCTCGTTCTGATCAACAAGCTCGGCATCACCGACTACGACCGCTGGAAAGCCGTCGAGACGGCCGCGATCCATCAGCGCATGGTCGAACTCACCGAGCACCCCATCCCCGGCCGGTACGACCTCGCCCACTTGCAGACCATCCACCAGCATCTGACCGCCGATCTGTATGTCTGGGGCGGTGACATCCGCGACACCGACACTCACCCCGGAGGCACGGGCATCGCGCATTGCCGTCCGCCGTTCATCGTGCCCGAGGCTGAGCGCGTCTTCGGCGAACTCGCTGCCCGCGACCATCTCCGCGGCCTGGACGCGGATGCGTTCTCCGACAGGCTGGCATGGGTGTGGGGTGAGACGACCGCGATCCATCCGTTCCGCGACGTGAACACGCGCAGTCAGCACATCATGTTCAACCAGCTCGCCCGCGACGCCGGATGGGTCATCGACTGGTCGCAGATTCCCGGCGACGTGTTCGCCCACGCCCGCACCCTCGCGATTGTGGAGGATCACAGCGGGATCGACGCGCTGATCCGGCCGAACCTCCACCGGCTCGACGGGAGCATGCGACCTGGGGAGGCGTTGACGGTGGAGCAGGTGCGCAGCTTCCAAGCGCGGGGTATCTCGCGGACGCCGGACGTTCTGGATCGCGAACTCGACGCAGCTCGCCGCCGCCGTTCTCACTCGGCCGCGGAGTCGTTCGGCACGGAGACACGCCGCCCGGAATCGCCAACACCCCACGGCGGGCTGTCTCTGTAGCGTCACCAGGCCAGATCACAAGCTGCGCCCCGGCCCGTCTCGCCGCTGATCCGGGCCAGTCCTGGTCAGCCCGACGTTGCGGCGCGTGAGGGCCTCCTGACGGGCTTGCAGAGCCTCGCGCTCGGCCCGCTGCTGCTCTCGCCGCTGGGTGAGCCATTCAGCGGCCTCAGCGACGGGGCGCGCGTCCAGCTCCGCGATGACCCGCCGCGCCTCGGCTGCCCGTCTCCTGGCGTGTTCGGCGTCTGCTCTGGGGTTGGGGATGCGGAAGGTGCCTCGCATCTGCCGTGCCTGCTCCGCCCCGTACACCTCGACGGTGAGACGATCCCGCTCGACGGCTTGCCGCTGGGCCGTCTGCTGCCTCGCGGCCTCGGTGTCGCTGAGGGCCTGTTCAGCCGCCCGCACCTCGGGGTGGGCGGCGGCATGTCCGTTTGCGATCGTCTGCGCCCACTCGGCGACGGGACGCAAGAGAGACGGGGCGGTGCCCCATGTCTGGGTGACGTGCCGCTCGATCTTCTCGACCGACTCCTCCGCGGTGTCGATGTTCCGGGCGGCGGTGCGCCTGCGCCCGAACCACGCCGCCCGCGCCTCGTCGCGAGCGGCGTGAAGATGCGCGCGAGCCTTCACGAGTTCTTGCCCGTCCGCGCGGGTTCGCGTCTCTACCTCGGCGGTGACCGTTTTGCGGGTGTGCTCGGCGGTCTTCTTCGCATGGGTCACAAGCTCGGCGTGCTCTTCGGCTTCGACGTGATGCGCCTGCTTCTGTGCGGCGAATCGCGCAGCGGCATCCTCGAACAGTGCCGCGTGCTGCTCTGCGCGTTCGATGAGCTGGGTGAGGCGTGCCCGCTCCGTCTGCACGAGCCGCACTGGCCCGTCCTCCACGAGCCCTCGCACAGCATCTGCTGCGCGTTCGGTCGCGTCGGTGAGGCCGCGGTCGGCGCGGTCGCGTTCCATCGCCGCGACGAACTGCTCCCGCGCCTGCTCCTGGCTCTCGGCGACGACGTGCAACAGGTTCTGCTCGCGGCCGCGGGTCATGCCGACATAGACCCCTGCGGCGCTGGTGGCATCGGTGAGGATCGTGTGCGAGCCGGTGACGGTCGCGCCCTGCACCCCGTAGGCGGTGGCCGCATACGACAGGTGTGCGTGCTCGGCCACATACTTGGCCGGGAGCAGTACGGTGCGCTGCCGTTTCCGCCCGTTCCCTGCTTCGCGCACACGCAATGCCCCGTCCTGTTCGACGCGTTGCACGATCCAGTTCTGCCGGTTCGCCACACCGATGCTGGTGTTGTTCTTGCGTGTTTGGATCACGTCCCCGGCACCGATGGGGAGGCCGTCGCTGCCGGTCGCGGTGCGGGTGCCGTCGACCTCACCACGCGCCACTCGTTCCTCCCGGATGCGGGCGTTGACAGTGCGGGCCTCGTCGTTGGACGGGACCGTGACGGCTTCTCCCTCCCGGCTTGGCCTGGCGATGTGCTCGCGCACGTCCTCGTTGCTGGCATGCAGGCGAACGAGGCCGAGCGCGGTGAGCTGGTCGAACACCGCGCCGGGGTTGTCACCGTCGCGCATCCGCACTGTCAGGTCGGCGTAGGCGCGGTCAGTGAAACGGTGCACCTGCGCCATGTCGAACGTGCGCCCGCGGAGCTGTGCGGCCATGTCGAGCACCCCGCCGCGACCCACGGCGGCGAGCTGCGCGCGATCCCCGACGAGCGCGACCGTTGCGCCCGCTTCATCGCAGACAGTCAGGAGGGCGAGGGCGGTGTCTTGGTCGAGCATCCCGGCCTCGTCCACGATCACTCGCTCACCCCGCGCGAGCTGTGCGTCCTTGGACGGGCCGCGGTAGGTGCGTCCGGTGTCGGGGTCGGCGTCGCCGGGTGCGAGGCGCGTCCATACGCCGTCACCGTTCCAGCGCCACCCATGCGCGTGCACGAGCGCCGCAACACTGGTCGCGGGCACACCGAGTTCATCGTGCGCGACCTGCGCGGCGCGCAACGTCGGCGCAACCACCCGCGACACCCGCCCGTGTCGTGCGGCGACCTCGATTGCAGCACCGAGCATCGTCGTCTTCCCGCTACCTGCTGCACCTTCTACAACCACGAGCGGATCGGTCGATGCGACCGCGGCGGCGGCGCGCTCCTGCCCGGCATCCAGCCCGCCCCTGCGCGCCGCCCGGCGCACGTCCGGGTACTCAAGGTCTTGTTGCGAGCTGCGCGCGGAGATGAGGTCGCGCAGCTCCGTCTCCGACTGCACCACCCTGAGCGATGTGAGATGCGCCACATGCTCCGGGGCAGGCGCGCTGGGCGGGAGGATCGAGAAGCAATCCTCCATCGCCAACGATGTTGCGATGTTCACGAACTCGCGTATCTTGGCGGGTGCTGCCTGCACGCCGTACTCGGTCATGATCCGTGTCGCGTGCTCCTGCACCGTATGTCTCGTCCACGCCGAACTACCTGCCGCGCAACGGTCCAGCGCCCGGCTTGCGACGGTCTGCACGGAGAGGTCATCCAGCGACGCCCGCGCACGACGCACCGGCCGGCGCAACGTGTCCGGGTCGTAGCCAGCTTCCCGTAACTCGGTCACCCAGGCCTGCTCTTCGCGGAGGGTCGTGGGCTTCTTCGCGGGCCGCTCGTACGCCCACGCTCTCGCCGCGAGACGCGCGGAGACCACCGGCCCCATTGCCTCGCCCGGATGCGTCGCCTCCCACTCCGCCTCGAGCCGTTCCAGGTGCCTGCGCACTTGCTCGCCGCGCTTGCTCATCACACCGTTGAACCGCTCGAGCTCGACCACCTCACCCGACACCGGATCGAGCGTCAGGCCGTGCCGATCCAGCATCTCCGCAAGCTCAGGGTGCGCGGCGATCACGGCAGTGCCAAGGGCACGGATCGCGCCCTGCTGCCGGAACAGCGCCGCCGTGTCCAGCGCGCGCCACTTCCCGGCCACCCACACGCGAGTGCCGATCTGAAAGTGGATATGCCGGTGCGGATCACCCGCCCGGCTGGTGCGGTGCGACACCGCCACCGTCTGCAACTGCTGGACAGGCACCACCTCCTGCTTGCCGCGCGGCCCGACACGGGTCACGGAGTGCAGGGCGAGCCACGCCTGAATCTCCGCCACCGCGTCCTGTTGCGCCCGGTCGAAAGCGTCGGAGACTTCCGGGTGGAGATCTGCGGCGATGGAGAGCGACTTCGGGGCGTTCACCACCAACTCCGCAAACCGCGGAGACCCCTGCCGCCCTTCCCCCGGCAGACGCGGCCTCCCCATCGACTCACCCGTGAGCGGGTTGAGCCAGTCCACCCAGCCCGCGTATGCCTCCGGGGCGAGCCCCAGCGCGGCGGTCACGTTCCCCTCGCCGTCGAGGGCGGTGAAATCCGCCACGGACGTGTCAGCGCCGAGGTAGTAGTCATCGGCGCGAGAGCGGTCGGCCTCGACATAACGGCGCGCATCGGCCCCGGTTCCCCGGAACAGAATCACACCGCCATACACAGGACTCACCGCCAAGAGTTTCTAATATGGAATCTAAAGTATCTACCACGGTAGCATACGTTCATTCAGAAGGGATATGGTTGGGAGGCTGGAGAATCTTGTGAGTTCTGATGAGCGCCGTAGGTGCTGGGCCGACTGCTGAGTGGGAACCATGCAAGCGAGAAAAGGCAGTGGAACGTGAGGGGAACGAATGTGAACGAACGGAGGGTGCGGTCGCTGACGGTAGCGGTGTGGTTGACGATTGACGCGACGATGGACAATGTCGCCCGGGTCAAGCCCCAGGACGTGGTGTAGCCGTTGGTGATCCTTCGGGTGTTGGTTAGGCGGTGAGCTCGAGGACGGGGTCGCTCACCTCCTCGGTTCCGGTGTCGGGGATGAGGGTGAGTCGGGACTTGGCGAGGATGTCGAGGCCGAGGTAGCGGCGTCCTTCGGCCCATTCATCGGTCTGCTCGGCGAGGACGGCGCCGACGAGGCGGATGATGGCGTCTCTGTTGGGGAAGATCCCGACGGAGTCGGTGCGGCGTCGGATCTCCCGGTTCAATCGCTCATTGGGGTTGTTGGACCAGATCTGCTGCCAGAGGCCCTCGGGGAACCCGGTGAACGCGAGGATGTCCGCTCTCGCCGTGTCGAGGTGGTCGTGCGCGTCGGGGAGCTTGTCGTCGACGTAGTCCAGGAGCCGGTCGAATTGGGCGTTCACGGCCTTCGCGTCGGGCTGGTCATAGACCGAGTGCAGCATGGCTTTGACCGCCGGCCACATGGCCTTCGGCGTCACGGACATCAGGTTCGCGGCGTAGTGGGTGCGGCATCGCTGCCAGACCGCGCCAGGCAGGTTCGCCGCGATGGCCTCCACCAAGCCCTGGTGGGCGTCGGAGGTGACCAGGCGGACGCCGCTGAGGCCGCGGGCGACGAGGTCGGCGAAGAAGCTGTTCCAGGCCGCCCCGGTCTCACTCATCGCGACACGAAGTCCGAGGACTTCGCGGCGTCCGTCGGCGTTGACGCCGGTCGCGACCAGCACCACGGCGTTGATGACTCGGCCGCCTTCGCGGACCTTCATGGTGAGAGCGTCGGCGGCGACGAACGTGAACGGGCCGGCGTCGCCGAGTGGTCGGTGGCGGAACTGGTCGACGTGCTCGTCGAGCTCGGCGGCCATCCGCGACACCCGCGACTTCGAGAGGGAATGGATCCCGAGGGTCTTCACCAGCTTGTCCATCCGCCTCGTCGAGACTCCGGCGAGGTAGCAGTCCGTGATCACGGTGATCAGCGCGGTCTCGGCGCGTTTGCGGCGCTCCAGCAGCCACTCCGGGAAGTACGTTCCCTGCCGCAGCTTCGGGATCACGACGTCGATGGTCCCCACGCGGGTATCGAGGTCGCGGTGTCGGTAGCCGTTGCGTTGCGCGACGCGGTCAGGGCTCGGCGTGCCCCATTCCGCGCCGGCGACGGCGTCCGCATCAGCGGACAACAGCGCGTTGATCGTGGTTTGCAGCAGGTTGCGCATCAGATCTGGCGACGCGTCGGTCAAAGCTTCAGCGAGCACGCTCGCAGGGTCGACAATATGAAGTGCGGTCATCGTGATGATGCCTTTCGAGTGGAGGTTAGAGACTTCTCGAAGGATCACACGGTGACCGCGCTCACGTCGGGAACGACGAGCCGGCCACCGCGAGCTACACCACCTTAAGGGGCACTACTGGTCAGGGATCACCGCGCTCGGCGTGTGGACAGTCGGCACCATTGCTGGGTTGGCGGTGTTCTTCGTATACGTCGGAACGAACTACGCCGGTCCGCTCATTGCAGACGTCCCCTCGGTCACTGATGAGGGTCCCGCAGCTTCGCAGCCGGATACGAGCGGTTCGGATAGGGACTCCGGTATCCCACCCGGCTTTGAAGACACCGGCGCCGGTGTAGCGATTCGATTTGTTGCTGATCCCGTGTGCGAACTTGGCCGGTGCTCGCAGATTGAAGCCATAGCGCTCAGAGACTGTCGCAATGCTCTGTACGTCGAGGCTAACGTGCTGAATGCCGCTGGGACGATCGTTGGTTACACGAATGATCTCCTCGGTTCCGTCCGTAAAGGTGAGAAAGCCGTACTCACGCTGAACGCCTTCAGCGACACTGGAACCAGGATCGAGTTGACCGACGTGTCTTGCTACTGATCCGAACGTGTCTACCCCTTATGTGTGCGGGGTTCGTATGAGTTTCGCAGTGAGTCCCCGTCGCGGAACGGGGACTCACTGACTCGTGCTGGTGGGTCAGACCCCGTGCGCTTCACCACCGACCGTCTGAGCGATCAGCGGTGCGATCTCAGCAGAGTTTGCGACTCCTTCGCTTGAGTTCAGCGTCAGGGCGGAGGTGCCCCACGAGACGTAGATTCCACCGAACGCATCGCTTGCCTCGCCCCACGCCTCTAGCCGCTCCGCGTTTGGAAAGACGTTAATACCCGCATCGAACCCGTTCACGGTCATGCCGAAGCGAGCCTTCGCCCCGGAGAGCTGAACCTCTTCTCGAACGGGCTCGCTGTGTTCGATGCCGAGCTCGTCCAGTGCCGCGACGAACGTGTCGACGGCTTCCTGAATGTCTGACTTCGGCGCTTCCTTGACGTCTTCTGCCTCAACGATCATCGTCTCGACGGGGTCTGAGGTCGGTTCCGGGGTGGTCGTGGGTTTACCGGCGCTGGCACATCCGCAAGGAGCAGCGCGGCGAGCAGCGGAACCGCTGCGGCGACGGCGAGCGAGCGAGACTTCATGGTTCCCCCCTGGTGCGAAAAAGAGCAAGAACGCCCCGAGCCTATTGCAGAGTGTCATCGTCGCCTGTCGCGGAGGCGTGTGGGGGTGACCTTATGAGCGCCCCTGTCGAATGGCGGGATGAGGGCCCCAACCGGCCGCCGGGATGCTTCCGGCGACGTAAGTTACTCGAAGTAGTCTTCGTCGACTTCGACGGCACTGAATTTTTGCTTTTCTTGCACGCCGACCCGATATTTGATCATGAGGTCGACGAGCCTCGACCCGTCGATCAGGATGATCCTCGACTGCACCTTCTGCGCGTAGTCAATTGCTCCCGAAGTGAAAGCGCTAGTGGTGAGGAAGACACCACGTGATGCCCCGAAGCCATGGAGCGCGCCGACGAACGCCTGTATCGGTTCTCGGCCGACGTTATTACCTACCTTGTAGCGCTTCGCCTGGATGTAGACCTGATCGAGGCCGAGTGCGTCTTGGTCGATAAGTCCGTCGATGCCTTCATCATTGCTTCCACCAATGCGCCGACCCCGCTGTGCGGCTCCTCCGTAGCCCATCCTGAGCAGGAGATCCACGACGGCTTGCTCGAAGAAGTCGGGGTGGCTGTTGCGGAGACGGTCGAGCAGGTCATCGCCGACGCTCGCTTCGATACGTGCGACGGCGTCTTCGATCACCTCGATTGGGTCGTAGATCTCGTCGGACGGCTGTTCGGGCACATTGGTGGGCGCGACGGACTCGCGCTTCTCTGGCCAGAACGGCGCGAACACTTCCCGCGCGAGCGCGTAGTCGAAGCCGTCCGGGTATTTTGCGAGGGCAGCTCGACCTGCGTCGTTTATGACATAGTGTCCACGCTCCGGGCGGTCTACCCAATTGGCCTTACCCAAGTGGCTCAGGACCCACCCCATGCGCTGCTCGTAGCGGGACCCGCCTGATTTCAGTGTCTCTGCGCGTGCGCCGTCGCTGACGTCGACGTGCTGGGCCACGGCGTCGAAGATCTCCCGGCGCTGGCGGCTTTTGGCGTCGGAGAGCACTTGAAGTGTCGGGACGACAAATACGGGCCAGATCGGGACGAGGGAGACTTCTTCGGGCATGTGGATCATTATTTCAGGCAGTCGTCACGACCGGGCTCCACACGTTCACCCTGCGGCCACAGCGCGGCTGAATGGGACTCGTTGAACGACGACACCACGAAGTTGGCATCCAATGACCAATCAACACGGGAACGACTAAACGCGTGAACAATCTTGGATGCACGCAGAGTACGGAGTTCCAAGCACCAGTTAGCGCGAGACGCCACTTCCAGTACAATCCAGAATTTCGATGCCGGCCGTTGTGGAAACGTCCGGATCTCCCTGCCATCGCGTCTGAAGCAGAGGGCGGCGATCCGCCCTGGGCGTGTTCGTGCGCCAACCGACTATTGCACGCGAGCCGCAGCCATTTCGCGCAGTGCGGTGAGTCCTCCGTCTACTCGGATGTCCGTCCCGTTCACCCAACTCATCGAGTCGTTAAAGAGGTGCGCGACAACATTCGCCACGTCCGTGGGTTGCCCGAACCTGCCAAGTGCCTCTCGTGCGCCTTCCACCTTGTCTTTGCCGTGATCGGCCTTGAAGTCGTCGAGGATCGGTGTCTCGATGGGCCCGGGGCTGACGGAGTTCACACGAATTCGATGCTCGACAAGCGTTGCCGCCTGCAGTTCGGTCAAGTAGCGCACACACTGTTTGGAGAAGAGGTATGAATGCTCACGAATGGCGGGAGCGTCGGCAGCCATTGCGAGCGCGTCGTCGATCGAGGGGTGTGCACAGAATTGCGCGAGCTCGGGCATCAGTTCCCGCCAGCGATACGCCACGGCTGACGCGAGGTTGACGATTGATCCGCCGGGCACGATCAGAGGCACCAGACCGGTGGTGAGGTCGCGGAGCCCGAACACGTTCACGCGGTGCACCAACTCCCATGGTGCGGTGCCGGGGACGCCGGCGATGTTGGCGACGCCGTGGATGCTCCCCTGCGCGAGATTACGGATGCCGTCGACTGCACGTTCGACGCCCGCTGGTGTGGAGAGATCGGCTTGCACGAACGAGATGTCCTCGGTGGCAGGCGCATCACGGTCCACACCGATCACGGTCGCCCCCAGTGCGCGGAGAACTTCTACGGTCTGCGCACCGATTCCCGATGCGGCGCCGGTGACGACGATCTCAGACGTGTTCATGCATATTCCCTTCGTGGGTTCAACGTGCATCAGTAGTCTCCCGTGCGCGCTGCATGGTGCCGACAGTGTGCACGCATCTGGATACCGTTCTAGGAAACCGCGAAAGGATCGCATCTGCGCTCTGGCTTTCCATCGAACGGAAAGCTTTTGCATCACGCTGATCGGTTCCGCTCATACTTTGACGAAGTCCGACCGCCAGACGACCGACGGAGATCGCGAGAGATGTACGAGAACGAGTACTCGGTTTTCGACCCTGCTGCACTGACGCTGCTGGGCACGGTCCCCGACTTCGGGGAGGCCGACGTCGCGCGCGCAGTCGAGGCCGCTGAGCGCGCTGCCGTGCAGTGGTCGAGGGATCTCGAAGTACGCCGTGTGCTGATGCGCCAGGCTGCGGAGCAGGTGCGCGCACACCAGGCGGATATCGCATCGACGCTGACGCTGGAGCAGGGAAAGCCCGTGCGGGACGCAATGGCAGAAGTCGGTGTCTGCGCCGATCTGCTCGACTACTACAGCACCCTCCCGTTCGAGGACACGGTCCACCTGCCGGAGCGGTCCGGCAGAACCCCGCGCGTGCAGTATCGTCCCGTCGGCGTCGTCGGTGCGATCACGCCGTGGAACTTCCCGCTGTCGCTGCTGATGGTGAAGACGGCACCCGCACTGCTCGCCGGATGCACCGTCGTTGCCCGACCGTCTGCGACGACGCCGATGTCGACGATCCAGCTCTTCGAGGCGCTCGGCCGGGTGCTGCCCGGAGACGTCGTGCAGGTCTGCACCGGACAGGATCGCACAGTCAGTGTTGCGCTGGCGAACCATCCCGGCGTGCGAAAGCTGTCGTTCACCGGGTCGACAGGCGTGGGCATCTCCCTCGCTCAGCGAGCCCTCGGCACGGTGAAGCGTGTCACTCTCGAACTCGGCGGTAACGATCCTGCGATCGTGCTCGAGGATGTGAACATTGAGGCGGTCGCCCGACAGCTCATGGGCAGTGCCTTCAAGAACTCCGGGCAGGTGTGCATGGCCGCCAAGCGGATATACGTCCCGGAGTCGATCGCGTCGTCGTTTGTCGATGCGGCGGCCGCGGTGATCGATGAGTTCACACTCGGGCATGGGCTTGAGCCGGACACATCGCACGGCCCACTGCACAATCAGTCCCAGCTGCAGGTGGTGTCGGGTCTGGTCGATGAGGCTCGTGCCGCCGGCGGACGCGTGGTCACCGGCGGGCGTGCCGCCGAGGTCGGACTGCCGGGTTACTTTTACGAGCCCACACTGGTCGCCGACTGTCGTGCAGGTATGGCGCTGGTCGATCAGGAGCAGTTCGGCAATGCACTGCCGATCGTCGCCTACCGGGATCTTGACGATGCGGTGGCGCAGGCCAACGACAGCGAGTTCGGTTTGGGTGCCTCGGTGTGGGGGACGGATCTGGAGCGGGCGGACGATGTCGCAGGGCGGCTCGAGGCGGGAACCGTGTGGGTGAACCAGCACACGGTCGTCGAACTCGATGCCCCGTTCGGGGGATGGAAGCAGTCGGGACTGGGCAGGGAACGCGGCCGCGCCGGCCTGGACCCGTATCTCGAACCTCGGACGATCAACGTTGCGGAAGCGCTCTGACGACCTCGGGTCTGCTGACTTTCAATGAAAGGCTTTGAACAGATGAACAATTCCGGTGGTGCGCATCTCATCACACTCGGCACGGCGGCCGGACCGGCGATACGGTCTGCAGAGTCGGGCATCGCCAGTGCAGTCGTCGTCGACGGCGCTGCGTATCTCGTCGACTTCGGGCTGGGCATCACGCGTCGGCTGCACGAAGCGGGTCTACAGGGCAAAGATGTGGTCGCCGGCTTCCTGACCCACCTCCACTCGGACCACATGGTCGAACTGCCCGCGCTGCTGTTGTGGAACTGGGGCCGCCAGGTGTCCGGGTTCGTCGAACCGGTGCGATTCTTCGGACCCGGCGCGGATCCGGCGCACCCGGGCACGGCTGGTTTCAGGCAGTTCGTGGAGCGATCCCTGGATGCCTACTCATACGATCTGCGTATCCGCGAACTGGACGAAGGCCGGCCGCCGCTGCGCGACTTGGTCGAGGTCGCGGAGATCACCCCGCCGACCGGTGCGACGGAGCAGGACTGCGAACCGTTCGTCATCTTCGAGGACTCACGGGTGCGCGTCAGCGCCGTCCTCACTCCGCATCCGCCGGTCTTCCCTTCGTACTCGTTTCGATTCGATACCGAGTACGGGTCGATCACATTCTCCGGCGACACTGCTCGAAGTGCCACCCTGGAACGGCTCGCCGCCGATACCGACATCTTGGTGCATGAGGCCGTGAATCTCGATTACTTTCGCGTACGTGGCGCGGACCCTGCCTTCCTGCAGCACCAGGAGCTTTCGCATACCTCGCCGGCGGACGCGGGCCGGGTGGCAGAAGCGGCGCGGGCGCGTACGCTGGTGCTCTCCCACCTGGCGGGAGTCGCGGACGACGAGTATTGGGTATCGGAAGCGCGTTCCACGTACAGCGGGACTATCGCGCGGGCCCGCAGCGGAGACGTATTCTCCCTGGCAACGGAGTCCAGCGCTCCGCAGACGTCACTGGCGCTCTAGGAGGAAGAGATGACAAAGGTCATGGGTTCAGGCTCCCCGTCGATTGACCTGGACGAACCCGCCCGCATCCCCGTTCGCATCGTCAGCAAGGAGGATGTGGCACGGCGCGTGGTCTCGCTCACGCTGGAGCGGGTCGATGGAGGTTCGTTCCATTCCTGGGATCCCGGCGCGCACATCGACATTCACCTGAGCGACGAACTGACGCGGCAGTACTCCCTGTGCCCGGTGCCCGACGGCGACGGCACCAGGCTGCGGATCGCGGTCCTGCGCGAAAGCGACTCCAGAGGCGGGTCGAGTCGAATTCACGAGCACATCGCCGAAGGCGACCTGCTCGCGGTGTCGGAACCGCGCAACAACTTCCCGCTGTTGGCATCACGGAAGTATCTGTTCATCGCGGGCGGGATCGGGATCACACCGATGCTCAGCATGGTCGAGAGAGCACACCGCGAACAGCGGGACTGGACCCTGTACTATCTGGGTTCAAGCTCCGAGGACATGGCGTTCGCGCAGTCGCTGCGCGAACGATACGGCGCCGACCGGGTGGAACTGCACGCCAGTTCGGTCGCCGGGCGCCTGGACCTGCGCACCATTCTGGCGATGCCGAGGGCACACATGCTCGTGTATGCATGCGGGCCGGCTGCCCTCGTCGATGAAGTCCAGGATTATTGCCTCGGGTGGCCCCCTGGTGTCTTGCACGCCGAACTTTTCAGCAACGATGCCCTCGGAAAAGGCAGCAATACCGATCCCTTTGACATCGAGCTCGTTCGCACGGGGCGCACCGTCACGGTGGGGCCCGACGAGACCGTGCTGGACAAGTTGGAGCGGCAGGGGATCAGAATCCTGTCGAGCTGTCGGGCTGGACTGTGCGGAACCTGTGAGGTCGGGGTGGTGCGAGGCGACATCGAGCATCGCGATGCGGTGTTGGACGACGCGACGAAGGATGCCGGCGACGTCATGCTGGTGTGTGTCTCGCGGGCGGCGGCCGGCTGCCACACGCTTGCACTTGATATTTGATTTGACACGCAATCGAGAAGGGAAAGAACATGACGACTCCGGTAGAGGTCGTGGCGCCGGCATCGGTCAAGGGAGACCCGTACAGCGTTGAGAACATCACGAACCCGTATCCGCTGATCCAGCGCATCCGAGAGGCCGGCCCCGTGTGCTGGCTCGAAGACATCGGGGTGTTCGCAGTGGGCGGGTACGAGGAAGTCTGGGAGATCCTCACCGACTTCGAGACCTTCAGCTCAGCGGGTGGGCTGGGCCCGAAGGACATTCGCAAGCAAGCGGCGTGGCGGCCTCCGAGCATCCTCGAATCAGACCCGCCGACGCACACCGTCATGCGGCGTGCGCTTGCCGGCGTCATCAACCCGAATGTGTCCCGACAGCTGCGCGCGCGCATCACTGAGCCGGCAGACAGTCTCGTCGACCGCGTGCTTGCGCAGGGCGAGATTGAAGTCATCAGTGAGCTCGCTGAGCCATTCCCGCTCAAGGTGATTCCGGACTTGCTCGGTGTTCGGCACGAAGGGCGTGAGGCGCTGTTGCCGTACGGAAATATCGTGTTCAACGCGTTCGGTCCGGAGAACGCGATCCTGACTCGCGCCGCCGCCCGCGCCGATGAGCTCTCGCGCCTCATTCTCGAGAGCTGCACGTATGAGTCACTCGATCCGGACGGTCTCGGCGTGCGGATATGGGATCGAGTGCACGAAGGGCTCATTACCGACGAGCAGGCGCAATTGCTGATGCGCGCGCTGCTCTCGGCCGGAGTCGATTCGACTGTGCTGGCCATCGGCAATCTGCTTGCCGTGCTGGCCGAGCGTCCGGAGGCGTGGGCGCGTCTGCGTCGCGAGCCGCACCTGGCCAAGTTCGCCATCGACGAATCGCTCCGGTTCGAGTCGCCGTTCCAGAAGTTCCATCGGACTGTCAGTGCCGATACGGTGCTCGGCGGCGTGCGTTTGCCGAAGGATGCCAAGGTACTGCTGTTCCTCGGCGCTGCGAACCGCGACCCGCGCAAGTGGGGCGATGACGCCGACACATTCGATCTCGACCGCAACGCGTCCGGACATGTCGGCTTCGGCATGGGCCTGCATCAATGCATCGGGCAACCGATCGCCCGCGTCGAGATCGAGACGCTTCTCCAGTCGCTGCTGGAGCGGGTCGAGTCCATTGAACCGACCGCCGAGTTCGAACCTCTGGTGCACAACTCGCTTCGTGGCTACGCGCGCATCCCGGTTCGCCTGATTCCGGCGTGAACTCCGACCCGCGCCTGGGGAGCACGCTCCCAAAGCTGCATTCCCGGGCGTGGCCGCTGCTGATCCTCGGGGGAGTGCTCTCGGCTGCGCACATCTGGAAACTGGCCGGGGCACTGCCGGAGCTGCTGGCCACCTTTCAGATGTCACTCGTCAGCGCGGGAGTCCTTTTCGCGATCATCCAGGCGGCCAGCATCGTCGGTGGGCTGCCCACCGCTTGGCTTGCCGGTGCGGTTGGCGTCAAACGTCTCGCGTGCGGCGGACTGGTGCTGCTGGCAGTGGCATCAGCGGCGGGCGCCGGCGTTGACAGCTACCTTGCGCTCGTGCTGCTTCGTGGACTCGAAGGCGTCGGCTTTCTGGTGTTCACCGTGCTCGCACCATCGCTGATCGCCGCGCACGCAGCACCCCTCCAGCGGGACTTCGCAGTCGGTGCATGGGCGATGTTCCAAGGGATCGCGGCGTTCCTCGGGCTTGCGCTGACCCCGATCGTGCTGACTGTGATGTCGTGGCGCACGTGGTGGTTGATATTGGCGCTGGCGACACTGGTGCTGTCGCTCGTCCTCACGCTCGCCCTGCCACCCGATGCGCAGCGGCCGGCGCCGGGAGACGGCGCAGGATCGGGTGGCCGGTGGGGGCTCAGCGGTGTGCTGGCATCACTGAAGACCGGGAGGATCTGGCTCGCCGGGGTGGCATTCGCGTGCTACAGCGGCCCCTGGCTCGCGGTGCTCGGATTCCTGCCGACGGTATTCGACGGGGTCGACAGCATCGGGCCCGGATTCGTGGGCCTCCTCGCGGGAATGGTCGGGCTCGCTAATGCGGCCGGCGCGCTGCTCGGCGCACGCCTCATGCACGCGGGCATGCGCATCACGCGGCTCGTTCAGTGGTGCTTCGGGGGCACCGCGCTCAGCATCATCTGCGCGTTCGCTGTCGACATGCACACGTCCGCACAGGTGATCTGGGTCACCTGCTGGCTTGCAGTGTTCTCCGCGCTCGGCGGCATCATCGCTGCAGCGCTGACGCGTCTGGGCGTCACGATCACGCCCCGGAGCAGTTCGCCGCCGGTGACGTTCGGGCTCATGCAGCAGATCTTCAACGTCGGCAACCTCGTAGGGCCCCCTCTGCTCGCCATCATCGTCGGCGCGGTCGGCGGTTGGCAGGGGAGCATGGTGCTCGTGGGTGCGGCAGCGGCGCTCGGAATCAGCTGCGTCCTTCTGATCGCTCACCTGCTCCGGCCCCCTGCGGCGGAGTGATGTTGCTGAGCTGTGTCACAGTTCCGGGTCGTCGGACGGGTACAGGCTGGTCGCGAGATCGATGAACCGTTCGGCGGTCACACTGAGCGGCCGCTGCGTGGAGTGAAACATCGCCACTTCAAGTGGGGCGATCGGTTCGATGGGCTCGCGCAACGCAAGCCCGTTCGGCGAGGTCTGGAGAACGGTCGCCGGCATCAGCGACATCCCGATACCGGCCTGGACGAGCGGAACCGAGGTCTGCAACGTTCGAACCCGCTGCACCGGCGGAGGGGTCAAACCCAGCGTGTGCCAGATCTCGTCAAACAACTCCGGGAGACCACGGATTCGCAATGAGCGGCGAGGAAGGATCCAGGTGTGGTCATGCAACTCCCGGAACGAGACCCGATCCGACCCCGTGCTCAATTCGACCGGCATGCAGATCTTGAGCGGCATCAGGCTGAGCCGGGTGACCGCGAGCGACGTTCGATACGAGTCCTGCAGCTGCCGGTGGCTCAGCGTCGCAATGAGTCCGATGTCTGCGGAGCCGTCGATCACCGCTTCGATGACTTCGATTGGTGGTGGGTCGTCCAGATCCAAGCGCACCTGCGGGTGTCGGACCGCGAACGCGCTGAGAAGCTCGGGCAGCACAAGCCAGCTCACCGTCGGCACGCAGGCGATCCGCAACGGTTCCTCTGCCGCGAAGAAACCATGTCGGGTGAGCTCCTCCAGCTCGTCCAGATCTGCCATCAGCTGGGAAGCTCGCTGCGCGAAATGAGCGCCGACCGGGGTGAGCGTGACGCCTCGAGACTCCCGGATGAACAGTGCGTGCCCAAGGTTCGATTCCAACTGGGCGATCGCTTGTGACAGCGGCGGCTGTGACATGTGCAGGCTCTCGGCCGCGCGCGAGATGGACCCTTCCGACGCGACACGAAGGAAGTATCTCAACAGTCGGAAATCCATATCCACAGCATATGGCAGACGCAAGAACTGCGTATTAGACGTATGGTGTGGCGGGTGTCAGACTTCAATGAGTCTCGACGGCGAGACCCTTCTCCTGAAGGCAACGCTGCTTACAGCAAAGGACAGTTCGTGGAAACCGTCACCAAGCCTCTGCCCCCGAAGCAAGGCATCGCGGCGCCCATCACCACACTGATCGGAACGGCTTCGCGTCGCAGCCGGCGTCGCCGGGACGCCTCGCCGGCGGCACGTTTCTGGCAGCCGACACTTGCGGTGATCGCGGTGCTGCTGCTCTGGGAAGTCAGCTCGCGAACGGGCCTTGTGCCGAGCAGCGCCCTGCCGCCGTTCAGTGAAGTGATGTCGGCCGTGCCGGCCCTGGTCACCAGTGGTGATTTCTGGGCTGCCACCGGACAGACCCTCTTCAGTACCGTGGTCGGACTGGTCATCATGGCCATCATCGCGTTTCCGATGGCGATCCTTACCGGACTCTCAAAGTTCGCGAGGGAATCGACGTCGCTTCCGTTCGAGCTGTTGAAGCCGATCCCGCCGGTGGCGATGATCCCGCTCGGTTTACTGCTGTGGGGCCCGTCGGAGACCATGAAGCTCGTGCTGATCGTGTTCGGCGCGTTCTGGCCGTTCTACACCCAGCTCACCTACGGTGTTCGAGAGATCGACACGGTCGCTTCTGACATGGCGAAGAGTTACCGGCTTTCACCGTGGACGGTGATCACTCGCGTGTACCTTCCGAGCCTGCTGCCGTTCGCCACCACCGGGTTCCGCGTGTCGGCATCGATCGCCCTCATCGTCTCAGTGGTGACTGAGCTGATCGGCGGAGCTCGAGGCCTCGGTCGCAGTATCATGGTGGCGCAGTCCTCCGGCAGTCTCGACACGATGTACGCGCTCATCCTGTTCACGGGTGTCCTCGGTCTGACGATCAACTACCTCCTCGAGGCCGCGGAGCGTCCGCTGCTGTTCTGGCACGCCACGTACCGAAAGGAGGCAGCATCGTGACCGCTCGACGCAACTACCTCAAGCCCGGTTACTGGGTCACCCGACTCTGGCTCTTGGTGCTGCTGCTTGCAGTGTGGTGGGTGGCATCCGACCAATCACAGTCGATGTATTTCCCTCCACTGCGAGTCATCCTCACCACGTTCGTCGAGCAGTGGGTGCCCGGCATCGGCACCAATGTGACCACGGATCTCCTGCCCTCGCTCGGAAAGTTCATCGCTGGTTTCCTCATCGCGGCGGGCCTGGGTGTCATCCTTGGCACCGTGCTCGGCCTGGTTCCGTGGCTGCGGCGCTCAACCGAGCCGATCGTCCAGTTCCTGCGCTCGTTGCCGCCGCCGGTCCTCCTGCCTGTGGCGCTGCTCTTTTGGGGAATCACCGCAGAGATGAACATCGCAATGATCGTCATCGGTGCGATCTGGCCGACGGTGATGAACACGACGGCGGGTGTGCGAGCCGTCTCGAAGGAGCTCGAAGACTTCTCAGCGGTGTACCGGCTCAACTTCAGGGAGCGCCTGTTCAAGGTGATCCTTCCCAGTGCCGGCCCGCAGATCTTCTCGGGGCTGCGCGTCACGCTCCAGCTGTCGGTGATCCTCATCGTCGTCAGCGAGATGGTCGCGGCCACCCAGGGGGTGGGGTATTTCGTCCTGCACTCGCAGCAGACGTTCGCAGTCGTCAACACCTGGACGGGCACAATCGTGCTCGGCATCATCGGCTATCTCGCGTCGGTCATCTTCCTGGTGCTGGAGAAGCGGGCGCTGAAGTGGCAGTACGGCATGCGCGCCGAGCTCGCAGGAAGTTAGGAGTGGACAGATGTATTCAATCGATGGAGGTGCTCACGTGACCACCGAGAAGGTTCTCGAACTCAAGGGAGTCGAGAAAAGCTATGGGTCGAATCGAGTGCTCGCCGGTGTCGACTTCGCGCTGAACCGTGGGGAGCTGGTGTGCGTCGTGGGTCCGTCCGGATCCGGGAAGACCACGCTGCTGCGCTGCATCTCGGCACTCAGCGAACCGACCGCGGGGTCGGTCGAGTTCGAAGGCGAGATCGTCAACGGTCCGCCGGAGAAACTCGCGGTCATCTTCCAGGACTACTCGCGAAGCCTGCTGCCCTGGATGACGGTGTACAAGAACATCGAGTTGCCCATCCGCAAGAAGTTCTCAGCCGCTGAGCGCCGCGAGCGCATCGAAGAGATTCTGCGCAACGTCGGGCTCGAGGGGAAGGGCGACCTCTACCCGTGGCAGATGTCCGGCGGGATGCAGCAGCGCGCGGCGATCGCACGTGGCCTGGCCTATCAGCCGGATGTGCTGCTCATGGACGAGCCCTTCGCTGCGGTGGACGCCCAGACCCGCATCGATCTCGAGGACCTCGTGTTGCGTGTTCGCGACAAGTACAACATGTCGATCCTGTTCGTGACGCACGACATCGACGAGGCCGTCTATCTCGCGGACCGTGTGATCGTCCTGTCTGGTGCGCCGACGACGGTCAGTCACAACGTGGTGGTGGACGTCCCTTCGCCTCGGGACCAGATCACGACAAAGGCGAACCCGCGGTTCGTCGAACTCCGAACGTTCGTCTTCGAACAGATCCAGGCTGCCAAAACTCGCGTGTAGTCCGATTGCCTCACGCAGAACCCATCGAAAGGAACCCTATGCGGTCACGCACTCTTCTCACCACGGTGGCGCTGCTTGGCGTCGCAGCGCTGACACTGACGGCCTGCTCAGGTGAATCAGCCGGCAATGAAACATCCGGCGAGGCATCCGGAACCGAGCGCCATTCCGTCACCGTCGGCATTATCCCCGTCGCCGAGTTCAACACCGTGTACATCGCACAGGATCAGGGCTTCTTCGACGAAGTCGGGCTCGATGTGCAGATCGAGGTGCAATCGAACGCGGCGTCGATCGTTCCTTCGGTCATGAACGGTCAACTCACGTTCGGCACCGCAGCCACTCCTCCGTTCCTCGTCGCAGCGGAGCAGGGTCTGCCGGTTCGGGCGATCGCGAACGCGGCGAACACCGCGGACTCTGCAGAAGCCGACACGGGGGCCATCGTCGTCGCGGCTGACAGTGCGATCACCACGCTCGAAGACCTCGAAGGCAAGATCGTCGCGACCAACGCGCTGAGCTCGCTGCCGCACGTCGCCGCAGCCGCTCAGCTTGCCGAGGCCGGAGTCGACATCGACGCGGTGCAGTTCGTCGCCATGCCGTTCCCCGACATGCAGGGCGCACTGGAACAGGGGCGCGTGGACGCTCTACTCTCTGTCGAGCCGTTCATGACAGCCGCACTGAGCGCCGGGGGAGTGTCGCTGTCCCCCATGTACGCCGGCGTGTACGAGTCCGGCACGACGCACACGCTCTTCTTCACCTCGCAGGCCTTCCTGGAGGAGAGCCCGGAAGTGGTCGAGAAGTTCCAGGAGGCGATCGCGAAAGCCAATGCTTTCGTCGCCGCGGACGACACGGAACTGCGCCAGGCGCTGATCACCTACGGGAAGATGAGCGAGGAGGTCGCCAGCACCGTCAAGCTGCCGGTGTACAACACGGAATTCAACGTACCCGGTATCGAGTACATGGCATCGCTGATGGTCGACACCGGATTCATCTCGTCGGTGCCGGATGTGTCGACCTTCTTCATCCAGAAGTGACATGAATCCTGAACGCGCTGCAGATTCGCCTGGGAGGTCCGGACGCTCCGTGACCTCCCGGGCACTCTCAGTGCTCGACACCTTCGATGGCGCGCATCGAGCGTTGTCGGTCTCGGAGATCGCGAGACGTGCAGGCATGCCCGTCGCAACCGCGCACCGGCTGGTCGGGGAATTGTGCCGATGGGGCGCGCTGGAATCAACGCCTACTCAGCACTACGTGGTGGGGCGGCGACTTTGGGAGATCGCGCTGCTGTCACCGCGACGCAGCAACATCATCGAACTCGCCTCCCCGCACATGCAAGACGTCCTCTATGAGACGCAGAGTGTCGTGAACCTGTTCGTTCTCGACGGCACCGAAGCCGTGCTCGTCACCCGCATTTCCGGGACGAACGTCGGTGACCCGCTGCGCCAGGTCGGGGAACGGCTCCCGCTGCACGCGAGCGCTGCGGGAAAGGTGCTGCTCGCGTACGGATCAGATGCACTGCGCGAGAGTCTGCGGCGGAGTGGACTTCGGGCGTTCACACCACACACCATCGACTCGCACGAACAGCTGGCGGCAGAGTTGGTGCAGGTGCGACGGGCCGGCTACGCAGTGACGAACGAGGAACTGGGCGTCAACAACTTCGGAATCGCAGTTCCCGTGGTTGAACACGGGGTGACCAGATTGGCGCTGGGAGTCGTTACCAAGGAAGCCCCGCGAAACATCGGCATCATCGTGCCAGTCCTGCGACTGGCCGCCCGAGCGATCGCTCGGAAAGTGGAGGCGGATGGACTGTCGATCGATCCCGTGCGGCTCGGACGCGCCGCCGAAGCAGTCCTGGGGGCGTGACGATGGCTCGAGGGCAAAGCCGACGGTTTCCGGCGTCCGTGTATGCGCACGGCGAGGAGCCGGATGCACGGTTTACGCTTGCGAATGAACGTACGTTCCTCGCCTGGATCCGTACCGCTCTCGCGATGATCGCGGCGGGCGTCGCGTTGGAGCTATTGGGGCCTGCGATGCATCCCGCTTTTCGGTTGGCAGCTTCGCTCGTGCTGCTCGGCACCGGCGTCGCGCTTCCTCCGTTCGCGTGGGCGGGCTGGATGCTCACCGAGCGAGCGCTGCGGTTGGCGAGACCACTCCCGCGTTCACTGATCGGGCCGTGGCTCGGGCTAGCGGTCGTCGTCGCCGGTGTGCTGGCCGGCATCGCGATCTTGGCCGGGGGCTGAGGTGCTCGCGGATCCCGGCCTGCAGCCGGAGCGCACAGAACTGGCGTGGCGTCGAACGTCACTCGCCGTTGCCCTGGGCTCGCTGGTGGCACTGCGCGTCCTCCCTGATGCGCTGCAAGACCCGCGATGGATGCTCGCCGGGGTCGGGGGCGTGGCGGCTGCCGCTGTGATGTGGCTGACAGCACGCGCACGATACAGACGGGTCGCTGCGGTGATGCGTGGGCTTGGGTCCGTCCAAATGCCCGGCGGTGCGGCGCTCGCCGTCATCGGGGCAGGCGCTCTCGCCTTGGGACTAGGTTCGACGATCATCGTGTTGCGTCTCGCTATCTGAAGCGGCTGATTCCACGTGGCGTGCCGTTCTTGAGTTTCGGGGTTGCGGGATCGCGTGCTGGTGCGTGTCTCGAGGATGGTGGCTGCGCTATCGTCCATCTCACAGGCCTTCATTCCTGTGTGCCGATTCGAGAGGTGAGACTTGCCGATGCCCCAGCCCGCTCGGTCCCTCGCGCAGTAGTGCCCCATAAAGTGGTGTAGCCCGCGGTGGCCGGCTCGTCGCTTCCGACGTAGGCGCGGTCACCGTGTGATCCTTCGAGGAAACTCTCACATCCCACTCGAAAGGCATCATCACGATGACCGCACTTCATATTGTCGACCCTGCGAGCGTGCTCGCTGAAGCCCTGACCGACGCGTCGCCCGATCTGATGCGTTCGCTGTTGCAGACCACGATCAACGCGCTGTTGTCCGCGGACGCGGATGCCGTCGTCGGAGCGGAATGGGGAACGCCCAGCCCCGACCGAACAGCGCAACGCAACGGGTACCGGCACCGCGACCTCGACACCCGCGTCGGCACGATCGATGTCGCGATTCCAAAGCTGCGCCAAGGCACCTACTTCCCAGAATGGCTACTCGAGCGCCGCAAACGAGCCGAGACCGCGCTGATCACCGTCGTCGCGGACTGCTACCTCGCCGGAGTCTCGACCCGCCGGATGGACAAGCTCGTGAAGACCCTCGGGATCCACTCGCTATCGAAGTCGCAGGTGTCACGGATGGCGGCGGACCTCGATGAGCACGTCGACCAGTTCCGCCACCGCCCCCTCGACGCGGCGGGACCGTTCACGTTCGTCGCCGCCGACGCGCTCACGATGAAGGTCCGTTAGGGCGGCCGCGTGATCAACGCGGTCGTGCTCGTCGCGACCGGCGTGAACGGAGACGGGCATCGCGAAGTCCTCGGGCTGCGGGTCGCGACATCGGAGACCGGAGCTGCCTGGAACAGCTTCTTCGCCGACCTCGTCGCCCGCGGCCTGGCCGGGGTCCGCCTCGTCACCTCCGACGCTCACGCCGGGCTCGTCGACGCGATCGCCGCGAACCTTCCCAGAGCTGTCTGGCAGAGATGCCGCACCCACTACGCGGCGAACCTGATGAGTGTCTGCCCGAAGAGCATGTGGCCGGCCGTGAAAGCGATGCTCCACTCCGTCTACGACCAACCCGACGCCGAAGCCGTCAACGCCCAGTTCGACCGGCTCCTGGACTACGTCGACGAGAAGCTCCCCGACGCGTTCGAACACCTCGACACCGCCCGCGCGGACATCCTCGCGTTCACACAGTTCCCCGACGGGCTCTGGCAGCAGATCTGGTCCAACAACCCCAACGAGCGCCTCAACCGCGAGATCCGTCGCCGCACCGACTCGGTCGGCATCTTCCCCAACCGCGACGCGATCATCCGCCTCGTCGGCGCGGTCCTCGCCGAGCAGACAGACGAATGGGTCGAAGGACGCCGCTACCTCGGACTCGAGATCCTCGCCAAGAGCCGCCTCACTCTCCTCCCCGACACCGGAAGCGAGGTGACCTCCGAACACGTCCTCGAACTCAGCGCCTAACCAACAGAAGAAGGATCACCACCGGCTACACCACGCACTGGGGCTTGACCTGCAGTCGACCCCGCGCATCTGGCCCGGATGCTTCGGCTGCGCCGCGAAAAGTGCTAACGAAAGTGCTAAGCAACCTGTAGGTCGGGGTATCGCGGTGGACTTATCCACAGGGCACATGCCGTAGATCGTTGATTTTATGCGGCAGAACGCCGTATGGAGATTCGCGGCGCTCGGGGGTCGAGGTCAGTTCAAGTCCCCCCTCGCGCACGCGGGTGGTGTCGCGAAATTAGCGAGACCACTATCGTGAAATTGGAAAATGGCTCGGATCAGCACCCTGATCTGAGCCATTTCTCGTCTCAGCGACGCTCATAGCGCCGCCACCCACCCCGAAATGGCGCCACCGGCGGAATCAGCCGTAACGCAGAAACGACGAATAACCCTTTCGGGCTATTCGTCGTTTCAGATATTCAGTTCAAGTGCGCTGGAGTATGACTACTCCGTCGCGACTTCGGGTAGTGCCGCCTCGGCAGCACTGAGCACGTGCGTTTCAGTGTTGTGGTTCAGTCGGCAGCCGCGGGTATCGCGCCGCTTCCGCACACGGTGCTTGGGCTGACCGTCACTGTCGGTGGCGTTGAGCTTGATGAGGCCCTGGATGATGCGACGGATGTTCGTCGCGACGGAAGCGATCATCGACGCGAAGTAGTTGTACGCGTACCCGCGGCCCGTGCGCACCACTTGCTGAGCAAGATTTGTGCTTCCGGGTCGCTTCAGCAGCATGTTGCTCATCTCGACCTGGTTCCGCTGCCCATACGCACGGAACCAGTCCTCTGACTTCCAGGGGAACTTCTGCAGGTGCTTGATGACGTCCTTCTCGAGGCCGAGCGTCACACTCCCCCGCGGGTTGTCCTTCGTGATCTTCCCCGTGCCAGGGTCAAACCCCACGTAGGTGCGCGGGTCAGGGTAGGTGAACCGCTGATGCCCATCAGCGTCGATCTTGCCCTTCGGGATCATTTGGTAGACCGCTCGCGCCGCGTGAATTTCTTCGCGCTTTTCGAGCGTGTACGGCTTCCCCGGCACCGACCCCTGGGGGCCGAGGTCCGTGTACTTGTAGTCGTAGACCGGACTATCTCGGTGCCGTGGAAAACCATTTCTGAGGGGTCTGCGGATCCCTTTCGGGCTATTCGTCGTTTCAGATATTCAGTTCACGGGTGCCGGAGTGAAATCACTCCATCGCGACTTCGGGTGGCACGGAAGCCCAGCAGTCGGGTTCTCAACACTCGGTGTATATCAACAGGAGCTCGAAACATTGTGGCCGGGCATCCGATCCGCGTGCCGGGAAACGATCCAGCCCGTCAACACGCTATTGCGAAAATTGGGATTATCGCTGCATAGCAGCATTCGTGGTGGCATCGGGGTGAAGGTTCAAGCGACGAAGGAGCTGAGCGTTGACCGCTACCACGACGGTCGAGAGCGACATCAGGATCGCGCCCACCGACATCGGAAGCACGAATCCAATGGGTGCCAGGATTCCGGCAGCGAGGGGTACGGCGATCATGTTGTAGCCCGCCGCCCACCAGAGATTCTGCTTCATCTTGCGGTATGCCGCCCGAGACAGCTCGATAACGGATAGCACCGAGCGCGGGTCGTCACTCGCGAGTATGACGCCCGCGGAGGCGATCGCCACATCCGTCCCAGCACCGATGGCGAGACCAACATCGGCCTGGGCCAGGGCGGGGGCATCGTTCACCCCGTCCCCCACCATCGCGACCGTTCGCCCCTCGTTCTGCAACTGCCGCACCTTCGCAGCCTTCTCCTCGGGGCGCACCCCCGCAAAGTACCGGTCGATCCCCAATTCGCGCGAAACGGACCGCGCAACTGACTCGGCGTCTCCGGTGATCATCACCACCTGAATGCCCAGCGCATGCAGCGCATCGACGGCATCCCGGGACTCCGGGCGAATCGCATCTACGAGTTTGAGCGCCCCAATCACCACACCATCGCGGAGCACATGCAGGATCGTTGCGCCGTCGATCCGCCACGCGTCTGCGACACCGAGTTCAGCCTGCGACTCTTCCGTCAACAGGTGTGGACCGCCGACCCGCACGACGGCTCCATCAACCGTCGCGGTGACTCCCACGGCAGGCGACGAAGTGAAGCCGGTCGCAGCCGGAATGGGCAGTGTCCGCTCCCGGGCCTCCCGAACGATCGCCCGGGCGAGTGGGTGCTCGCTGTCGGCCTCGGCGGCGGCGGCGAGTGCCAAAACGAGCTGCGGATCCACCCCCTCGGCAGCCGAAGTCTTGGCAACGACCGGCTCACCCTTGGTGAGAGTGCCGGTTTTATCAAAGAGAACCGTGTCGACGGTTCGCATGCTTTCGAGCGCGAGTCGATCCTTCACGAGGACACCCCCGCGAGCGGCTCGTTCGGTCGCGATGGACACAACCAGCGGGATCGCAAGCCCCAGCGCATGGGGGCAGGCGATGACCAGAACCGTGATTGCCCGGATCACTGCGTAATCCGGTTGCCCGATCAGCGACCACACTGTCGCGGTGAGACCCGCGGCCGCGAGGGCAAACCAGAACAACCACCCAGCAGCCGTGTCGGCAATTCGTTGCGCTTTCGAGGTCGAGTTTTGTGCCTCAGTCACGAGCCGCTGGATCCCCGCAAGGGTGGTGTCGTCTCCGGTCGCGGTCACACGAATGCGCAGGCCCGAATCCGTCGCGACGGTGCCCGCGGTGACGGGCTCACCCACGGAACGGGTCGCCGTGCGCGATTCCCCGGTGACCATCGACTCATCCATCGAGGCGCGACCATCAACAATTACCCCGTCCGCTGGCACGCTTCCACCCGGGCGAACTACGACCACATCCCCAACGACGAGCTCCGAAGGCGGAACGGGTACCACCTCGTCACCATCGAGGCGTTCCGCTTCATCCGGCAGCAGCGCTGCGAGAGAGTCGAGGGCGGAGGTGGTTTGGGCGAGGGAGCGCATCTCGATCCAATGACCGAGCAACATGATGACAATCAGGAGGGCGAGTTCCCACCAAAAGTCGAGCGCATGATCGAGCAGACCCAGGCTCGCGGACCAGGAAGCGACGAACGCCACAGTAATCGCAAGCCCGATCAGGAGCATCATGCCTGGCTTGCGTGCTCGAATCTCAGTAATCGCCCCAACGAGGAAGGGCCTGCCACCCCAGACGTACATGACGGTGCCCAGCACCGGTGCCACCCACTTCAGGCCGGGGACGTCAGGGAGCGAGTAGCCCAGGATCATCGCGAACATTTCGGACAGGGCAACTGTGGGGATCGACAGCACAAGCATGATCCAGAACAGGCGACGATACTGCGCGACGTGATCACCGGTGCCGGAATGCCCGGAATGCCCGGAATGATTCATTCCTCCACCACCATGCTGATGGGGGGCAAGCTCGGCAGGTTGCTCCGTGGCAGCTGCGCGATGTTGGGTCCCTGTGCTGTGCGTGTGGGAGTCTTCAGCCGGGTGTTCTTGCGTGTTGTGCATGCTCCGCTGCTCCTTGAGGTTGCCGTGGAAACGCCCTGCCAGATCAAAACCGGGAGTTACCGAGCAGGATACCCCTCAGGAGTTTCTTCCAGGCAAGCACCCATTAATCGTTGCTACGGTGCAGGGGTGGAAAGCACTCAGATGACTTCGCGGCGAACCCCGGTTCGTGTTCGCGGCGACTCATCTGTTCGCACCATTCTCACGATTGTCGGAGCAGTACTTCTGGTCATCATTGGCTTGCTGGGTATGCACACGTTTAGCGCCGGGTCATCGGGTCACGCTTCAGCCACGCACTCGAGCGTCTCGCACGAGGCGGCTGATCCGAGCCATGTGATGGGCGCAACCCACGCGGCCACCGCATTGGCGTCGGCAAACTGTGACGACGGGTGCGTGGCGGCCGCTCACCAGCCGATGAGCCACGACGACATGATGATGGCCTGTGTTCTTGCGCTGCTTGCGGGTTTCGTCTTACTCCTCCCCCTCGCCCGGTTGACTCACACCTCCGTGTCTCTCCGACGGCTGTCTCAACAGGTGGAGCTGAGAATACGCGAGGTCCTTCCCCACCCACCGTCATTGATTGTTCTTTCCATTAGTCGTACGTGATGTGTTTCGCCCGACGTGTCGTCGGGATGTGCGCGGCCGCTTCGGTGGTGCGCACCCGAACCATATTTGTTGCGATTGAAAGTAGAACAACCATGAACAAGCTCCCTATGCTGCTTGGAACCAGCGCACTCGCCTTGACAGTTGCGCTCACCGGGTGCAGCACCAGCACCGATAACGGATCCAACACACCCTCGGTATCTGAATCACCGGCTGCGTCGTTCAACGCTGTCGACGAAATGTTCGTAACGATGATGATCCCGCATCATCAGCAAGCCATTGAGATGGCAGACATCGTGCTTGCCAAGGACGATGTCGATCCACGTGTTTCTGACCTGGCTGAACAGGTGAAAGCTGCACAAGGCCCGGAGATAGAGCGCATGCTGGGCTGGCTAGAGGACTGGGGGATCGCATACGACCCAAACTCCTCAAACGGGCACGGAATGGATCACGGGTCAGGCGACGACTTGATGTCGGGCGACGGCATGATGTCGGTCGAAGACATGACCGCACTGCAGGAGGCGACAGGCGCGGAAGCGAGTCGACTCTTTCTTGAGCAGATGATCGTGCACCACGAAGGCGCGGTCGATATGGCGCGCATGGCGTCCAGCGGTGGCCAGCACCCGGATGTGGTCGAGCTTGCACAGCAGGTTGTCGACGACCAAACTGCCGAGATCGCCACGATGGAAGATCTGCTCACGCAGCTCTAGGCGCGAACCGCTCACTCGCAAAGGATTGCGCTTGTCACAATTGGAGATCAAATATTGAAACCGCTACTTGGCCTGTCGGCCGTGACGACACTGGCCCTCGCGCTCACCGCCTGCAGCTCCGCGGTGAGCGCCCCTGAAGAACAATCAGCCCCCGTCATCGAACACGTACACGGTATCGCTCAGGATCCCCGCTCTGCGGAGCTGCTATTGGCCACTCACAATGGGATCTTCCGAGTCGCTGAAGATGGGCTCGTCAGCGGCCCGATTGGGGGATTTGATTTTGACGCGATGGGCTTCACAGTGCTTGGAGACTCGCTTATTGCGTCCGGACACCCTGGGCCGAGGACACCCGTCGAGCTTGGAAGCCCCGACCTAGGCATCATCCGAAGCGACGATGCTGGCGAAAACTGGATTCCGGTCGCACTGACCAATGTTGAAGATTTCCACGTGCTCGAAGCAGGCGCTGACGGAACCCTCTACGGGATCGGCTCGAGCACCCCTGAGCTTCTCCTGAGCTCTGATGCCGGAGCAACGTGGGAACCCCGATCGACGGTTCCGGCGGTGGATCTCGCGGTGAGCGGGAACACGCTGTATGCGGCAACCGAGCAGGGTTTGCTGACGAGCGTGGATCAGGGCGCCACATTCTCGCAAATCGTCGATGCGCCCCTCATGTACCTGATCGCAGCCACATCCTCGGGAACGCTGGTGGGAGTGGGCGCGGACGGGTACCTGTGGTCGGAAACCAGCGACGGTGGCTGGGAGCAGGTGGGAGCCGTCTCGGGCTCCGCAGAGGCGCTCGGCCTGGGCACGAACGATGCGCCCGTTGTGGTTGACGATCGCGGGGTCGTGAGGGTCACTTCGCAGGACAGCACAGTGCTGAGTCCGGTGCGGAAATGATGCGAGAGGAGAATAGTGTGCTAAACCCACAGGGACAACCGAAGCCATATGACTTCGCCAGCCAGGGAAACGTGTCGGTCAAGACACCACTGAGAAGGATTTCGATCGAGAGTTCGGACTCGGTACCGATGGACAGCACGGCGCCCGATCCAGTCAAACCGTCGTTTCGCTCAAGAGCTCGCAAGCTGCTCACTGTCGCCAGTGTCACCGTGGCGGTCGGTGGGCTCGTAGTGGCAAATGTCTTTCCGTTTGCAAGCTCTTCTGCTTCCGCAGTGGGCATGGTGTCTGACACTGGCCTTCAAACACAGCAGATGAGCCTGGACAACCTCACATTTGATTCGAGTGCTGCGGCGCTCGATGTAATGGGTGTGGTGGGTGCCACCCCCATCGCCCTTCCCAGTGTCGTGAACGAACCAGGTCTTACCGATCCCAACACGCTTGAGAATTCTGATGTGAGATACCCATTTGATCAGGAAGTGCCACTGACTGATCCGTTTGGGTACCGGACGGCACCTGTCGCCCAGTTCCATGACGCGCAGGACTTTGCCGCATCTGGCGGCACCCCGATCCGGGCAATCGCCAGCGGAGTAGTGGTGGAGGCCGGGTTTGCGAGCGACGGGTGCGGGTTCGGCCTGAAGCTACAGCACCGAGTTGACGACCAAACACTCACAAGTCGGTACTGCCACATGGAATCCAATTCACACAATTTCCAGGCTGGCGATGTCATCACGATTGGTGACATGGTTGGACGAGTCGGAAACACCGGCATGTCTTTCGGGAACCATCTCCATCTCGCGCTCCGTCTGAACGGAACTCCGATCGACCCCATGCCCTACATGCGCGAAGGCGGCAGACAGTGAGCTAACGGGGCACAAATCAGACTGGCTTGATCTGCTACCGATTCTCGCCAAGCACCTCAATTTGTTCCCGGTACTGTTCAGTAGTCAGCTCACCTGCGGCGTATCGTTCATCAAGAATCTGCCGTGCCCGAGTCAGGCCAGGTGTCGGCCCAGTTGAACCATACCCCTGATCCCGGCCTTTGTTTCCACCGGACATTCGTACAGCAAGCACTATAAACGCGACAAGAAGCGCACTCCCAACCAGTACGAGCAACCCGAAGAGCCACCACCAGCCCATATCCCAACCGTGTCCCCACATCATGGCGACCTCCCTAGTTGCAGGCACGACCGCCTGACACGCTCATGGTAACCCCATGAGCGTGGTTCGCGTGAGGACAGAATCTAACTTCACCGAGCGCGAGCTTGTGAGGAGCAAATGGATGCACGTGTGATTTGGGGCCGCCCACAACGACAGATTGGAGACACGCAAAAACTACAACGATCCACTCACTGTTTTTGGTGGCTAAGCGGGATTGGCCTGTGCTGCGCTTTTCGCTGCGTGTGGCAGCGCATCAGCGATCTGAGCAATCGTTGCTTCATCGTGTGAAGCTGACACAAACCAAGCCTCAAATGCGCTTGGCGGAAGCGAGATCCCGGATGAAAGCATCGAGTGAAAGAACCTTCCATATGCCGCGGTGTCTTGCAGCTGCATCTGATCGTAGTTGGAAGGACTCTCCGGGAAGTCGCCGAACAACACGCTGAAGAGTGTGCCGGCGCGTTGAATTCGGTGGGGAACTCCCGCGTGGGTGAGCGCCTCGGCAATCGCAGCAACCAGCGAGTCCGCAGCAGCCCCCAGACGTTGATAGACCGCGGGGTCGGCTGCCCGCAGTGTTGCAAGCCCCGCGGTGGCAGCGATCGGGTGGCCAGAAAGCGTGCCGGCCTGATAGACAGGCCCCATCGGCGCAAGGAGATCCATGAGATCCGCGCGCCCGCCAACGGCGGCCATCGGCAGCCCGCCTCCGACGACCTTCCCGTATGTGAAAAGATCCGGACGTTGCGTGGGGATCACAGAATCTCGTTCGATACCCCAATACCCGGTGGGGCCTGCGCGGAATCCGGTAAGTACCTCATCGAGAATCACGAGTGCGCCGTGTTTGTGCGCGATTTCGAGCATGCGCTGAGTGAAGCCAGGTTTTGGCGGGAGCACGCCCATATTCGCCGCCGCCGCCTCAGCAATCACTGCTGCGATTTGTGAGCCTCGCTCGTTGAACACCGCTTCCAGGGCATCTTCATCGTTGTACGGCAGCACGATTGTTTGTGCGGCGTTCTCCGGTGTCACCCCAGCTGAGCCTGGAAGTGAGAGGGTCGCGAGTCCGGACCCGGCGGCGGCGAGGAGCCCGTCAGAGTGTCCGTGGTAGTGGCCAGCGAACTTCACGATGAGCGGTCGGTTCGTAGCCCCACGAGCAATTCGGATCGCGGTCATCGTCGCTTCTGTGCCGGTCGACACCATCCGAATCTTGTCAACTTCGGGCAAGCGCTCCACTAGCAGTTCGGCGAGTTCAACTTCCGCGGGTGCAGACGCACCGAACCCCAGCCCCCGATCGACAGCCTCGTGTACCGCGGCGATGACCCGTGGATCGGCGTGACCCAGCAGTGCAGGACCCCAGGCGCCCACGAGGTCGATGTATTCCTGACCCTCTACGTCGACAACGCGCGCACCGTTCCCAGAGACGAAGAAGCGCGGCGTTCCGCCCACGGACCCGAACGCGCGAACTGGTGAACTGACGCCGCCCGGAATTACTCGTTCGGCACGCTCAGCATATTCTGCATTTGTGGGCTGGTGCGTACTCATCGTTGCCATGTGGCGACCTCCAAGGCGTAGTAGGTAAGGGTGACGTCTGCACCAGCACGGGCGATGCTGATCAGCGATTCGTGAATAGCCGCTGTTCGATCAATCCAGCCGTTCTGCGCGGCAGCCTCAATCATCGCCACCTCGCCAGAGACCTGATATGCCCACACCGGCACCGGGCTAACTGCGGCCACGTCTGCCAGCACATCGAGGTAACTCATCGCAGGCTTCACCATCACAATGTCGGCGCCTTCATCGATGTCGAGCAGCGCCTCACGAACACCCTCGCGACGGTTCGCTGGATCCTGTTGATAGCTTCGGCGGTCACCATCAAGTTGTGAATCAACGGCCTCTCGAAAGGGTCCGTAAAAGGCCGAGGCATATTTTGCGGCGTAGGCGAGAAGCACGGTATCCGTATGCCCGGCCTCGTCGAGCGCATGCCTCACTGCAGCGACCTGTCCATCCATCATCCCGGAGAGTCCGAGAAGGTGTGCACCGGCTTCGGCCTGCGCAATCGCCATCGACGCGTACCGTTCGAGGGTGGCATCGTTATCTACACGACCCAGCTCATCAAGTACACCGCAGTGACCATGGGAGGTGAACTCGTCCAGGCACAGATCTGTCTGAACGACCAGGTCGTCGCCGACCTCTTCCCGGACAGCCCGCACGGCACGGTTCAGAATCCCTTCGGGGTTGTCCCCAGCGCAACCGTTAGGGTCGCGAATCTCTGGCACACCAAAGAGCATGATGCCGCCGATCCCTGCTTCGGCAGCCTGCACTGCCACCCGGCGCACCGACTCAAGAGTGTGTTGTTCCACTCCCGGCATGGAACTAATCGGGCGTGCCTCGTCGATTCCCTCTCGAACAAACACTGGAAGAGCCAGGCTCGCCGGGTGGATCCGTGTCTCAGCCACAAGTCTGCGCATCGCGGGAGTGCTGCGCAGCCGGCGAGGGCGATGTTTCGGGGCGGGAAGTGTCGATTCCATCACTGAACTTTCTTCTTGTTTTCTGCACGCAAGTGCGCTGCAACTGCATCGAGCAGCCCGTCGATTGTGTGAGTCCGAGAAACGACATCGGCGGGAAGACCAACGCTGTCAAGTGCTCGAGCCGTTGAGTGTCCGATAGCCGCGATATGGACATTTTCTGGTGGGTCTTTGATTTGCCGCGATAGAGCATGTGCCGCTGACCCGCTCGTCACGAGGACAACCGTTCTTGGATGCTCGGAAAGGGCTACCTGTAGGTCGATCACCGGGCGAATATCGACTGTTTGGTACGCGGTGACTCTCTCGACGTGATGGCCCGCCGCTTCAAGTGCGTGTTGCAGGCGATCATCTGTGAGGTTCGACACCGGAAACAGTACGCGTGTCGGGCTCTCACCCATCTCAACGAGCATCGCGTCGACCAGTCCCTCCGTCGAGAATTCGTGCTCTGGGACCACGCCCACCACCAGACCCATTTCGCTCGCCGCACGTGAGGTCGCGGGGCCGACTGCGGCTACCCGGGCGAATTTTTCTGGAATCGATCCGGGCCCTTGTCTTTCGGACGGTGTTCGGGCGCCGGCTCGTTCGATTGCTCGCACGGCATTCATGCTCGTGAGAATCATCCAGTCGTATTTTCCCGAATTCCAGTTGTGCACTTCCCTTTCAAGGGGCTCTTGGCCGGAGAAAACGATCTCGAGGAGGGGAACCATCTGAGACTCACCCCCGCGTTCCCGGATCTTCGCGGCTACACGCCTTCCCCATTCCTCCCCTCGGAGGATCCACAACCGGGCACCTTTCAAGTCCTGTGCAGACGAGTCACTGGCCTGTGAGTCTTGCCTGGACCGAGCACTCATGTGCGATTATCCTTCGGGCCTAAATCGGCGAGTTTGGCCGCGCCTCGTTCAAGAAGATCACGCGCAACTTCGCTACCGAGGTCCGACGCGATTCCCTCGCGTGCATTCGCTGCGTCCCAGGTCACCGTCTTCAACGATTCCAGCTGTGACTGGCCGTCGATCTGATAAACCGTTGCACGAAGCGAAAGCTGATCGTGGGCGAGGCTAGCCGATGCGCCGACCGGTGCTGCGCATCCGGCCTCTAGCGCTGCCAGAAGCTTCCGCTCAGCTGCCGCCGTAGCGCGGGTTTCCGCGTGCTCAACTGCCTGCAGAGCCTGCGATATCAGTTCATGGCTCAGGTCATCGCTCCTCACCTCGATAGCCAGAGCGCCCTGGCCCGGTGCCGACGGGGCCAAATCAAGGGAAAACCTCTCGGTGATCGCATCGACGCGGCCCACTCGTTCGAGGCCTGCAGCCGCCAAAATCACTGCATCAAGATCAGCCCCGACGCGCGCCAGCCGGGTATCTACGTTGCCGCGAATATCTTCAATGATGAGGTCGGGGCGGCGAGAGAGTATCTGTGCCGCTCTGCGCGGTGAGCCGGTACCCACTCGAGAGCCCGGCGGCATCTCGATCAAGGTCAATCCGTCGCGGGCGCACCACGCATCCCGCGCATCAGCCCTCAGCGGCACAGCACCAACTGAAATTCCTGGGCAGGGGGCAGTCGGGAGATCTTTGAACGAGTGCACAGCCATATCGCATGTACCCGCGTAAAGAGCCTCCCGAAGAGCGCTCACGAACACCCCTGTGCCGCCCAGTTGCGATAATGGTGCGCGGGAAACGTCACCTTCAGTCGTCACGGTCACCAGAGCGACATCCGCACCGGTCGTCCTGGCGATTTCCTGCGCTACCTGCGTGGATTGTGCGACCGCGAGTCGGCTGCGCCGAGTACCGAGACGGATCAGGCCCGGGGCGGGAGGCAGCGGGTGCTCCGGTCGCAAGACACGACCAGTCACGGCGCGATACCGGCAGCCGCGGGTTTGAAGCCGGCCCGAACATTCTCGCAACAACCCGGTCGACACACATCGAACCAGGGGCCCAGGTCGGTGAGTGCTGGCCGTTCCGCAGCGGGCACTCCGTCTCGCCGTTCAAGCACCAAGTCAACGAGCCCGCGCACATAGGTGTCGTGGCTGCCTGGCGTGAGCACGCGCACAGCAGTGAGCCCGTTCTCTCGGCAGGTTTCCATTGCCTCAGTATCAAGGTCCCACAAGACTTCCATGTGGTCACTCACGAAGCCAATGGGGACGATAAGCACAGCGCGAATGCCCCGCGCAGGGAGTGCCGTGATCGCGTCGTTGATGTCGGGCTCCAACCACGGCTGCGTTGGGGGGCCGCTTCGCGACTGGTAGACCAGATCCCACGCGGCGCCCTCTCCTGCCGCATGAGCAACAACCTCACTCACGGCGAGATGCTGGGCAGCGTATGCTCCCCCCGCACCATAGTCTCGGTCTCGCGGCCCTGAACGTTCAGCATCAGCAGTGGGAATCGAGTGCGTGGTGAAAAGTATCCGCACCTCTCGCGCCACATCCAGGTCGGGCAACTGATCCTTGAGTTCGCGCATGCCTTCACGAACTCGCTCAATGAAGGGCTCAACGAAGCCTGGATGATCGAAAAACGGACGAACCTTGTCGATCATGATCGTGCCCGCGAGACCAGTCTCTTCGAGCGAGCGAGCAAAATCCTCACGGTACTGACGACACGAAGAGAATGAGGAGTACGCGCTCGTCGCGATCGCGATCAGTCGTGTGAACCCACGATCATCCGCTTCTCGCAACGCATCGGAGAGGTAAGGGTCCCAATTCCTGTTGCCCCAGATCACCGGAAGATTGATACCGCGGCGTGAAAGCTCACCTTCAAGCGCAGCCTTGAGCTCTCTGTTCTGATCGTTGATCGGGCTCACACCACCGAAATGACGGTAATGATGCGCGACTTCTTCGAGCCGTTCGTCAGGGATACCCCGCCCTCGGGTGACATTTCGAAGGAACGGAATCACATCATCCTGTCCCTCCGGTCCACCAAAACCCGCGAGAAGAATCGCGTCGTACGCCGTCGGGGACTCGACATGCTCCGGGCCAGCTTGTGCAGCCTCAGTCGCGTGCGATACGCGGGGTGCCAGGTTGTCGACACTCATCACAGGACCTCCGTAGTTTTGGTTGTGGGAATTTGACGACCGCTAGAGAACGAAGTCTCTTCACACCTACTCCATCGCGAAGCGGTGAGGCTGGCTATTCTGGTCATCCGGGTTGATCTCCGTTCTTGGCAGTCACGGTATTGGGACTTGACAAGTGAGAGAGGCAGTCGTTCGCTGCTCGTCGAGCAGACGGTACTACGGCGGCAAGTCCGGTACCGGATACCCATTCTCCAGCGGAGAAAAGCCCAGAGGTGGGTTCGTTTCGTGGCCCATCAGTCACCAAGGAAGTTCGCCGCGGTGGAATGGTATGCCGTTGACGAGCCATACCGACGATGCTCGACTCTTCGATATCAATCCCGAGGATTCTGCTGGCGTCGGTGCGAGCAATACTCCGGACTGAATCATCGTCAAGACCGATCGTGCATGCATCCAGATTCCGAGAGCTTCGTCCCTGAAACTCCCCGTATGACAAGCGGATGAGATGATGATTGGGTGGAAGTTCCTCGTCGAGCCACTGCCATTTTGCCGATGCGTGGGTAAGCGCCTTCGCACGAATCGGCGATGGACCCTGTTGCGCTTCACTTGCCACCAAGGCCCCCGTACCTCGAGGTGCTGAATTCAGCCTCTTGTCATCAAGCAACAAGGCGACAACCTCAACTTCTGCGGGTTGAGCGTCTCGTGCAACATCAAAGCTCCCCGACCGAGTCAGCGCATCGCCCTGAACCGGTTGCGCAACACCCTCCTCGAGTGGAACAGTGAGAATAACGGCATCATAGGTTTCAGCATCACCCATTGCCTGCGTTTCAAGACGGATTCCGTCAGTGGTTTCTCGAGCCGCGCTCACGTGAGCCCCGCGGTGCACCGTCACTGCAAATTGCTGAAGCTCATTCTCGAGATGCGCCACCAGCACCCCGAGACCCCCAGACAGGCCGGCAACCGCGCCGCCTGCTGACCGGTTGCTCGCCCGCTGCGCTCGAGCGGCAGCTCGGAGAGTGCCGCGCGCACGCCACGCAGATTCCAGGCCTGGAACCGCACTCAGCGGAAGAGCTGCTGGATCTGTGGAATAGACTCCCCGAACTACCGGAGCAACAAGGCGAGAAAGCGCTTTCGAACCGAGGCGCGCACCCACCAAATCGGCGATGGTGGACGCCTGAGCGCCAATGCGACGCGGCAGAAGTGGCTCTATTGCGCAGCGGAGCGCTCCTGCGAAACCCAGGATGCGCCGAGCTTCAATGCCTAATGGTGAAACCGGAATTCCGATCGCACCGGCCGGAGGCAGCGGCGAGGCAGCCCCTGCGTTAAGGACCCAACTCCGCCGCGTGAGGGGGGCTTGGATTCGCCCTGCAAGCCCAAGATCCTCGACTAACCGCTGCACCCCGCCGCCACGTGTCGCAAATGACTCGGCGCCCAGATCGTAGTGTGATCCGCCGAGCTCGCCGTTGCTGATTCTGCCGCCGAGAACCTGATCTCGCTCGAAGAGGTCGACCTTCATCCCGGCGCGTGCAAGCTCCCAGGATGCAACGAGTCCGGCGATACCGCCACCCACGACGGCAACCCGATGGGGTGAGTCAGTATGCATGGGCGAGTTCAACCACCCTGGTAAGTACTGCCGGGTCGGTCTCTGGGGGCACCCCGTGCCCCAAATTCAGAATATGAGCGGGTGCACGCCTTCCGCGATCAATGACCTCTCTGACATGGAACTCAAGCGCCTCGGGCGACGCGAAAAGCAGCGCGGGGTTCAAGTTTCCCTGCAATGTTCGCGTGTCTTCGAGTCGACGGCTCGCTTCATCCAGCGGTATCCGCCAGTCGATGCCAATGGCGCTGGTCTCCAACTTCGCAAACTCGTGCAGCAGATGGTCCGCACCCACTGCGAAGTGGACAGTTGGGAGCGGGAGGGAGCGTGTTGAGTAGCCGTCCCCTTGCGGGTCGACATAGTGAAGCTCGCGCACCGCCTCGAGCGTGTGCATCGAAGACGCAGCAACATGAGCCGCATAGTCTTGCACGCTTAACGAACCGGCCCAAGAATCGAAGAGTTGCACAGCGCTGGCACCCGCGTGAGCTTGACCCTCGAGAAACACCCCGCTCAGTTCCGCTGCCCATGCCAGCAGATCTCGCCAAGCAATGGGATCGGTGTGCATGAGCGATCGAGCCTGGAGATGGTCCCGCGAAGGACCGCCTTCTACAAGGTAGGCAGCAAGAGTGAAGGGGGCTCCGGCAAACCCGATGAGGGGTGTGGACTCCAGCTCAGCGATGAGCAACTGAACCGTCTCCCGAATGGGCGTCATCGCCTGGCGAAGCCGCTCTGCGGGGTGCTCTTCTCTGAGCTGGGCAACATCTCGTGCAGTCCGGATGGGATTCGCGAACACCGGTCCACGACCAGGAACGATCTCGACATCTACCCCGGCGAGTTTCAAAGGGATGACGATGTCGCTGAAAAAGATCGCGGCGTCTACCCCGTGTCGACGGACAGGCTGCATCGTTATCTCTGCGGCGAGCTGCGGATCCAAGCATGCGTCAAGCATGCTCGTGCCCTCCCTAAGCTTCCGGTATTCGGGCAAAGATCTACCGGCTTGGCGCATAAACCAGACTGGGAGACGATCAGGCCGGAAACCATGGAGCGCTTGCACCAACGGAGAAGTTGAAGTCCGTCCATCTGATAGCGGATGTGAGGCTGATAAAGTGTTCATCGTTGGTGATGTTACCCTAGTCATCTGATGAATGCGCAAAACTCACGCGTCCCTGTTGATGCAATAAATCGAGCCGTTCCAGATTCTTCTGGTGGATGGATTGCTCTGCACACCTTCGGAGAGCAACAGTGTTAGTTTGCCTTTCACTCGACCATCATCGGATCGATTTTGATCTCCTCGGTGCTATTGAGCACCACACACAACCGCTGGTCGAGGCGCTTTCTGATCCAACCATCTCAACTGGATCTGTCGTGTTGGCAACCTGCAACCGCTTTGAGGCCTACTTGGATGTCCCCTCTTCCGATCGGGTGGACTTGACTCTCAGTCGAATTGCAGCAATCACCGGCGTAGATTCACAGAAGCTTCGCTCCCTAGCCCGGGTTCATACTGATCTTGACGCAGCCGAGCACTTGTTTTCCGTCGCTGGTGGACTTGAATCGGTGGTGGTGGGAGAAGGCGAGATCGCTGGCCAGGTGCGTCGCTCCCTGGAGCAAGCACGTGGAGCCGGTTCAACGACGAGCGAGCTCGAACGGCTCTTCCAATTCGCCGCCCGTACATCGCGAGACATCAAGCACCGAACGGGCGTTCAAACGGCGGGTCGGTCTCTTGTGCGGCTTGCACTCGCTATGGCTCAAAGCCGGATTGGTGACTGGTCAACCGCACGGATCCTGTTAGTTGGCACAGGAACGTACGCCGGGGCAAGCCTTGCGGCTCTTCGCGCTCGGGGCGCTACGGATGTTGCAGTTTACTCACCTTCCGGGCGCGCTGAACAATTCGCCCGTTCACATGAGATTCGTGCAATACAGGGCTCTGAACTCGAGGCCGCAGTAGCGGAAGCTGACCTCATCATCACGACAAGTCTCGCGAAAGAACCGATCCTTGCTTTAGAGCTCTTTGAGAAGACGCAGCGACTCGCCCGCGGCCCGTACTGCGGGTCGTTGCGTGGCCGACCCTACACTTCGACCATCGTTCAACCTCGTCTCGTGATCGATCTTGGAGTGCCACGAAACGTTGATCCAGAAGTAGTCCGGCTCCCTGGTGTCGAGCTTCTGGATCTCGAAATCATCGCAAAACACGCCCCGATTGAGGAGCTCAGCGCTGAGGCTGAAGCCCGCGGAATCGTCCAAGAAGCGGTGAACGAATACGCCGCGCTCCGCGCTGAACACGACGCAGTGCCCGCTCTTGTCGCCTTACGAGAACACGTTCACGCAATCCTCAACGACGAAATTCAGCGGGCAAAATCCTCAGCGTGCAACGCAGCGGAGTCTTGCCCTGCCGCCCCTGGTCACCCGGCGAGCGTTGAAGCAGCACTTCGACACTTCGCGGGTCGACTGCTGCACGCGCCTTCCTTGCGGGTGCGGGAACTCGGGCGAGCTGGTGAGGCCGAGAGGGCTTATTCAGCGATCGAATCACTTTTCGGCTTGACTGCAATCCCGGAAGATGCCTGAAGTGGGCCGCAGACGCCGATCCGAATAAAGACCCTCGTGTCTTCGGCGCTGTACCGAGAACTTCGGCATCATCCCTTTGGGGGCTAGATGCGAAGCCAGTATTACCCGACTTAGCGATACGCGAGCGCTGCCCGTCGCACCGAGAGTCCCACCCGATCCCCTACGCGAGGGAGATGTGTTGCTACGACCCGGGTTCGGGCTTGACTGCCACCGCGAAGTCGCACCTCTAGGAGCGCATCATGTCCGGCGTACGAGACCGAAGTGACTTCCGCCTCAACTCCGGATGGATCCAGCTCGATCCACTCCGGACGGAGCACCACCCGCACCTCGTCGCCCTGTCTCACGCTCTCGTCCATCAGAACTGCGGGGAGTTCACCAAGGCCGCAACTCACCGAGTTGACTCCCCATCGGCCTGAGAGTTCCACGGTGCTGCCGACAAACCGTGCAACCCACGACGTGGCCGGACGCTCGTACACCTCGCGGGGAGTTCCCCGCTGCAAGATCCGCCCGCCCATCATGACAGTGATGTGGTCTGAAAGAGAGAGGGCTTCTTCCTGATCGTGAGTCACCAGAAGCGCGGTTGATCCTTGAACTCGAAGCAGATCGAAGACCTCTCTTCGCAAGGCCACCCGGAGCATCGGGTCAAGGGCTGCAAACGGCTCATCCAGTAGCACCACGGATGGCCGGGGTGCTAGTGCTCGGGCGAGAGAAACTCGTTGCGCCTGTCCACCGGAGAGCTGGGAGGGAGACCGTTCCAAGAGTTCGGAGAGACCGACCAGTTCAGCGAGGTCAGTTACCCTGGCGGACCGAGAAGGACCTTTGGGTAACCCGAACCCAATATTATCGCCCACACTGAGGTGAGGAAAGAGTGACGCATCCTGGGGCACCCACCCAATTCCACGACGTTCAGGAGGCACGCTCACTTTCGCAGATGACACGAGCGACCCTGCCACTTCAATCGTTCCTTCTGAGACTGGAAGTAAACCCGCGATTGATCGCAGTAGTGTGGTTTTTCCGCAACCGCTGGGACCGAGCACTGAGGTAATTTTGCCGCTCGGGATATCGAGGTTGATCCCGTCAAGGACCGATTGGTGTCCGTACTTCACATGGAGGCCGTCGATCCTGACCCAGCTCACGGTTTCTCCTTCGCCAAATTTCGAATGCCAGACAATAGGTAGGTAGGCACTGCTGTGAGGAACACCAGCGCCGCCGCGAACGGGGCTGCGCTACCGTACTCCAACACCGAAGTTCGGTTCCACAGTTCGACGGCGAGCGTAGATACCCCGGTCGGCCGAAGAAGAAGTGTTGCAGGTAGCTCTTTGAGAACTGCGATACCGACAAGAAGTGCACCTACACCAATTGCCGGGGCGGCAAGCCGAAATGTTACCCGCTGCCAGACCACCCGCGGAGAGAGACCCTGCGTCCGCGAGACGTCAATCAAGCTCTGCGGCACTGCGGCCAATCCGCTTCTAGTCGATCCGATCGCCTTCGACATGAACAGTACCGCATACGCAAACACCAGAAGAACGACTGTTTGATACAGATACGGCACAACCGATAAAGAAAAGAATACAAGCGCGAGACCAACGACGATACCGGGCAACGCATGGCCCAGGTATCCAACAGACTCGATAACTGAGACGATACGACCACGAAAACGTGCCGAAAGAACTGCGATCGGAAGGGCGAGGACTACTGCGAAGAAAGCGCCCCCAACCGCAAGCAGGATGGTCGCTCCGACCGCGCCGAATAATCGCGGGCCGTCAATCTCCCGAAGGGTCTCCGCATCAGTCAGCTGCAGCAAAAGCCCTGACAGCGGGACGCCGACCCCAATGACAGGAGGCGCTAGCACGAGAGCAAGCAGGATCGGTACCCAGGCGTTTCTCACCGGCTTCATATCGGGTTTTCGGCCCGCAACAGTCACAGCCTGGCGACGCGTCAGTCTCTCCGAAGCGACAATCAACAAAGCAAAGATGACCAGAACAAGTGCCAACAAGGCGGCTTGATTTCGATCGAAGCTTGAACCGTAGGCAGACTTAATTCCCCACGTGAGAGTTTGGTACCGCAGCATTGAGACGGCTCCAAATTCCGAGAGCGTATATAACGCAACCAGGAGAGCCCCGGCCGTCGCCGCAGGTCGTACCCTGGGCCAAGTTGCCACACGAAAGGCTCCGATTGGCCCTCTGCCAAGAGTTCGGGCGACCGCTTCCACGTCGTTGGAAGGTCCTCGCAAAACTGCTGAGACTGGTAGTACCACGTATGGAAGGCAGACTGCCGTCATGACTAGCCAGCTCGGAAAAAATCCGTTGAGGCCTGGGGCAAAGACCAACCATCCGTAGGCTGCAAGATAGGAAGGGACTGCCAGCGGGAGCGCGGACAAGAACAACCAGACTGATCCTCCCGGAAGTCGAATCCGGCTCACAACAACCCCGATAGTGGCCCCAAGCCCGAAGCAGGTGACGGTCACTGCCACGGTCAAAGCTGCTGAGTTGAGTGCAAGCTGCAGCACGCGCTCCCGGAAGAGCGTGTCGACAAGCGTCCTGATACCAGCATCACCGATGCGGACAAACAGGTACGCCAACGGTATCGCCGCCGCAGTGGCGCACACTGCGGCGGCGATGATCAACCAGGCTGGTGCCCGCCCAACAGCTGACCGTTGTTGGCGGCTACTCTTCCCCGACGGCAGCATCACGGTTTCGGGAACGCGACTGCAGGTTAAATGAGACCGTATTTCTGAAGCAGTTCTTGCGTCGCAGCAAGGCTCTTCAGGTCACCGAGATCGAGTTCGGGGTTCACTAATGTGTCGAGGCCCGGAAGGCCTTCTGGGGCAGCCACCCCTTCGATGAGCGGATACTCGAAGGTTTCTGCAACGAAATACTCCTGCGCCCGAGGCGAAAGAAGAAAGTCGATGAACTCCAGCGCATCTGCATCAGTCGATGCCGAACTGAGGATCCCAGCCCCCGTCACATTAACGATGGATCCGGCATCACCAGCTTCGGGGAACGCGAGCTGTGCCCGCATGTTTGACTCCCCAAGCTCCGACGCGAGTCTGAACCAGTAGTAGTGGTTGATCAAGCCAGCATCAACCACCCCATCGTTGACTGCAGACAGAATTGCACCATTGCTATCAAACAACTGAGGCTCGTTCGCCGCAATGGATTTCACCCATTCGTCCGCTTCCGATTCACCGTTTAGCTCCCGATAGGCAGTCACAAACGATTGGAAGCTCGCATTTCCAGGCGCGATCCCCAAGCGATCCGCCCAGACTGGATCCGTGAAAGAATCAACGCTCGTCGGCACATCCGCAGGGCTCAGCTCGTTGCTATCGAAGACAATGACACGAGCACGTCCGGTCACTCCAACCCACATATCGTCGGTTGACGTGAATCCGGGTGTCACCCGTTCGGTGATTTCTCTGGGCAGCGTGGCAAACAGTCCGCCGTCCGCCAATGCGCCGAGAGCGCCGGCATCCTGCGAAAGGAACACCTGAGCCGGGGTCTGTTCGCCTTCTTCCATGAGCAGGGCGCTGAGTTCGGCCGTGTCGCCATAACGCACATCTACGGCAATCCCGCTTTGTTCTTCAAACATGTCAATCAGCGGTTGTACGAGTTCTTCGTTGCGACCGGAGTAGAGCGTGAATTCCCCGTCGCTTACTTTCTCGCCGGTTGCGGCTTCGGGCGCTTCAGGTGAATTCGAGCTACACCCCACGAGGAGGGCTGCTGCGGTCGCAGTGAGTGCGAGCATGGAGAGAGAACGCTTGAGTGGCATCAGAATACTCCGAGGATTAGTGAGTCAGGATTAAAAAGCTTGGACGCCAAAACTTAGGACACCCTTACTTTCATCAGATGGTAGCACTTCATGTGATGTTCTCCGTTCCGAGTGAAACGCCGTGCCTCCTTCTGCGACACGGAGCCCTGTCCCAACTCCACGGGTCGTCGCGTCGAACCGGGCGGTCAACCCGGATCACACGCTCCGAGCACGCCGCGTCGGCTCCGGTCGCGCGGGGGTAGTGTTTTCGTCATGGCGACCGTATCGACGCAGCCTCGCAAGCGCGAGGCATTCGGCTCACGGAACGTGTTCATCCTCTCGGCAATCGGCTCGGCCCTCGGCCTGGGGAACATCTGGCGCTTCCCCTACGTCGCCTACGAGGGTGGTGGCGGTGCATTCCTCATCCCGTACCTGTGTGCCCTGCTGACCGCCGGCATCCCGTTGCTCTTCTTCGACTACGCGATCGGACACCGGTTCCGCGGATCAGCACCACTCGCGTTCAGAAGGATGCACCGCGCGGCTGAGCCGCTTGGATGGTGGCAGGTACTCATCTGCGCCATCATCGCGGTGTACTACGCGGTCATCATCGCCTGGGCCGCGATGTACACCTGGTTCTCAGCGCGCCTCGCCTGGGGTGCGGGCAATGAGGAGAACTTCTTCTTCACCGACTTCCTGCAGATGGGAGATGTCTCAGACAGCGGTGTATCGACGACGTTTGTGCCGCAAGTAGGCATCCCACTCGTCGTGGTCTGGCTCGTGGTCATTGTGATCATGGTCCTGGGGGTGCGGCGCGGCATCGGCCGTGTCAACTCCATACTCATGCCGCTACTCACAACGATGTTCGTCATTCTCGTCGTGCAGTCACTCTTCCTGCCGGGAGCGATGGACGGCCTCAACGCTTTCTTCACGCCGAACTGGGAGGCCCTCGCCGATCCCGGCGTCTGGGCATCGGCCTACGGACATGTCTTTTTCTCGCTCTCCATCGCTTTCGGCATCATGGTGACCTACGCCTCGTACCTCAAGCGCAAGACCGACCTCACCGGCTCAGGTTTGGTCGTCGCCTTCGCCAACTCCAGCTTTGAGATCCTCGCAGGGATCGGGGTCTTCGCGGCCCTCGGGTTCATGGCGCAGGCGCAGTCGACGGATGTCGCCGGGGTCGCAACCTCCGGCATCGGCCTCGCGTTCATCGCCTTCCCCACGATCGTCTCGCAGGCGACCGGAGGAGCGATCATCGGCGTGCTGTTCTTCGGCGCGCTCGTCTTTGCCGGCATCACCTCACTCATTTCGGTGCTCGAGGTCGTCGTCGCCGCGCTGCAAGACAAGCTCGGCTGGTCGCGCGTTCGCACGACCCTCACCGCGTCCATTCCACTGGCAATCGTCTCCACGGGGCTCTTCTCGACGACCACGGCGCTGGCGGTACTCGACACCACGGATGCCTTTGTCAATTCCTTTGGCATCATGGCGGTAGCGCTCGTCGCCGTCATCGTCGTCGCCTGGTTGCTGCACAAGCTGCCGACGCTGCAGGCCCACCTCAATGAACGCTCCAGCTTTGGCCTCGGTTTGCTGTGGAAGCTGCTCGTTGCAGGGCTCGCACCGATCGTGCTCGGCTACCTGTTCATCACCGAACTGATCGCCAAGATCTCTGAACCATACGGAGGATACCCAAACTGGTTCCTCGCCGTCTTTGGCTGGGGCATGGTGATCGCCCTCATCACGCTCGCGATCCTGTTGTCGCTCCTGCCGTGGAGCGGGCGCTCGCGCGCCAAGGACGATCCCGAGTATGACGAGTTCCTCATCACAGAGGATTACGCTCCGGATCCGGAGACCACTGCCGTGCCGGTGTTCGATCCGGCGAATAAGGGAGAACGCTCATGACACCTACCGCCATCGTCATGATGACCATCGCCATCCTCACGCTGTGGGGCGGACTGGTCGCCGCCATTGTCAACCTGGCTCGTCACCCCGAGGTTGCCGAGACGGAACCGCCCCCGCCCATCGAGCTGTAGGGCGGTTACCCGCACGCGAATACGGGAAAACAGTCCGCACGATCCCGGTTCGATAAGAGCGCAGTGGCACAATCCCACGGGCACGATGGCGCACCTCCCGCATGATCACACGGATCAGTTCTCCTGGAACAGCCTAAGTCTCAGCGTTGCGAGATCAAGAAACAGTAGTCTCTTAACCCAGAAACCCGACGCATAGGAGGCGAAGTCCAGCTCGTGGACCTACCGAAACCGATTCAGATAGCAGACGAGCCCTCCGTGCTTCCCCACAGTGAGTTGCTGCGCGAAAGCACGAGTACTCGGGGCCTGGCAGAAGTTGCGTGTGGACCATGATGCTCTCTGCCTTGCTACTGCTCCTTGGCTTGGCAGTAGTCGTCTTGATCGTTGCGGCAAATGGGTATTTCGTGGCCCAAGAATTCGCGTACATGTCGGTCGACCGCTCGACGTTGCGAGCTCGTGCAGAAAGTGGCGACAGGGCTGCTAGACGGGCGCTGAAGGTGACAGATCGCACCTCATTCATGCTTTCTGGTGCTCAGTTAGGGATCACCGTGACGGGCCTGATGGTCGGCTACGTTGCGGAGCCTCTCGTGGGCGAGTCACTCGGGGTACTCCTCGGCGGGGTCGGAGTTGGCGAAACCACAGGAATAGCGGTCGGTACTGTCATCGCACTGGTGTTCGCGACGGTATTTCAGATGATATTCGGTGAGCTCTTTCCCAAGAACTTGGCCATCGCGAACCCGACTCCATTAGCACGGGCGCTTGCGCAGTCGACTCTGGTGTACCTGGCAGTATTTGGTTGGCTGATTGCCTTCTTCGACCGAGCCTCGAATGCGCTTCTCAGGCTCATCAGGGTCGAACCCGTGCACGATCTTGACAGCAGTGCGTCTGCGCAAGACCTTGAACACATTGTGGAAGGATCCCGCCAAAGCGGGGATCTTCCCGAAGATCTCTCGATGCTCCTGGATCGAATCTTGGACTTTCCCAATCGCGATGTTGAACACGCGATGGTATCTCGATCACAGTCGGACTCTCTTACCCCCGACACTTCAATCGCTCTCGCCCGAACCCTGATGGCAGAAGCCCACACCCGATATCCGGTAGTAGATCGGAATGACGATCCGATCGGTGTCGTTCATCTCGCAGATGTCCTCCGCTGCGCGCCGGACGATCCGCGGCCCGTAGTCGAGATCATGCGAACCCCCTTGGTGATCCCCTCGCTCATGAAGCTGCCTGATGCGCTGCGCAGCCTGACGGAATCTGCAAACGAACTCGCCTGCGTGATTGACGAGTACGGCGGATTCGCTGGAGTCCTCACTCTTGAAGACCTCGGCGAGGAACTCGTGGGCGACGTCACTGACGAGCATGACCTCGACCAGTCAGACGCTGTTTTCCGGCTCTCTGACGACCGATGGCGCGTAGAGGGGTCCCTGCACATTGACGAACTCGAACGACTCCTCGGTCATGATCTCCCGGCGGGAGACTTCGAGACACTGGCAGGTCTCTTGATCGCCACCCACGGCGATCTCCTCGAAATTGGGGCGGTCGTTCGGGTGCCCCTCGATGAGACCGGGGCCGACCTCGCAGAAGGTCGAGACCTCTCTCGTATCCTCGTCGCTGAGGTGGTCGAAATTGAGCGACATATCCCCTCGAGTGTGATCGTTGAGATTCTTGAGGAGACGCCACAACGCGTGAACCCAGAGACCGACACGCGTGATTCAGCCGAAAAGGGTGACTCATGAACGGGTGGATCGTGCTTCTCGTCACCGTGTTCCTCATCGTGTTGAGCGCGTTCTTCGTGGTGATCGAGTTTGCTCTGATGGGGGCGAGACGCCACCGATTGGAAAGTGAAGCCACCCAGCGAGCTTCCGCCCGTGCCGCGCTTCGCGGCATGAACGAACTCACCCTGATGCTCGCCGCCGCACAGCTTGGCATCACGGTGTGCACCTTTGCGCTCGGCGCAGTGACCAAGCCTGCAATTGACTACTGGCTCGGTCCGGTGCTCATGTCGTGGGGGCTGGCAGAGTGGCTCTCGGGCGGGATCGCCTTTGCGGCATCACTGCTCATCGTCACGTTCCTGCACCTGGTCATCGGCGAAATGGCCCCCAAATCATGGGCGATCGCGCACCCGGAGACTGCAGCAATGCTCATCGGTATCCCTGCGAGGATTTTTCTCTGGCCGCTGCGGCCCTTCCTCGCCTGGGTGAACTCCATCGCGAACGCACTCGTCGCACGATCCGGGGTTACCCCGGTTGAACGTGCCGCGGTGGGCGGCCGCGATGCAGACACCATCCGTCAACTGGTCGAGCACTCGGCTGAAGTGGGTGCACTCGAGCTGGAGCTCCAAGCCCAGATCTCCGAAGTCATTCGCCTCCAAAGCACCACCGCTTCAGACATCGTGCAGAGAGGCCAAACAGCATCGGCAGTGCCAGACTCTGCCACGGTGGCCGATGTGCAAGACGAGTCTCGTCGCAGTGGGCACCTTCGAATCCTGGTCGCAGATGAGGACGGCACCTTCACGCACGTAGTTCATGTGCGCGACACCTTGACTGCGCCGCAAGATGCCCCCGCCACAGATTACGGTCGCCCGGTGTTTCAGGTCGAACCAGATCTCCCGGTATACGAACTCCTCCGACAAATGCGGGAAGCGCAGGTGCAACTTGCGGTCGTCGGTGGGGCGGGATCCACTCAGTACGTACTCACGATTCAAGACGTGATGCATCGAGTGCTGTCTACCAGCAGCACACCGTGACCAACGACAGCTCCCTGCATCACGCCCGTCCGCTGAATGTGAGCCCCAGCAGCACGAGGTTCAGTGCGACGATCAGGATCGCCGTCACGATGCCCGCAACCTTCAGCCAGACGGGGTTCACGTGCTCGCCCATCACCTCTCGTCGGCTTGTGAACCAGATGAGCGGCACGATCGCAAACGGGATGCCGAACGAGAGCACAACTTGGCTCAGCACGAGAGCCAAGGTCGGATCGACCCCGACAGCCAACAGCAGGAGGGCCGGCGTGAGCGTAATGAGGCGGCGCACGAGCATGGGGATCCGCGTCTTCAGCAGCCCGCCCATAATCTCAGCGCCCGCGTAAGCGCCGACTGATGTCGATGCAAGGCCAGACGCAAGGAGGCCGATTGCAAAGATCACGCCGATCGCCGGGCCGAGGCTGGCGCTGATTGCAGCCGCCGCTCCGTCGATCGTGTCGGTACCTTCAACGCCCGGCAAGGCGGCGGCCGCAAGCAGAAGCATTGCCAGGTTGACACCCCCCGCGACGAAGAGAGCAAGCACGACATCCCAGCGGGTGGCTTTCAACAGCCGGGCGAGGCGAACAGGATCGAGTTCGTGCCCGTGTCGATCCCGCGCCAGAGACGAATGGAGATAAATGGCATGCGGCATGACGGTCGCACCCAACATGCTCGCCGCGAGCAGCACCGTCTCTGTGCCCGCGAAGCGCGGCACGAGCCCCTTGGCAACCCCGTCCCAGTCAAGGGGGCTGAAGAACAGACCCGCGACAAAGCCGATCGCGATCATCGCCAGCAAACCAATGATCACTCGCTCGAAACGAAGCTGGCTCGAGCGCTGAAGCGAGAGAATCGCCATCGACACCCCACCCACGATGAGGCCGCCAAGAACGAGCGGGAGGTCAAACAGAATGTAGAGCGCGAGCGCGCCGCCGATCACCTCGGCGATGTCGGTGGCAATCGCGATGGCCTCAGCTTGCACCCAGAAGGCGAGTCGGCCGCGACGGGGCATCCGCTCGCCCAGCAGCTCGGGCAAGCTCCTGCCGGTCACGAGTCCAAACTTTGCCGAAAGGTACTGCACCAGCACCGCCATCACATTGGCGAGAACAAGCACCCACACCAGCAGATAGCCGTATTTCGCACCGGCCGAGAGATTCGCCGCCACATTGCCAGGGTCAACATATGCAACAGCGGCGACGAACGCCGGGCCAAGCAGTCGGAAGAGCGCACGCTCGGGCTTCGCTGGAGCAGCGGGACTGGTAGTGGCGGGCACCTCGATCTCCTCAGCTGTGCATCCCCACCGCGACGGATTGGGGCGGCGATGCATGTCAAGTTAGCACATACTTCGTGGGAGCTACGTTTCGAAGTTCGACCGCACGAACTTATGAGAGCCTTCTCCCCGTGGTGGGGCACGCCAGGCGGCGACGGCCACCGGAACCGGCTCCTCGAGGAACCGGTTCGAGTCCGTGCCAGGCCCCGCGTCCTCGGTAGGCTGGATGCAATCAGCGGCTACGGTCGGGTCACACGTGAGCCGGGAGCAACAGCTCTAGCGGCGCGATCGAGTGAGGTTGGTGTCACATGACCGGGGAGCCCGCTGCCGCAATTCAACCGCTCACGTGGGAGCACCTCGGGGTGCGGCACTCCGCCTCATGGTGGTCTGCAAACTCCCGGCCAGCGCCCAAACACCTGGTCGTGGTCGACGACCGGCTCACCGCCGCGCAGGCGGTCAGGTACGCGGCTCAGGGCACCGCGATGCTGTGGCTGGGCGACTTTCACAACGCAAAACAGATACTGAGCGCGATCGATCGGCGGCTATCTAAAAGCGGACGGGGAACGGTGGCCCGGCCAGTCACGAGCGACGCGGAGGAGTTCTACCGGATCCGCCAGGCCAGAGCCCAACGGTCACGGATGCTGTCTTTGCTGCTGGTGCCCCTCACGTTTGATGAGGCGACCGGGGTTGCGACGCTCCCCCTGCCCCGGGCGCCTGAGATCGGTGCGGCGGTGCAGTTTGGGTATGGTGAGCAACCTCGCTTTGGCGAGGGCCAAGCCGTGGTGAGTTTGCAAGAGCTGAGCGGAGTGCAGGGCGCGTACCAATGGTTCGTGGCCGGGGTCGATGTGCCCGCGCTGGGTGCCAAGATCCATCCCCACTACGGAACGTTCATGCCCACCCGCCACGAATATGTGGATCTCGTTGCCCGGGCACCACTGCACGATCGAAGCCTCGCGTTCGATATCGGCACCGGCACCGGGGTGCTGGCCGCGGTGCTCGTGCACCGCGGTGTGGAGAAGGTCGTGGGCACCGACATTCATCAGCGCGCGGTGGACTGCGCGAACGACAACTTCGCTCGACTCGGCATGTGGGAATCGGCCGCGGCCCACCTTGCCAGCATGTTTCCCGCGGGACGGGCGCCCCTGATCGTCTGCAACCCTCCCTGGCTTCCCGGGAGCGCCGCAACCACGCTCGATGCGGCGATCTACGATCCCGGCAGCAAGATGCTGCTGCAGTTTCTTGAGGGCCTCCCGCACCACCTCACTGACGATGGTGAGGGCTGGCTGATCATCTCGGATCTCGCCGAACTCCTGGGCCTCCGGAGCCGGCAAATGTTGCTCGACGCGATCGATCGTGCCGGGCTTCGCGTGATCGATCTGCTCGACACGACCCCCACCCACGGGCGAGCAGCAGATGCCTCAGACCTCCTCCACGCCGCGCGTGCCCGAGAGGTCACCTCGCTGTGGAGGTTGCAGGTTCGGCGACCAACTCCCTGATCCCGGTGGAAGGCTCCCGCGGCCGAGTGCGATCACCCTGGCTGGGTGCAGGTCACCAGGAACGAGAGAAGTGGTGTGGCATCGCTTGTGGTGAACAGCGTGTCGAGAGCCAAATTGAACTCAAACTTGCGAGCGAACGGAACTGACACCACCTCGAATCCATGCGTCATCAGCTCGCCGGACATCATGAGTCTCGCCGTGCGTTTGTTTCCGTCGAAATAGAACTGCTGCCTCGTCGCTGCGGCGAAGTAGACGAGAGCTCGTTCACGAGGGTCGGAGATTTCTTCGAGATACTCAATAGTTCGTCGGTACCGGTCAATGCGCGGGCTTCCCGACTCGCCAGCTTCGAAGCCCTCAACGTATCCCCCACCAGCGAGCTGAACGGTTCCTCCCCCGCCAGTTGGGCCCTCACCTCGGAAGTGGCCAGACTCGATCGCCTCGTGGACGGCAACGCGCCCATGCACCGCATCGGAAATCTCCTTGGAGAGCAAGAATTTTTCCACACCAACAAGATCGTCGACAAACGAATACCCCTCACTAAGGGCGAGAATCTGGCTGGCCTCCCGCTGCGGCCTTCCGCCAACGGTCACCCCGTCAAGCAGGGTCTTTACCTCTGGAAGCGTGAACGTGTTGCCTTCCAGCGCTGCGGCATTCCAGATGAGGTTTGGCAGTGATTCGCGAAACCGATGCCGGGAACGTTCGACCGTTGACTCGGGAATCCTGCCAAAGTCGATGTTCGCGGCATCCCACCAAATGCTGCAGTTCGACAGTTGATCGCCGTGAGGCTGTTGCGCTGGTGCGGCAGCCGAGCCCAAGGGTCGGGTTCCTGGGCGCTTCTTGTAGGGGCCCGATCCTACCGCCCATTTGCCTCCCTCAGCCATCACCAGGTCCTCGCAACATCGAACGCGGCATCCCTGGTTGGCCCCTGGAGCCCCGCGCAGTCGATCACCGCCTGCACCGGCGCCACCAAGCGGAGGCCGTCGAGTGGCACCATTCCCGTCAGTGTGGTGAACGTGGGTGTCGCGAGGATGAGATTTGCGCTGCTCGCACCGCGGCGGGCGACCCTGCCACTGTCTGAGAGTAACCGCGACACGGCGAGCGGATCGCTCACCCACATTACGGAGACCACGTCCGCTGGAAGCTCCGCCTCCATAGCTTCTAGCGCCACGGCTCCAGAGAGCGCCCAGTTTTTCCCAATGGCATATCCGGCAGAAGCGAGTCGTTCCGGGGTGAAGTCGCCCACCATGTTCACCGCGCCCTGGCGATGGAGGAGCGACGAGTACCGGCCGGCCTCCTCCGCGATTCGCAGAGGGTTCTCACCCGCGTATCTCCTCAGACGCTCAATCCAGGTCATAACCTCTGCGGACGTGGGGTCAAGACTGTCGGCATCGAGCATCACTCGCCCTGCATCCGCGGCCGCGGGCACCGAGGCGGGCCGATATGAGAAAGCGACCTCCATGCCGCATGCGAGCGCGAGCTCTTCAAGGGTGTCTATTCGCAAGTCGGTGGAGCCCTCGGCCGCACGATAGACCGTGGCCCGATGGAGGCCGGCGCGCTCAGCAATTTGGGCGCGCGAGAGCGCAGATTCGTCGAGTACCTGCTGAAGCCCCACATTCATACATCAAGGATAGAAATCGTGTCGCAAATAAGCAACAAAATAGCTAACTGTCGCATTCATGTGACATGTTTGGGGGAAGGCTCACTCTCGCGACCGCAACCAGGGGTCGGGGTCGGCGCCGCCACCGCGCACCTAGCAAACGCCGACCTAACTCGCGGGAACCAGCGGGTTGTGACCGGTCGCGATCCGCTCGCTCTCCCGCACAGGGCCGGGCGGGGTGCCGTCACCGAATGGTTCACCGCCCAGAAGTTGCCGCTCGTGGGGCTCGAGCCAGTCCGCGAGATCCGGCCCGGCGGGCACGATCTTGGTCGGGTTAATGTCCGTGTGCGTGATGTAGTAGTGCTGCTTGATCTGCACGAAGTCGGTGGTGTCGCCAAAGCCCGGGGTCTGAAAAAGATCCCGTGCGTAGCCCCAGAGATGCTCCATCTCGTTGAGCCGGTTGCGGTTCGCCTTGAAGTGCCCGTGGTACACGGGATCGAAGCGCGCGAGCGTCGTAAATAGGCGCACATCGGCTTCCGTGATCGTGCCCCCCATGAGAAAGCGCCGCGTGGCGAGGCGATCCTCAAGCCAATCGAGAGCCGACCACAGGCGCTCATACGCGGCGTCATAGGCATCTTGCGAACCGGCGAACCCGCAGCGATACACCCCATTGTTGACCTCCGTGAACATGCGCGCGAGGATCGGCCACATCTCGTCGAGCTCACCCGCGGGCAGCAGATTCGGCGCGCCCTCGCGATGAAACTCGCGCCACTCGGTCGAAAAGTCGAGCGTGATCTGCGGGTAGTTATTCGTCACGACCCCGCCGGTCGGAACGTCGACGATCGCCGGCACGGTGATGCCGCGCGGGTACCCGGGGAATCGCGCGAAGTAGTTCTCTTGCAGCCGCTCGGTTCCGAGCACCGGGTCGCGGTGGCCGGGGTCGAGATCGAATGTCCAGGATCGCACGTCGTGCACGGGGCCAGGCCGCCCCAGCGAGATGACGTCTTCGAGGCCCAACAGGCGGCGCACGATGACCGCACGATTCGCCCAGGGGCAGGCGTTCGCCGCGATAAGCCGGTACCGGCCCGGCTCCACCGGCCACGCCTCGGCACCCTCGCTCAGCCCGTATCCGAGCGAACCGACCTTCGATGTCGGGGGCGCGGGGAGTGCGCGCACAGCATCGGGATCGGCGACGATGCGATCCTCGATGTAATTCGTGTCGCGATCAAATTCGGCCCCGCTGGTCACGTACGCGCCCTTCGTCGAGAAACCCTCGCTCGCTTCATTCGTCGGGCTGGTGTTCTCGTTGTGTGCCATGGCTCGGCCCTCCGATTGAGATGCGTGTGAACTGGCCTCCGAGTCTATGTCGAGCAGCCGAACTGAAACCGGGGCATCTCCCGATGGGTCAGAGCATAGGATCGAAACCACCTCGACCCGGTGCCGAGACGATCGCGAGGAGACCCGATGCCCACGAAGCAACCCGCGATACGTGCCGTCGACCTCGCCGATGTGCTGGCATATCTCGTGGTGCTCGGCCTGTACGTGCAGTTCTTCCCGAACGTGATTTCCGAGTCGTTCTCCCTGACCCTCTTGACGGCCATCCTCATGAAACTCGCGCTCGAGATCATCACCTGGGCGAAGAAGCGAACTCTGCAGAGGCTCCGGCGAGCCGATTCAGTACTCGCTCGGCTGATCTCGATCGGCACGCTGGTCTTGCTGCTTCCCGGGAGCAAGTTCGCGATTCTCTGGTTGACCGAATTCGTGTTTGGCGGCGCCGTCAAGCTGGGCGGGTTCTTCGCCGTGACCCTCCTCATCGTGGTGCTCATGCTCTCGCGCGCCGCGGTGCGCCGGGTGCTCGGCGAGAAACTCTAGTGGATCAGCTCGCGGCGTCGCCCCAGTCGGCGGCGAGGCGAGTGAGCGACGCCGCGAGCTCCTCAAGGGTGGCATCGGCGTCTGGCCCGGCGGCGGCCCTGCCATAGGCAAGCCCGAGCAGGAAGGTCGTCAGCGGAGCTGCGGGCCGCGCGACCCCGTGGGCGACGTCGCGCGCCAGGTCAAGTACCGTCGCGATCGACACGTCGGCCACGTCCAAGCCCACCTCCTGTGCTGCCGTGCTCAGCCAGGCCTCCAGGGCCTCGGGCGGCAGGTGCGTGGGGTTCGACATGGGGGTCTCCTCAGTGTTCGTGCGTGCAAGATCTTGGGGGGTATCGATGTCGGCGACGACCGCATCCGGTGCGTCCACGAACCGCACCTCGAACGACCGGAACGCGTCACGAAGCGGCCTCCCCAAAAGCTCGCCCCGCTGTTCAGCCGCGACAAGACCTGCCCGCAGCGCGCCAGCATCGACCCGGCCCGCGAGCCACTGTGGCCGGCCTTCCGTGTCACGCAGCACCAGGGCCTGCGCGCCTACGGGGGGCCACTCCTCAGCGAGTAGGCGATCCACCACCTGCGCCGGGTGCACCAGGTCGCAGGCGAGCAGCAGCACCGACCCGGCCGTAATGGGAGACATTCCCACGGCGAGCGCGACGAGCGGCCCGCCGAAGCGGGGCGACTCTGTGACAAGCGTGCAGCCGTCGAGCCCGGAGCGCTCAGGGCCCACCACGACGATCTGGCCGACGCCAGCCTCGCGTGCGGCAGCGACCACCCGATCCACCTGCCGCTCGCCGCGCACCATCAGCTCGGCCTTGTCGATTCCGCCGAGGCGCGACCCGCGACCCCCGGCCAGGATGATCGCGTCAGTGGCACGACCTACCACGAGCCCACCCGCCACACCTCGACCGGGTCGCCCGGGTCAACGTCGCCCACGTGCTCGGGCACCCAGGCGAACCCCTCAGCTGCGCCCTGCCCGCCCACCGCGTGCGAGACCGCCCGCGAGTTGACCGTCGGCTCACACACCAGCCCAGCTTCACTCACTCGGAGCCGCACCGGCAGCACCTGCGCCCGCCCCACGGCACCGCGCCACCCGACGGCCGCGATGGCGGGAAGGCGCAGCCGCGCGCTCGATCGGCGCCCCTGCGCGGCCAGCAGCGCCGGGCGCACGAACAGTTCGAAGCCCACGGCCGCGCTCACCGGGTTGCCCGGCAGTGCGAAGAGCCAGGCGCCGGAGCGGAGTCGCCCCGCGCATTGCGGCTGACCTGGTTTCACCGCCACGCGCACCGCTTCGATCTCCGGCTCATCCTCAATGGCCAGCCGCACCACATCGTGCAGGCCGGGCCCGATGCCGCCGGTGGTGAGGATCACGTCGACCCGTTCGCCGAGCTCGACGAGAGTGCGCCGCAGGCCCACCACCGTGTCGCGGCTCACGCGAACTTCCTGCGGCACGATACCGAGTTCGCGCAGCAGGCCCACCAACAGGAGCGAGTTCGACTCCGGAATCTCACCGCGCCGCGGTGCCTGGCCCGGCGGCACGAGTTCCGAGCCAGTCACGACAACCGCCACCCGCGGGCGCGAACGCACGAGCACCCGGTCGATCCCAGCTGCGGCGAGCGCGGAGAGTCGCAGCGAGCCCAGCTCGTCACCGTCCTCGGCCATCGAGTCGCCGATCTTTCGATCCTCACCGCGCTGACGCACGTTCGCCAAAGCGGGCACGGCGCGCAGCACGCGCACCTCGGTTCGCGCCCACGGGCTGTCCGCTTGGTCGCCCAGGGTGAGCTCCACGGGCACCACGGCATCGGCATCGCTCGGCACCGGCGCCCCGGTCATGATGCGGGCCGCCTCGCCCGGCCGCAGACTCGGGTCGTCGGAGCTGCCCGCCGCAACCTCGGCGACGACGCGCAGCGGCATGGGCCGTTCGGCGGTCGCGCCCACCACATCGGCGGCGCGCACGGCGTACCCGTCCATTGCTGAGGAATCCCACAGGGGCAAGTCGTGACGCGCGGTGACCGCCTCCGCGAGGGTCAGACCGTGCGCCTCGGCAAGTGGAAGCTCGCGCACCGGCAGCAGTTCCGTGCGCGCCAGGATCCACTCGAGGTGCTCCGCCACGCTTCTCACGATCGCGATCCCGTCCGTTCACAGGCGGGTCCGTTTGCCTCGCCCCGTGATCGATGCTATCCAAGTACCATGTCCCGTATCGCCGCGCGTCGCCGCGTCACTCGTCTCACGATCGGCGAACCGGCCCGGGTCGCACCGGATTCGCTCGCCGTCGAGGAGCCCCTCGAGATCCGGGTGCACGGCCGTCCCCTGGCGATCACCATGCGCACCCCCGGCCACGACTTCGAGCTCGCTGCGGGGTTCCTCGTCTCCGAGGGCGTGATCCACCATCGCGAGCACTACGCGACCGCCCGCTACTGCGCGGGAGCGACCGTCGACGACGGCAACACCTTCAACGTGCTCGACGTCGGCCTTGCGCCCGGCGTGGCTCCCCCCGACCCGAGCCTCGAGCGATCGTTCTATACGACCAGTTCGTGCGGTATTTGCGGCAAGGCCAGCATCGAGGCCGTGCGTACCCAGTCGCACTTCGCCGTCGGCGATGATCCACTCGTGATCGACAGCTCTCGCATCGCGCGATTTCCCGAGGCGTTGCGTGCGCAACAAGCCATTTTCGACCGCACCGGGGGCCTGCACGCCGCCGCGCTCTTCGATGGGGTCACCGGCGAGATGCTGGTGCTGCGCGAAGACGTGGGTCGGCACAACGCCGTCGACAAGGTCGTGGGGTGGGCGCTTGAGAATGGGCGGATCCCCGCACGTTCGTGCGTGCTGATGGTCTCGGGGCGTGCAAGCTTCGAGCTCACCCAGAAGGCGATGATGGCCGGCATTCCGATGCTCACCGCCGTCTCCGCGCCGTCTTCGCTCGCCGCCGACCTGGCCGAGGAGGCGGGGATCACCCTGGTGGGATTTCTTCGCGGGCCCTCGATGGTCGTGTACAGTCGCCCCGACCGGATCCGCCACGAGGAAGTGTCATATTCCCCAGATTCCCTCGCTCCCGCAGATTCCCGCCTCACTGCGGTCTCGACCGTCACCGCAGATACCCCGTAGCCACAAGGAAGGCCCCCACGCCATGACCCCGCACGCCCCGCACGAGGACTTCTCTGACGCCGACATGATCGTCACCGAGCCGAAGGAGTATGCCGCAGGCCTCGGCGGGGTCTTGCACTCCATGGAGCCGGCCATCAAGAACATGGGCGTGGGCCGCACGCTCAAGCTCATGAGCAAGATCAACCACAAAGACGGCTTCGATTGCATGAGTTGCGCCTGGCCCGACCCCGAGCACCGCAAGCTCGCCGAGTTCTGCGAGAACGGCGCGAAAGCGGTGACGTGGGAGGCGACCCCGCTGAAGATTCCGCGTGCCTTCTGGGCCGAGAATTCGCTCACCTCACTCGCAGACAAGACCGAGTACTGGCTGGGGATGCAGGGGCGCATCACCGAGCCCGTCTATAAGTCGGCCGACTCAGATCACTACGCACCCATCGACTGGGAGAGCGCGTTTCGCATCATTGCCGAGCGCCTGAACGGGCTCGATCACCCCGACGAGGCGGCGTTTTACACGAGCGGCCGCGCGTCAAACGAGGCGGCGTTTCTCTACCAACTCTTCGCGCGAGTGCTCGGCACCAACAACCTCCCCGACTGCTCAAACATGTGCCACGAATCCACCGGCAGCGCGATGCAATACAGCGTTGGCATCGGCAAGTCGACCGTCGCCTACAGCGACTTTCTCGAGTCCGACCTCATCATCATCATGGGCCAGAACCCGGGCACGAATCACCCCCGCATGCTCACCGCGCTGCAGGAGGCCAAGGAAAACGGCGCCAAGATCGTCGCCGTGAATCCGCTGCCGGAGGCGGGTCTCATCGGCTACAAAGACCCGCAGAAGCTGCGCGGATACGTCGGGAAACCCACGGCCATCGCCGATCAGTACCTGCAGATCCGGCTCGGCGGAGACATGGCGCTGCTGCAGGCGATCTCGAAGCGCGTGCTCGCCGCCGAAGCGGAGCGGCCGGGTCAGGTGCTCGACCACGACTTCATCGCGCAACATTGCGACGGGTTCGAGGCCTTCGCTGCGCACATCGCCGAGGTCGACGATCGCGAGGTCGAGCAGGCCACCGGCCTCACGGGCGCCCAGATCGACGAGCTCGCCGAGCGGTACATGAGCTCCGACCGCGTTATTATCGCGTGGGCGATGGGCATCACCCAGCACCGTCGCGGGGTCGACACCATCAAGGAGATCATTAACCTGCTGCTGCTGCGCGGCAACATCGGCAAGCCCGGTGCCGGCGCATCCCCCGTGCGCGGGCACAGCAACGTGCAGGGCGACCGCACCATGGGGGTGTGGGAGAAGATGCCCGACTCGTTCCTCGACGCACTCGGCACGGAGTTCGGCTTTGATCCTCCCCGCAAGCACGGCGTCGATGCCGTCGACGGGATCCGCGCCCTCAATGCGGGCCAGATCAAGGTGTGGGTCGGGCTGGGCGGCAATCTGATCGGGGCCATCTCTGACACCAACCTCGCCGAGGCCGCCATGCGCAAGGCGCGGCTCAGCGTGCAGTTCTCGACAAAACTCAATCGCTCGCACGTGGTCACGGGCGAGGAGGCCCTCATTCTGCCGGTGCTTGGGCGCACCGAGGTCGACGTGCAGCGCGCCGGCCCCCAGTACATCACCGTCGAGGATTCGGTGTGCGCGGTGCACGCCTCCCACGGACAGATTCCGCCGATCGGGCCGGAGGTGCGCTCGGAGATCGCGGTCGTCGCCGGCATGGCGCACGCCACGCTCGGCGATCGGCACGGGATCGACTGGCTCGGCATGATCGACAACTACGACACGATTCGGGATCACATCTCTCGCGTGGTTCCCGGCTGCGAAAACTTCAACGAGAAGACCCGGCAGCGTGACGGCTTCATCCTGCCCAACGGGCCGCGCGATGAGCGCAGATTCGACACCGCGACGGGCAAGGCCCGCATCACGGTAAACGAGCTCGAGCCGGTCGCCTGCCCGCCCGGGCGGCTGCTCTTGCAGACGCTGCGCTCGCACGACCAGTTCAACACGACCATTTACAGCCTGAACGATCGCTACCGCGGCATCAAGAAGGGGCGCTCGGTCATCTTCGTGCATCCCGACGATCTCGCCGAGCTCGGCCTCGACGACGGGCAAACGGTCGACATCTTCAGCGAGTGGAAAGACGAACCGGATCGGGTGCTGCGCGGCTTCCGCACCGTCGCGTTCCCCACCGCTCGTGGCTGTGCGGCGGCCTACTTTCCCGAGGCAAACGTGCTCGTGCCGCTCGACAGCACCGCACTCGAGAGCAACACGCCCGTGTCGAAGGCGGTCGTGATCCGCCTCGAGGCTTCGAACACACCGGTAGGTGTGGGCCGACCGGTCACGCAGTAGCACGGTGAAGATCATGCTCCGCTGGCCACTCGCGTTCAGGGTGTGCGCCCTGGGGCTCACGCTGGCCGCCACCGGGTGCGCTGCGGGTGGCCCGGCTCCCGCGTCCGCTGGCACCGAGGGAGGCGGGGTGATCCACATTGCCGCGGCGGCCTCGCTCGAGCCCGTCTTTACTGAGCTCGCGGCCGAGTTCGAGCGCGAACATCCGGAGTACTCGGTTGCCGCTCCCACCTTTGACGGTTCGGCCCTGCTGGCCACGCAGATCATGGCCGGGGCTCCGGTTGATGTGTTCCTTTCAGCGGATCAGCGCACGATGCGGCAGGTCGAAGACGGGGGCCTGCTCGACGCACCCCCCCTGCCCTTCGCCACCAACGCGCTCGTGATCGCGGTGGCACCCGGCAACCCGCTGGGCATTCAGTCGCTCGGCGACCTCGTCGAGCCCGACGAGGTCGGGGTGCTGCCCATTGTGGTAATGTGCGCCGCCGAGGTGCCGTGCGGGAGCTCGGCGCAGATGCTACTCGATCGCGACCGCGTGGTGCTGCGCGCCGCCAGCGAGGAGCAGAATGTCACCGCGGTACTACGCAAGGTCGCCGCCGGGCACGCCGACGCCGGTCTCGTGTACCGCACCGATGTGCGGAGCGCTGGAGATGCCGCCGATGGTGTGCCGATTACCCGCGCGGACGAGGCCGCAACCGAGTACCAGGTCGGCGTGCTGGGCAGTGCCCGAGATGCGCGGGCCGCGCGGGCCTTCGCGAACTTCCTGCTCACTAATTCCGCACAGGCCCTGCTGCGCGACCACGGATTCGGCGCGGCATGAACCCGCGCACACGGGCGATCGACCCCCGGGGCATTCCCGCCGCACTCGTGGCCCCGGCGCTCCTCGGTGCCGCCGTGCTGCTGCTCCCCATCATCGCGCTGCTGCTGCGCATCGACTGGCAGTTGCTTCCCGCTACCCTCGTGGCTCCCGAGACCGCCAGTGCCCTCGGTCTCTCCCTCGCGACCGCCGCCATCGCGACGATCTGCTGCGTGGTGCTCGGCGTGCCCCTCGCTGTCGTGATCGCGCGCACGTCTGGCGCACTGTCGGGAGTGCTGCGCGGCCTGATCACGCTGCCACTCGTGCTTCCACCGCTCGTGGGCGGTCTCGCCCTGCTCACGCTGCTGGGGCGGGGCGGCGTGTTCGGTGACGCGCTCGCCGAGCTGGGCGTACGCATACCGTTCACCACCGTGGCTGTGGTGATCGCGCAGGTGTTCGTCGCTCTGCCGTTCCTCGTCATCTCCGTCGAGGGGTCACTGCGCGCGCTCGATCCAGCGACGGAAGAGGCCGCCGCGACCCTCGGGGCCTCGCCCCTGGTCGTGCTGTTCCGCGTCACCCTGCCGACCATCGCGCCCGGACTCATCGCCGGGGTGATCCTCAGCTTCACGCGCGCCTTAGGGGAATTCGGTGCCACCGCCCTGTTCGCCGGCAATGCGGCTGGGTCGACGCGCACCATTCCCCTCGCCATCTACAGCGCCTTCAACGGAGCCGGCGTCACCCAGGATGTCGCGCTCGCCCTTTCCCTCGTGCTCATCGTCACCTCACTCACCGTGCTCCTGATGCTGGGCGGCAAGACCTCGCGGTCATTCTGAACGCCGGTGTTAGGGTGAGACGCTCGAGGGGGTCATGATGAGGGAACCGCAGAGCGCGGCCGACACAGTCGGGGTACGCGATGCCCGAAACCGACCCCTGCACGATCTGCGCATCTCGGTCACCGATCGCTGCAATTTTCGCTGCGTCTACTGCATGCCGCGCGACATCTTCGGTGCCGACTATGCGTTTCTCCCGAAGTCCGCGCTTCTGAGCTTTGACGAGATTCTGCGGGTCGCCCGAGCTGCCGTCTCGCTCGGGGTCGAGAAGATCAGGCTCACCGGGGGTGAGCCGCTGCTTCGCCCGGGTCTCGAAGAACTGATCGCCAGGTTAGCGGAACTGCGTACGCCGGGCGGAGGACCGCTCGATCTCGCGCTCACCACCAACGGCGCCGCGCTGCGTCTGAAGGCCCAGTCACTCAAAGACGCGGGTCTCACTCGCGTGAGCGTCTCGCTCGACTCACTCGACCCGGAACGCTTTCAGCGGATCGCCGACGTGCGCATTCCCCTCTCGGCGGTGCTCGACGGCATCACCGCGGCGGCGGCGGCGGGGCTTGGCCCGGTCAAGGTGAACACGGTCATCACCCGCGGTGTGAACGACGACGAGATCGTTTCGCTCGCGGAACACTTCCGCGGAACGGGTCAGATCCTGCGGTTCATCGAGTTCATGGACGTCGGGAACACCAACGGCTGGAATCTCGATGCCGTGGTGCCCTCCGCCGAGATCGTGCGCCAAATCTCAGCCGTCTACCCGCTCGAGCCGAGCGCGCCGACCCGTGAGGGCGAGACCGCAGCGCGCTGGCGCTACGTCGACGGCGCCGGTGAGATCGGCGTCATCTCAAGCGTCTCCCAGGCCTTCTGCGGCACCTGTTCACGCGCCAGGCTCTCGCCCGAGGGCAAACTGTTCACCTGTCTCTTTGCCACCGAGGGAGTGGATCTCCGGGCCATCCTTCGCGACTCCACAGGCGACGATGCCGTGCGCGAGGCACTTGCCGGTACCTGGGGGCTGCGAGCTGACCGATACTCGGAGCTCCGATCCACGATCAACGCATCGACACGGCCCCGCATCGAAATGTCGTACATCGGCGGATAGCCCTACAGCCCCACCCACTCGCTCGGCCCGTCGTCGAACGACTGCCGCTTCCAAATGGGCACCTCGGTCTTGATACGGTGGATCAGCGCCTCAAGCGCGGCGAACGCTTCCGCCCGGTGGGGCGACGAGGCGGCGGCGACCAGCGCCACATCACCAATGGCGAGGGTGCCGAATCGGTGGGCCGCCGCGAGTCGCACGCCGGTGCGCTCCTGCTCCGCCCCGACGCACTCGGCAAGCAGACGCTCCGCCTCGGGGTGCGCCTGGTACTCGAGCAGGCTGACCCCCCGGCCCTGATCGTGATTGCGCACGACGCCGTGGAAGACGAGCACGGCCCCGCACTCCGGGTGTTCGACCGCCGCGCGCACCGCCGTCTCGTCGAGTGGGGTATCAACGACCCGTGCGTGCACCGCCCCGACCGCTGCTTCAGACATGCGCGCCCTCCCGATCACTCACGTCGATTGGCAGCACCTGAATTTCGCGCATCCGCGCCTGCAACGCGTCGAAGACCAACACGCGCCCAATCAGTGGATCGCCGAGGCCCGTGATGAGCTTGAGCGCCTCGGTGGCGAGCAGCGACCCGATGGTGCCGCACAGGCTCGGCAAGACCCCACCCCCGGCGCAGTCCATCCCCTCGGCGGGGGGTTCGGGAAAGACATCCCGGTACCCCGCACCGTAGCGATGCCAGGCCACGCTGAGTTGCCCCGAGTACTGCTGAATCGCACCCCACACGACGGGCAGACCGCGCAGCCGGGCCGCGTCGTCGGTGAGGTAGCGCGTGTCGAAATTGTCGCTGCCGTCGATCACGAGGTCGTAGTGAGCGAAGAGCTCGGCAGCATGTGACGCGGTGAGACGCAGCTGGTGTCGATTGACCCGTACGTCTGGGTTCAGCGCCTCAAGCGCCTCGGCAAGGGAATCGACCTTGGGTCGCCCGACCGTCGCTGTGCGGTGGGCCACCTGGCGGTGCAAGTTGGAGAGTTCGACGAGATCGTCGTCCACGAGCCCGATTGTGCCCACCCCGGCGCCCGCCAGCAGTGGAGCGCAGGTGCACCCGAGGCCACCGGCGCCGACGATCAGCACGCGCGCACCCGCCAGACGTCGCTGCGCCTCATCGCCGAACTCGGGCAGCACCAGCTGACGACTCACCCGCCCCCAGTCGTAGGGCTGTGGGCCAGCCACGGGTGCGACCAAGGGGCCCGGTCGCGCCGCTTTTTGGGAGTGCATGCAATCAGTCTACGAGCCTGGTGGTGGCGTGTAATGAGCGAACCCAATTATCGTGAAATTTGGAAAATGACTCGGATCAGCACCTTGATCTGGGCCATTTCTCACATCAGCGACACCTCCACCGCCGCCGCTCAGCACTGGGTTTTCGTCCCGTGGTCAGCAGTATCTGTAACGCATCTCAGCGGTTCAGATCCATGGGTCCCACCCTAAACTGACAGCTAGAACGGTCAACTTGGTGGTAGACTGTTGCTACTACCTGTCATTGGAGGTGTTAATCATGGTTCGTCGAGAGTCTCCAGCGCGTGATCGCCGCCTGAAGGCGCTTGGTGAGAACATCCGTGCCTGGAGAAAGCTGCAAGGGTTGAGCGCCTCAGAGTTGGCTCGCCGATCCCATGTGACTCGAGACACTCTGCGTGCGATCGAGCAGGGAACAGGGACCCCCCGGCTGGACTCCCTCATGTCGGTGGTGTCAGCCCTCGGGTTCGCGGAGCACTTCGTGCAGGCCTCTAACCCGTTCGAAACCGAAGCTGGACGGGCCTTGGCGCTTGAAGCGGTCGACAGCAAATGAAGCTCTATGACGCGCTCACCGTCTACGTTGAGATCGGTGGGGCCCCGGTAAAGGCAGGACGGCTGGTTGCCTCGTTCGCTGGCGGGCGGAACCTGGGCGGAAGCAGTTTCGCATACGACCAGGACTACTTTCGGGTGCCGGGCGCATACGAGCTCGACCCTCGGCTCACGCGCGGGTCGGGCCAGATTTTCTCCGGCAATGACCAACGCCTCTTCGGCTCCTTCCAGGACCTCACCCCCGATGATTGGGGTCGGCGGGTTTTTGACGCTGACCTTGCGAACGCTCGCCGCACCGATCCGACAACTCCTCGCACGATTGACGATTTCGACTACCTTGCAATCACCGCAGACGAAACCAGGCTCGGTGCAATCCGCTTTCGGGCTGACGACGATGGCGAGTGGCTTGGACCCTCAAAGGTCACAGACCTCGGCGTCCACGGACTGGATGCTTACGCTGAGGCCGCTGCCCGTCTTGAAGCCCACGAGGCCACACCCGAAGACATTGAGCTCCTGGGGGCGCCCGGCACGTCGGCCGGTGGTGCGCGTCCCAAAGTGAGTGTGCGTATCGGCGGGGCGCTTCGGCTGATCAAACTCCCCTCAGAGCGTGATCGCCGCCGTGATGGTGAAGCCTGGGAGTATGTCGCCATCACGTTAGCGCGGAAGGCGGGCATCAACGTCCAACGTGGGGACCTTTTGAGAACCACGGACGGGAAGTCGAGCCTCGCGCTGCACCGTTTCGACCGTGGACCACAGGGTGAGCGCATCGGCTACATGTCGGCAAGAACCGCGATGGGCATCGGAGACCGAGAACGTGGCGTTGTGACGTACCAGGATTTTGCAGATGTCACCGACCAGGTCACGGGTGGTGATCTCGCGCAGCTCAAGGATCTGTTCAAGCGGGTGGCCCTGAATGTGCTCATTTCCAACAACGACGACCACTGGAATAACCACGGCTTCTTGCGCACCGGAAATGTCTGGGCCCTCAGCCCTGCGTTCGACATCAACCCGTCGATGAGCAGCACTGTCAGCTCAAGGCCCATTTCGCCCAGTGACGACCCCCGCAATCGCGACATCCGCAACCTCATAGAGACAGCGGGCACCTACGCGCTCACAAGCGCCGAAGCGGACCGTGCACTATCCGAGGTGGTCGAAGCCGTTGAGGGCTGGCCCGACGTGGCTCGCGCCGCCGGAATTTCCGATCAGGAGATCGACCAGATGGCTATCGCGTTTCCCGATGACCAACGCGAGCACGCGCGCAATGCTGCGTCACGGATGAGCCCAGGCCCTGTGATTATCGACTGACCGGCGGCACCTGGCAGTCCCAGCGCCCAGTCCCGCCGCGGCGACCACTGCCTCGGCAAGACCGCCGACGACCGTCAGTACACTCATTACATGCCTCACTTCACTGTTCGCTACTTTGCTGCTGCTGCCGATGCCGCGCTGTGCGAGGCCGAAACGTGGGAGCTTCCCGCGGGAAGCACGGTGGGCAAACTCCGCGACGAACTGATCGAGCGCTATGGCCGCCCCATGGATCGCGTGCTGCAATCCGGGTCGTTTCTCGTCGATGGCAGGGTGCAGCGAGACAGCACCACCCCGCTCACCGGCAGCATGATCGACGTGCTCCCCGCGTTTGCTGGCGGCTGAGCGTGCGCACGCTCGCCGAGCACCAGCGCGACGTTGACGCGCTGCTCGAACCGATGCTTGCAGGGCTCGACACGCGTTCCGAGCCGCTCCCGATCGACGACCCGTTCCTGGTGGGTCGGGTGAGTGCCGCAGACCTGACCGCGGCGATCGACCTGCCCCCGTTCGAGAACTCCCAAATGGACGGGTACGCGGTGCGCACTGAGGATTTCGCGCATCGCCCCGAGAGCGTCCGGAACCAGGAGGGAGCTGCGGGATCCACCCGCCTGTTCGTCGGCGCGGTCACCGCGGCGGGCGACCCACCAGCAGCTCACCCGCCGGGCTTCGCCGTGCCCGTCATGACGGGGGCACCGATCCCGATCGGAGCCGACGCGGTAATCCCGATCGAGCAGGCGGATCCGCCCCGCTTCTTCGCGCTGGGCGTCGCTGGCGAGCGAGCAGCCAGTGTGAGATTCGCCGCCCCACCACCAGCGGGGCAGTTCATCCGTCGCCGGGGCGAAGACCTGCGAGCGGGGTCGATCGTGCTGCGAGCGGGCTGGCGGATCACCCCGGCCCGCATCGGCCTGCTCGCTGCCGCTGGCATTGCGGCCGTGCCGGTGCGCCCCCGGCCTCGCGTGTTGCTCATCACCACGGGCGACGAGCTCACCCCACCCGGCAAGCCGCTCGCCCCCGGCCGCATCACCGATGCCAGCACACCGTTACTCGCCGCGGCGCTGCGCGAGGTGGGGGCTCTGGTCACCACCGAGCGCGTTCCCGACGAGCCGCGACGCCTGCGGGCTGTGCTGCGGAAGCACGCCGCTGAGCACGACCTGGTGGTGACGTCGGGCGGTATCAGCGCAGGCGCCTTCGAGGTAGTGCGGGAGGCGCTCGATCCACTCGGGGTGACGTTCGCGAGCATCGCCGTGCAACCGGGCGGGCCGCAGGGATGGGGCACGCTGTCGCTCGACGGCGCGCAGGTTCCCGTGCTGTGCTTTCCGGGCAATCCGGTGAGTTCGGCGCTCTCGCTCGAGCTCTTTCTTTTGCCGCACCTGCGCCGATACGCGGGGCAGCCGGCCTCCTTACCGATCACGCACCTCCGACTCGCGCACGCCATCGACTCGCCCGCGCACAAGCATCAGGTGCGACGCGGCCGCCTCGATGCCGACGGCCGGGTACACCTCGGAGCCCCGGGCTCCCACCTGCTCGCAGATCTTGCCGAGGCTGAGGTGCTCGCCCACATCCCGTTGGGTGTCAGCCATCTGCCTGCCGATACCCCCATCGAAGTCTGGAGACTCAGTGTCTGACACCCCCGCCTCGCTCACCCACCTGCGCGCCGACGGCAGCGCACACATGGTCGATGTGACCGACAAGGCAGAGACAACGCGCACGGCAACCGCCGAGGCGCTCGTAACAACTCAGCCCGACGTGCTTGAGCGGTTGATCTCCGGCGATCTCCCCAAGGGTGAGGCCCTCGGCACGGCGCGCATCGCAGGCATCATGGCGGCCAAGCGCACCCCCGACCTCATTCCCCTGTGCCACCCGCTGCCGCTCTCGCGAGTGACCGTCGATTTTGCGCGCGACGAGCATCACCTGCGCATCACCGCGACCGTGAAGACCCGCGGCGTCACCGGGGTCGAGATGGAAGCCCTCACCGCCGCGAGCGTTGCGGCGCTCACGGTGTACGACATGATCAAAGCAGTGGATCGGCACGCCGAGATCGGCGGCATCCGCGTCCTGGCCAAGTCCGGTGGCAAGAGCGGCGACTGGGAAATTTCGTGACCGCCCGGGTGGCGCACGTCATCGTCGCCTCGACCAGCGCGGCGGCCGGTGTCGCGACCGACACCACCGGTCCGGAAATCTGCCGCTGGCTTCAGGGCCGCGGGTTCGCGGTAACGGGCCCGGTCGTCGTGGCAGACGGGGAACCGGTCAGGGAGGCCGCGCGGGCAGCACTCGTGCCGATCGAGCCTTCCGGATCAGTCGAGTCAGCCGGTCCGGCCGGTTCAGCCGTATCGCAGCCCGCCGTGATCCTCATCACCGGCGGCACCGGAGTATCGCCCAGCGATCGCACGCCCGAGATGATCAACCCGCTGCTCGATTTGCAGGTGCCCGGGCTCATCGAAGAGTTGCGCAGGCGCGGGGCCGCGAAGACCCCGACCGCCGCCCTCACCCGCGGTGTCGCAGGCTTCGCTGGGGCAACGTTCATCATGACGCTGCCTGGCTCCCCCGGTGGGGTGCGAGATGGACTCGACCTCCTCACTGAGGTGCTCGACCACCTGCTCGCACAGCGCCACGGGCACCCGAAGACCCACCCCGACCGCCAGTAATTCGCGCGGGCTCAACCGACCGCCTGCGCGAATCCCAGCGACTCGTCGGCGAGGTGTGACAGCTCTGCGGGCAGCTCGAGCCCCTTCTTGCGCATCGACTGCGCCCAGAGCCGACCAGCTCGGTACGACGAGCGCACCAGTGGACCGGCGAGCACGCCGAGGAAGCCAATCTCCTCTGCCTCGTCCTTGATCTCCACGAATTCTTCCGGCCGCACCCAGCGCGCAACCGGAAGGTGGCGCGGACTCGGCCGCAAATACTGCGTGATCGTCACGATGTCGGTACCCGCCTCGTGCAGGTCGCGCAGCGCCTGCGTGACTTCTTCCCGCTCCTCGCCCATGCCGAGAATCAGGTTCGATTTCGTGATCAGCCCGGCGCTGCGCCCCTGCGTGATCACGTCGAGCGAGCGCTCGTAGCGGAAAGCCGGGCGAATCCGCTTGAAAATGCGCGGCACAGTTTCGACGTTGTGCGCGAAGACCTGCGGCCTCGCCGAGAACACCTCACCGAGCAGTTCGGGCTTGCCCGAAAAGTCGGGCACCAAAATCTCGACGCCGGTGCCCGGCGATTGACGGTGGATCTCGCGAATCGTTTCGGCGTAGAGCCACGCTCCCTCATCCGGCAGGTCGTCGCGCGCAACTCCCGTCACGGTCGAGTACCGCAGCTGCATGCGTGCGACCGACTCGGCGACCCGACGCGGCTCATCAATGTCATAGTCTGCCGGTTTCCCCGTGTCGATCTGACAAAAATCGCAACGACGTGTGCACTGCGATCCGCCGATGAGGAAGGTCGCCTCACGATCCTCCCAGCACTCGTAGATGTTGGGGCAGCCCGCTTCTTGGCACACGGTGTGCAGGTCTTCAGACTTCACCAGTTGCTGCAGTTCGCGAAACTCGGGGCCCATCTTCGCGCGGGTCTTGATCCACTCGGGTTTGCGTTCGATGGGAGTCTCGGCGTTCCGCACTTCCAGGCGCAGCATGCGTCGGCCGTCGGGGCTCGCGCTCATGCCGTGACCATCTCTTCCCTTGCGAACTCGGTGTTGAGTCGCGCCTGCACGGTTTCGAGCACGTCGGCGGTCGTGATCGTGCGCCCGGCAACGCGCGACATGGTCGTGACGCTGGCATCGCGGATGCCGCAGGCCACGATCTTCTCGTAGGGATCCAGCGAGTTCGAGCAGTTGAGGGCGAAGCCGTGCATCGTGACGCCCTCAGCGACGCGGATCCCGATTGCGGCGATCTTCTCTTCCACGCCGCCGGCCACGATCCACACACCGGAGCGACCGTCGACGCGCTGACCCGCGATGCCGAACTCGCGCACCACATCAATGAGCACGCTCTCAAGCTGTCTGATGTAGGCGACGACGTCGATCGGATCAGCCAGGCGCAGGATCGGGTACCCCACGAGCTGGCCCGGCCCGTGCCAGGTGATCTTGCCACCGCGATCAACGTCGACGACGGGCGTGCCGTCGGTCGGACGCTCGTCGGGAGCGGTGCGCTTGCCGGCGGTGAAGACCGGCTCGTGCTCAAGGAGGATGACGGTGTCCGGACGTTCACCGGAGACCACCGCCTGATGGACGGCGCGCTGCAAGGACAAGCCTTCGCTATACGGCACGGAGTTGGCGCTTAGCCCCGTGACGACGTAGTCGAGCATGTGGACCAGTATAGGTCGGGATTGAGGCACCCAGTTTCTCAGCCACTCGGGGCGTAGCATGACGGTATGTCAGAGGCCGCAACTGCCGAGGGCCCCCGGGTGCTCGTCGTCGAGGATGACCGCGACCTGCGAGGCATGCTCATCGAGATCTTCGAGGGCGAGGGCTACTCGGTCTCCTCGGCGGGGGATGGGCAGGCGGGGCTGCACCTGGTCCTGACACAGCCGTTCGACGCGTTGGTGCTTGATCGGGGGCTCCCCGCACTCGACGGCCTCGACCTGCTCGCGAGAATCCGGCGCTCCGGAATCGACACTCCCGTGCTCATCCTCTCTGCCCTGGGCAATGCGGCCGATCGGGTCGAAGGCCTGGACTCGGGAGCGGAGGATTACCTCGCGAAGCCCTTCGACATCGCCGAGTTACTGGCACGGGTGCGGGCCCTCCTGCGCAGACATCGGGAGACGGCCCGAGCGCTGCCACTCCCAGAGGGCAACCAGTTGATGGTTGACGCGCACGAGGTAATGACTCCGGGCGGAACTCGCATTCCTCTCTCCGAACGCGAGAGCGACCTGCTTGAGATGCTCGCTCGCTCGCCGAGTCGCGTCTTCGAACGCTCGGCTCTGCTGCACGCCAACTTCCCTGAGGCAACGGAACTCGGGGTCGTCGACACCTATGTGCACTACCTGCGGCGCAAATTGGGCCGCGATGCCATCGCCACCGTGCGGGGCATCGGCTACCGCCTGGGCCCACTATGAACGGCGCCGGGAGGGACGCCGCCCTCGTCGCCCGAGCTGCCCGGCGCCTCGCGGTGCAATTCGGCGTCGTTATTGCCGTGATCCTCGCAATCGTCGGTTTGGTCGTCTACACATCCATCGACGCGAGCCTTCGCGAGTCCGTCGAGCAGCAGCTTGAGTCCGCGCTCGACGGCCCACTCCCCGCCGAATTCACTCCCGGCGGGCCGGTCGCCGTCGTCTCCGACGGCGTGATCCGCACCACGCACGACCTCCCCGAGGGGCTCCCCGACCTCGCCGCGCTCGAACTCGTGATGCAGGGCGAGAAGCGAGTCACGTCAAAGGTCCAGCACGAGGATCACCAGTATCTGGTACTCACGGAACGCGACGAAGACGTCGTCGTCCAGGCGGCCGTCGACCAACACGAGCGGGCTGAGGAGCGGGATCGCATCACCGGGGCCCTCGCCGCGGGCGGTGCCGTTGGGGCCCTGGCCGCGGCGCTCGGCGCCTATTTCCTCGCCCGCCGGGCGATGCGGCCGCTCTCCGTCGCCCTGCAGAAGCAGCGGAGGTTCGTCGCCGACGCGAGCCACGAGCTGCGCACCCCGCTCACCCTGCTCAGCACGCGCGTGCAGTTGCTGCGTCGCAAGCTCACGCCCGAGGCAGACCCTGCTGCGATTGCCACGGAGGTCGGGGCGATCGAACGTGACACGCAGTCGCTCACGCGGCTCCTGGAAGATCTGCTCGCCGCCGCCGACGATCGCCCGGTCACGGCCGAGCCGGTCGACGTTGAGCTACTTGCCCGTGACGCGATGTCGGCCGCACAGGCCCACGCCGAGCGGTCTGGAATCGGTCTCGAGATTCACGCAGATTCCGCCCCGCGCGCACAGGCCACCCCTCAAGGTGTGCGCCAGATCCTCACAGCGCTCCTGGCAAATGCCATCGACCACGCGCGCACGCGTGTGACGCTTACGGTGACGACCGGGCGAAGCACGGTGACCCTGCAGGTGGCCGACGACGGCGACGGATTTCCGCCGGGCACCGACGTGTTCGGGCGCTTCGCCTCGCACCGCACGGGGGCCGACACCAGCCACCACTATGGTCTCGGGCTCGCCCTCGTCGCCGAAATCGTGCACCGCTTCGGTGGATCCGTGCGCGTCCGGGAGGATCTCGCCGGAGGGGTGATCGAGGTCACCCTGCCGGGTGCCTGACCCTTTGGCATTCGGCCCGTCGCTCCGTCGATCCGTCAAAGAATCCTGGAAGAATTCTGCCTCACTCTTGAAGTACCGGCATTTCGGTGACGACGAGAGGACTTGCAATGACCATTCGAGAAGATGGATTTCGACGGGCACGCGCACTGACCGGCACCCTGGTTGCGGCAACCCTCGCCGGAACTGGAATCGGCGCGGCAGCCCTGTGGGTGGCGACCACCCAGGCCTCGAGCACGGAGAATACGGCGAGCGCGGCCACCACTGCCAGCAGCAGCCCCGCAGGAGATGACGCTGCCGCGGTCGTCGGGGTTCACTTAAGCCAGAGCATCAGTGACGATGGTTGGGACGACGACGACCACGGCTGGGGCGACGAATCAGACTCCGATGATGACAACGGCGATGACGAGTACGAAGGTCGCGCGACCAGCGGCGCGAGCAGCACGACCCAGGCCCCGGCCTCGTCCGCGAGTTGGAACCTCGGTGGCAGCGCGGCCCCGGTCGCACCCTCCAGCACCGCCGTCTCACAGGCCACAACCGCTGGTTCCTAACATGACCGCCTCCGCCAGTTGGCCGGTCTGGTCCACGGTCGCCGAAGTGGCAGTGGTGGATCCGGCCGACCTCCCGTGGCTCCGCAGCATCGCCGAACAGACCATCGACGATGTGGATCGAGCGTGCAGCAGGTTTCGCACTGACTCCGAGATTGCGGCGCTCGCAACCCACCTCGCATCCGGGGCGCAGGTCTCGGAGGTCTTGGCGCGCATCCTCGGCGATGCCCTTGACGGCGCGCGCCTCACAGACGGCCTCGTCGATCCAACCCTCGGCACGCTCCTGCACCAACACGGCTGGGTCGCCGCGGGGAGCGTCCCCACTCCCCTGAGCGTCGCGTCTCGCGCCACCTGGCGCGACGTGGCGCTCAACGGGCGCACGCTCACCGCACCCGCGGGGGTGCGCTTCGACTTTGGATCCACGGGCAAGGCCACCACGAGCGACCTCATTATCGAACGAGCTCTTGAGAGCGGCATCCGCGCGGGCGCGCTCGTTTCCCTCGGCGGCGACATTGCGACGACCCCCCAGGGCCCTTCGGGTGGCTGGGTGATCACCGTGCAAGACATGCCGCAAGATCCGCTCGAGCGGGTTGCACTGACCGGAGGGGCCGCGATCGCGACCTCGAGCACGCGGCACCGCCGCTTGCCGGCCGGCGGTGCCGCGACCTCGCACATCCTCGACCCGCGAAGCGGACATCCGGCCGCAGATACCTGGGGCGCGGCCACCTGCATCGCCGGGAGCTGCGCGCATGCCAATAGCGCCGCAACCGCCGCGATCGTGCTCGGCTCAACCGGGCCGAGCTGGCTGGAAGCGCGGCAGATCCCGGCGCGTCTCGTCACCTCGAGTGGCGACGTCGTGCGCACCCAGCGGTGGCCGAGCGTCAAGGAGCACGCACATGTCTGAGGTGCTGTGGGCCATCAGCCGCGCGAGTGGCATCGTGTCGCTCCTGCTCTTCACCGGCACGATCGTGCTCGGCATCCTCACCTGGCGCGGCAGGCCACTGCCGGGGTTGCCACGCTTCGCCGTCAGCGTTGTGCATCGCGACGTCTCGCTCCTGGCGACGGTGTTTCTCGGAATTCACATCCTTACCCTGCTGGGCGACCCGTACGCGCAGGTGCGCGTGATCGACTTCTTCGTCCCCTTCCTCGCTGCCGCCGACCCCCTGTGGCGGGGCCTCGGCACAGTCGCCGCCGACCTGCTCGTCGCGGTGATCATCACGAGCCTCGCCCGCCACCGCCTCCCGGCCATCGTGTTTCGCGCGATCCACTGGGCCGTTTATCCGCTCTGGGCCTTGGCGCTCGCGCACGGCCTGGGCAGCGGCACCGATGCCGGAAGCGCGTGGTACCTCGGCCTGAGTGTCGCCGCACTCGCCACCGTGCTCGCAGCGGTGGGGTACCGCATCGCCGCCAGTCGGCGCACGGTTGCCGCAACCCTGGACCAGCGGAGGTAGTCATGCACGTCACCCTGCACACGCAGACAGCCGCAGCGGCTCGGCTCCTGGCATCACCCACCGGGAGCGACTATCGGGCACACCTACGGGTGTGGGGCGAGCTGCCCCCCGGCATCGACCTCGTTCGCGAGGTCGAGCATTCCGGCCTCACGGGCCGCGGTGGCGCGGGGTTTCCCGCCGGGCGGAAGATCGCCGCACTGGAGAAAGCTCCCCGGATGATTGTGGCGAACGCATCCGAGGGCGAACCGCTGAGTTCGAAGGACTCGGCGCTGCTGCGCGACACCCCTCACCTCGTGTTCGACGGTCTGCGGGCCCTCGGCGACGCACTCGCCCCCCGCGCCCAACTGACGCTGGTTACCCACCCCCGCAGCGTTGAGGCCGCCGAGCGGGCACTTGGCCAGCGGCCCGACCGCAAGCGGTTTCGGGTGCGCGCACAGGTCGATGCCTTCGTGGCCGGCGAGGCGAGCGCGGTCGTCGCCCGCGTGCACGGCGATCGCGCCGTACCCTCAGACCACCGCTACCGCCTCACCAGCGCTGCACGGCCCCGCGGTCCGGTGCTGCTGTTCAACGCCGAAACCATGGCGCACATCGGCCTCATCGCCCGGTTCGGAAGTGCCTGGTTTCGACAGGCCGGTATCGCAGCGGATCCCGGCACGCGCCTCTTCACCCTCGCCACCGAGGCCGGCCCGCGCGCGGTGCTCGAACTCCCGGGAGGCAGCACCGTGCGCGACGTACTGGAGGCCGGCGGACTCGATCCACAGGCCACCTCGGCCGTGCTCGTCGGCGGGTATCACGGGCAGTGGATCGGGCCTGCGGACATCGCGTTGCCACTCACGACCGGACGCGGCGACGGGGGGCTCAGCTCCGGCGCCGGCGTGATCCTCGCGCTGCAGGGCACTGCCTGCCCACTCCAGGTCACCGCCTCGATCGTTGAGTACCTCGCGGCGCAGTCGGCGCGTCAGTGCGGCCCGTGCACAGCCGGGCTGCCGCGGCTCAGTCACGATGTGCACGCGCTGGCGCGCGGCGACATGGCCGCAGCCGAACGGATTGAGCGGCGGGGCGACACGATCGCGGGCCGCGGGGCGTGCCACCATCCGGATGGCACGGTGCGGCTCGCGCGATCCGCGGCCCGCGTCTTTGCTGCCGAGTCAGCGGCTCACGCCGCCGGCACCTGCACCCTGGTGCGCGCAGCATGACCGGCCACATGAGATTACACATCGACTGGACCAGGTGCCAGGCCCGCGGGGCGTGTATCGAGCTGCTCGCGCCCACGCTCATCGCAGACGAGGACGGCTTCCCCCTCGCGCAGGGGCGACCGGCTGCGGAGCGCACCAACGTTCCGCTTGCCGAGAGTGAACTTGCCGCGGTGCGCGATGCCGTGGCGCTGTGCCCCCGACTCGCGCTGACGCTGCTTGGCCCCAACTAGGGAGTCGGAGAGCCCTCGTCGCGCTTCTCGCTCGGAGCCGCGGCCGGGTCGGTCGGCTCGTCCTGAGTGCTGACCTCCTGCTTCAAGATCCGCATCGACTGGCCGAGGCTTCTGGCCAGAGCGGGAAGCTTGGGCGCGCCGAACAGGAGCAGAACAATGACCAGAATCGCGACCAGGTGAATTCCGCTGAGATTGCCAATCACGGCGCTCTCCCCTCCAGAAAAGGCCCCGCTGTCAGAAGTGCAGCGTGGGCACGAACTGCTCGGCCGGTGTGCGTCTGGCGAAGCACATCGGATTCTACTCCTGCAAACCCGACCCCCGGCACGGTCAGAGCGCGTGCAGTCGACTGATTGGGGTGGACACCACCTCGCGCGCGTTGCGCACGGCCGCCTCGGAATCGGCATCGTAGAAGCACAGGCACTTCTGCGTGTCTTCGCGCACATATGTGCGGAGAAACGCGACATCATCGAGAGTGTCGTACAGCGGCGTCTTCGCCTGCTTTGACGCGAGGTATTTTTCCATCGTGATCTCCTCGGGAATATCCCACTCCACGAGGTATCCTGCGCCAGCGCCCTGGGCGCGCACCTCGTCGACGGTCGCGCCGATCAACCGCACGGGTACAGCCGGGCTAATGCTCTCCACGCCGTCCAGTTCCAGGTTGTCTAGCGCAACACCCGCACAATCGTCGCCCTCGAGAATCAGGAATGCGCGGGAGAGGGTTGCCGGCACCTGCGCCTCGACCAGGTCGCCGCCAGAGCTGCGGTAATGCGACGCAATGTGCTGGATGAGCGCATCCACCTCATCACGGCTCTCGACAGCAAGCTCAGCCTCGACAAGAAATAGTCCCATGTTCTCGATTCCTTTCACACGCACTCTCATCAGACAGATCTGTCTGTTTTGCACAGGCTACCCGATGCGTCTCCCATTTCCGCCACAAACAACCGAGCCACGTTGCACGTCGTAACATGAGGGGGTGCGCACGCTGACCCCGGCCCCCGATCGCCTCCTCGACACCGCGAGCACCCTCTTCGCGAGAGAGGGTATTCGCAGCATTGGAATCGACCGCATCCTCTCCGAAGCGGGGGTCGCGAAAGCCACCCTGTACCAGGCGTTCGGCTCCAAGGAAGCTCTCATCGTCGCCTACCTGGAGCGACGCGACGCCGCTGACCGCCAGTCCTATCGGGCACACACCGCGAAGCTCTACCCGGGTATGGATCACGTGCTCGCATCCTTCGACCTTGCCGAGAAAGCATCCGTGGTGGGAAATTTCACCGGTTGCATCTACGCGAACGCCTTGAACGAGTTTCCCGACCCAGAGCTCCCGATCGCAGCGGCGGTGCGCCGCCACCGTGACTGGGTGCGGGAGCAATGGCTCAATGCGATCGGAGAGCGTGGCTCAGGTGAGTCACTTGCCGATCAGATCCAGATTCTCTACGACGGCTGCTTGCTCGGTGCGAAAGTGTCGCGCACGGTGGCACCCATCGTCCTCGCCCGCGACATGGCACGCGACCTCATCGAAGCGACTCACGCGAAATTTGCATAACTCCAGTAACTGGGTGGCATTATGTAACGTAATGTTTCATTCGGTGAACAGACCGGTCTGATCTCTTGCTACGCTCGGCCCGGTACTCACCTCGCCCGTGCATTCAGGAGCCCCGCTTGTCGCAGCCAACACACCACCCACAGCCGGTCGCTTCCCTGACCCGCGCGCGCGTCACGCGCGGCACCACCGTCCTCCTCCCCGAGCTCAGCCTTGAGGTGTTGCCGGGTGAGCTCCTCACCATCGTTGGCCCGTCGGGCGCGGGGAAGTCGACGTTGCTCGGACTCCTCGCGGGCCTGATCCAGCCCACCAGCGGAAGCGTGCGTCGCCCGGAAGACACCGGGGGCTCAGCGCGGCTCGTGTTTCAGGAGCCGCGGCTGCTGCCCTGGCGCACTGCCGAGGAAAACGTGCGCCTGGGCCTCGAGTTTCGCGCGAATGGCGGCAGCGGGATCGGGCACGCGCACGATGCCGACGAGCGGGTGCACCGGTTGCTCCACGAGCTGGGCATCGGCGAACTCGCCGACCGGATGCCCGAAGAACTCTCGGGCGGGCAGGCACAGCGCGTGGCGATCGCGCGCGCTGTGGCGGCGGCTCCCACGCTCCTCTTGCTCGACGAGCCGCTGTCGGCGCTCGACCCGGTAACGCGCGCCGACACACAGCAGTGGCTGCGGGAGGTGCACCGCCGGCTCGGCCTCAGCACGGTGCTCGTGACCCATGACCTGTCGGAAGCGGTGCGACTCGGCGACCGCATCGCGGTGCTGAAGCGCGGCGGTGCGCTCGAGGTGTTCGATGCCGTAGGCACCGACCCCGTCGCGCTCGAATCCGAATTGCTGCAAAGCTTCACCCAGCTGGAAGATGTCGACGAGGTGACACCGGTCAGATCCCCCCGCGCACGCAGCCGGCGCGAATTCATCTCGGTCGCCGCCGCCGGTGCCCTGATCGCCCTCCCCATCGCGGCGAGCGCGCTCGTGCGGTCCGCCGCGAACGCGCAGCAGCCGGTGCCCGAGGCCACAGAGGCTGCGGAGATCGAGCGCGCGGAACTGCGCATCGGCTACCTGCCCATCACCGACGCGGCGCCGCTGCTCATCGCGCACGACTCGGGCGCGTTTTCCGAGCGCGGGATCGACACCCCCACCCCCACCCTCTTCCGCAGCTGGGCCACATTGGTCGAGGCGCTGCAGGGCGGCAGCATCGACGTGGCGCACCTGCTGATGCCCCTCGCGATGCAGCTGCGCTATGACGCCGAAGTGCCGATCAAGGTGCTCGCGTGGAACCACGTGAACGGTTCGGCGCTCGCAGTGCGGCATGAGATCGGCGATGTGGCCGCACTCGCGGGGAGTTCCGTTGCGGTGCCCGGCTGGTTCTCGATCCACAATGTGGTGTTGCAGCAGATGCTGCGCGCCGCAGGTCTCACCGCGGTCATCAACACGCCGCCGAGCGTCGAGGCCGGCACCGTGCAGCTCGTCGTGCTCGCCCCCGCCGACATGCCGACCGCCCTCGGTAACGGAGCCATCTCGGGGTACATCGTCGCCGAGCCCTTCTGCGCGGTGGCCGAGGCGCAGGGCATCGGGAAGATCCTCCGCTTTACCGGCGACGTGTGGAAGGAGCACGCCTGCTGCGTGACCGTGGTGCGCGAAGACCTGGTGGCCGAGCGGCCCGAGCTGGCACAGCGGGTCGCCGACGCGGTCGTCGCGGCGCAGAGCCTGATTCTGGCGGATCGCGCGGCCGCAGCTGATCGACTCAGTGCTGGCGGGTACCTCCCGCAGCCCCCCGCAGCAATTGCCAAGGTACTCGTCGAGCACCGTGATTCGCACGAAGCCTACGCGTCCTCAGGAGCCGTCGAGCACACCGAGTGGAATCAGCCGCGCATCGGATTCCAGCCCTACGCGTACCCGAGCTACACGGAACGGCTGGTCACGGAGCTCAGGCTCACCACCGTCGATGCCAATACCGAGTGGCTCGCGAAGCTCGATCCTGCCAAGGTGCACGAGGATCTCGTGAGCACCGCTATCAACTCTCGCGCAATCGAAGCGGCAGGCGGCCTCTCGGTCTTTGGCGCTTCCCCGACCCGGAAAGAACTGGTGCAACCGTGAGCGTGCTGACCTCCCCTTCTCCCGTTTCCACCTCAGCAAAGCGAACGGTCACGAATCCCGCGCCCTCGCCGCTCGTTCGCGTCGGTGTGCGCCTCCTCGTCATCCTTGCGGCGGTGGTGCTGTGGTGGGTGATCGCCGAGGTCGTGTTCGCCGCCAACCCGGTGGTCTCGAAGATGGGGCCCCGATCCACCGTGCTTGGGCTCGCGCAGCTGCTCGCAGATCCGGCCTTCCTCGATGCGATCGCCGTGTCGCTCTATCGGCTGCTCGCCGGGCTTGGCATCGGTGTGATGATCGGCGTTCCCCTGGGCGTGCTGTTCGGCTCACGTGCACTCGTGGAGGAGGCGACGGATCCACTCGTGCAGCTGCTCCGCATGACCTCCCCCCTGGCGTGGGCGCCCCTCGCGCTTGTTCTGCTCGGAACCGGATCCGCGGCGGTCATCGCGCTCATCGCCCTGGCTGCGGTCTGGCCGATCGTGCTGGGTGTCGCCGCGGGCGTGCGCGCCCTCGACCCCGGGTTCGCACGCGTCGCTCGCTCTCTTGGTGCCACGCGGTGGGAGACCGTTCGTACGACCGCGATCCCCGCGCTCGCGGCACCAATTACGGGAGCGGTGCGGGTAGCGCTCGGCATCTCCTGGGTCGTGCTCGTGCCGGCCGAGATGCTCGGCGTCACGAACGGCCTCGGGTATGCCGTGTTGAACGCCCGCGACAACGTCGATTACGCAGCCCTCGCCGCGACCATGCTGGCCATCGGCCTCCTCGGCTTCCTGCTCGACCGCATCTTCCGAGGGATCCACCGAATTGTGCGCTCGCGCACCGGGAAGCAGGGCGCGTGATGCTGGGCCAGGCGAGCGCGGGCGGCATGAGCGAGTTTGGAGTCGACGCGCTCATCCGCGAGGCCGCTGGGATCGCCGCAGCCACCGCAGCCGAGACCGACCGCACGGGCGCACCCGCAGAGGCCGGGCTGCAGCGCTTCGGCGCGCTCGGCGCGCTGCGTCTCGACATGGACGCGGAGCTTCTCGCGCTCGGCACGTACGTCAGGCTGCTGGAAGCGGTCGCGGCGGAGTGCCTCAGCTCCGCATTCTCGCTCTGGGCGCACCGCATGGTGGTCGAGTACCTCAGGGCCGCGGGCGGCTTCGACGATCTCCTCGAGGAGCTGCTTTCCGGCGAGCGGGCTGGGTCGATCGCCATGGCCACCGCGATGCAGGAGCTCGCGGGCATGGGTTCCATTCCCACGCGTGCCGTGCCCGATGGTGACGGATACCGGGTGACCGGGCGTATCGCGTGGGCCTCAAACATCGCCCCCGGCACCGTGATCGTCTTCCCCGCCCGGGTGGTCGCGGCCCGCGCGGATGGCACCTCGAGTATCGGCACCGGGCGAGACGCCGAAGCCGCCGAGGAGGATGCGGGCGCACGCGTCATCCTCTGCGCAACGGTCGGTGAGGCTGGGCTGAAGACGGCACCGGTGAACGACCTCCTCGCGCTGGGGGCGACCCGGTCGGCCATGCTCGAATTCGATGACCTCCGGGTGGATCTGAGCCGCGTCGTGGCCACCTCCCTCGACGCGGCTCGCGCACGCCGCAGCACGCACCTCACGCTCCAGTCCGCCTTTTGCCTCGGGATCGCGGGCCGCTGCCTGACCGAGGCCGCGGGTTTCCTCGCCGGCCCCGGTGGCATCCTCGCCGCCCACCACGCGCGGCTGGTCGCGCAGCACGCGCAGCTGACCGAGACGCTGCACAAGGTTGCCGCCGATCTGCAGCTGGCGACCCCGCAAGAGATCACGCTGCTCCGATATGAGAGTGCCCGGCTCGCGCACGCCGCCGCGCGGCACGAGTCCACGCTCGTCGGCGGCCGCGGTTACGTCACGACGAGCGCCACGAACCGACGCCTGCGCGAGGCCAGCTTCCTGCCCGTGCAGTCGCCGAGTGAGATCCAGCTGCTGCAAGAGCTCGAACAGCTCGGGGTCTTTCCCGCCGAAACCTATTCGATTTGAGGCCGAGCCTGATGAGACTCGCCACGCGATGCCGTAGTGTTCGAGACACCGGGTCAATTTAGGCTCGACCTCGGGGAGGACAGGCCTGCACGATCTCGGCCCGTCCCCTCACACAACAAGTTGCAGGTGCGCACGTGAAGTTGACCATAGGAATTTTCGGCCATTCATCGCTAGAAAACGAATACAGACTCCCCATACATCCCGGGCATTTTCAGCGGATCGAGCCGCAGGTCGCCTCCTCGCTCTTCCTCGAGGCCGGATACGGCGACAAGTTCGACGTCAGCGACGACGATCTCGCGCCACACGTGGGCGGCATCCTCAGCCGCGCCGAATTGATCGAGCACTGTGACGTGATTTTGGCACCCAAGATGCAGCCCGCCGATCTCGCCGGGCTGCGCGACGGCCAGACCGTGTGGGGCTGGCCGCACTGCGTGCAAGACGCTGAGATCGCCCAGCTCGCGATCGACAAGAAGCTCACCCTCATCGCATTCGAGGCGATGAACCACTGGAACAGCGACGGCAGCTTCGGCCTCCACGTGTTTCACAAGAACAACGAGCTCGCGGGGTACGCCTCGGTGATCCACAGCCTGCAGCTCATGGGATCCACGGGCGACTACGGCAGGCGCCTTACCGCTGCCGTCATCGGGTTCGGCGCCACGGCCCGCGGTGCGGTGACCGCGCTGAACGCCCACGGGATCCACGATGTGCGCGTGCTCACCATGCGCAACATTTCAGCGGTCGCTTCACCGATCCCCTCGGCCCAGATGGTGCAGATCGACCACGAAGAAGGCAGCGGCGATAGCTACGTCACCATCGAAGACGAGGGTCGCGTGCACCTCGCCCCGTATCTCGCCGAGAGCGACATCGTGGTGAACTGCACGCTGCAAGATCCCGAGAACCCCATCGTCTACCTCACCACCGACGAGCTCGACGCGTTTCGGCCTGGATCGCTGATCGTCGACGTATCGTGCGACGCGGGCATGGGCTTCAGCTGGGCCAAGCCCACGACCTTCGATGAGCCAATGTTTGAGGTCGGCAATCGAGTGCACTACTACGCGGTGGATCACACCCCCTCGTTACTCTGGAACTCGGCTACTTGGGAGATCAGCGACGCACTGCTGTCATACCTCGAGCCCATGATCGCGGGGCCCGCTGCCTGGAATGACAACGAGACCCTCCGAAAGGCCATCGAGATTCAAGACGGTATCGTGCGAAACCCCGCGGTTCTCGCCTTCCAGAATCGCGAGGCCGAGTACCCCTACCCGCGGCGCTAACCGGCCACCGACCAGGTCGCGGCCCCGGCCACATCAGGGCCCGGGGTCTCACCAGGGGCTGGGCTGGTAGTCCTTCAAGAAATGGCCGAACAGGTCTTCGCCCGCCTCACCGCGCACGATCGGGTCGTACACGCGGGCCGCGCCATCCACCAGGTCCAGCGGGGCGTGAAACCCCTCCTCCGCGAGACGCACCTTGGTGAAGTGGGGCCGTTCGTCGGTGATCCACCCGGTATCGACCGCCGTCATGAGAATGCCATCGGTCTCGAACATCTCGCCGGCGCTCGTGCGCGTCAGCATGTTCAGCGCGGCCTTCGCCATGTTGGTGTGCGGGTGCCCGGGCCCCTTGTAGCGGCGAGCGAACTGGCCCTCCATTGCCGACACGTTGACGATGTAGGTGCGCGGGGCGGGCGAGGCCGCCAGCGCCGCGCGCAGTCGGCTGATCAGCAGGAACGGCGCCGTCGTGTTGCACAGCTGCACCTCGAGCATCTCGAGTGGATCGACATCCTCCACGTTCTGCACCCAGCTATTCACGTGATTCACGTCGGGCACGAGGCCGCCCGCGTCGATCGCTGTGCCGTCGGCGTGCTTTTCGAGGGAAGCGGACCCGGCCGTCATCGCCATCTCGGCGAGGTTCTCGGCCGTCAGATTTGGTGTGCGCCCGGCGGCGACGGTGCCCGCGAGGGCCGTGACCGAGAGCAGCGGGTGCGCCTCGACGGAGGCCTGTAGCGCCTGCGGGTGCTGGTCGGCCGTGTGCCCGAACGTCTCGATCTCGGGCAACGGCCCGTCGGGGAGCGGCTGCAGCTCGGCATCTGCGAGCAGCGAGTAAGAGCCGGGCGACCTGCGCACGGTCTGTGCGGCGTTGTTGATGAGTATGTCGAGCGTGCCGTGCGCGGCGACCGAATCAGCGAGCGCGATCACCTGCGACGGATCGCGCAGGTCGATGCCGACGATGCGCAGCCGGTGCAGCCACTCGGTTGAGTCGGGAAGTGAGGCGAACCGCCGTGCGGCATCGCGGGGAAAGCGGGTGGTAATCGTGGTGTGCGCGCCGTCGCGCAGCAGACGCAACGCGATGTGCATGCCGATCTTCGCGCGGCCCCCGGTGAGCAGTGCGCGCTTGCCGGTGAGGTCGGTGCGGGCGTTGCGCTTGCCGTGGCTGAACCGCGCGCACTCGGGGCAGAGTTGGTGGTAAAACGCGTCAACCAGGGTGTACGGCTGCTTGCAGATGTAGCAGTTGCGCGGCTTGATGAGCTCGCCCGCGATCGGCGCATCGCTCGACGTCGAGAGTTCGATGCCGCGGGTCTCGTCGTCGATGCGGTCGGCCGCCCCGGTCGCGGTCGCGGCGATGACCGCCTTGTCCGCGGCCGCGACGGCATCGCGAATCTCGCGCCGGCGCACGCGCTTCACCTCTTTGAACATCGAGGCGGTGGCCCGGCGCACGGCCCGAAAGTCGGGGTGTTCCTCTGGCAGCTGGTGGATCGAGGCGAGCACCCGCAGGGTGATGTCGAGCTCGGCGGGGTCGACCGATTCACCGAGATGCTCATCACGTTCTGAGGCCTGGGTCATTGTGCCGATTCTACGCCAGCGTTATGTTGAGGCATGGGCACCCTGATCCACTCGATTGGCACCGCGACCCCGCCGCATCGGCTGTCGCAGGCTGAGACGCGCGACTTCTTCATCGCGCAGCCGGGGGTGGATCGCCTCGCGGCCCGCCTCATCGGGGCGGCGTTCGACCACTCCGCGATCGACAGCCGGTGCACCGTGATCGGTGAACTCACCGGGGGCGCGGGGCCCTTCGTCGACGAGTCGGGCCACCTGCGCGTGCCGACGACCGGGGAGCGCAACGCCGTCTACCGCAGCGAGGCACCCGCACTGTTCGCCGCCGCCGCACGCGACGCTCTGGAGCGAGCGAGGATACGAGCCGCCGAGGTGACGCACGTGGTCACCGCCTCCTGCACCGGGTTCTTCGCGCCCGGCCCCGACTTCCGTCTCGTGCAAGACCTCGGCATACCGCCGACCGCGCAGCGGGTCCACATCGGCTTCATGGGCTGCGCCGCGGCATTCCCCGCCCTCCGCACCGCGGCCAACATCTGCGCCGCAAACCCCGGCGCGGTGGTGCTGGTGGCGTGCGCCGAGATCTGCTCGCTGCACATTCGCGCCTCGCGCGACCCCGAACAGATCGTCGCCTCGGCAGTGTTCGCCGACGGTGCCGCTGCCGCAATAGTCTCGGCGAGCCCTGCGCGCGGCGATTTTCCGGTGCTGGAACTCGGCGAGTTCGGCACCGCGATCACCGCAGAGGGCGAGGGTGACATGGATTGGACCATCGGAGACCAGGGCTTCGAGATGCGCCTCACCTCCGAGGTTCCCCGCATCATCGGGCGTGAGATCGCGGGGGTGGTGCGCTCGATGCTGGGCGACGGCGCAGGCCCGCTGAGTTCCATCGACACCTGGGCCGTGCATCCGGGCGGCCGCAGCGTGCTCGATCGCGTGCACACGGGTCTCGATCTTCCCGACGTGGCGTTGGATGACTCACGCGCGGTACTGCGCGAATTCGGCAACATGTCGAGCGCGACGGTCCTCTTCATCCTGCAGCGGATCCTGGCCTCCGATCTGCTGGGCGACGGGGCCCGCGTGGCCGGCCTCGCGTTTAGCCCCGGCCTCACCGTCGAGACGGCACGATTCACCCTGCGGAAAACCCAATGACGCTCGCCGCTCGCGATACCCAGCTCGCCGAGCTCATGGACGATCCCGACTGCGACCCGGTGCGCCTGCGCCGCACGCTGCAACGCTTTCGCATCGTGAATCGCCTCGTGTCCGGATGGGATTCCGTGTACCGCACGCAGCTCCGACCCGCACTCGCGCGCGCGCGCGGGCCCGCCCGGCTCCTCGACATCGGATGCGGCGCAGGCGATGTCTTGCGGCGCCTCGTGCGGCTCGCCCGCCGCGACCGATTCGAGCTCAGCGGCGTGGGCATCGATCCCGACGATCGGGCCCTCGCGGTCGCCCGCGCCGCGCCGATCTCCGAAGGCGTAAGCTTCCGCACCGCGCTGAGCCGCGAGCTGGTCGCCGAGGGCGCGCGCTTTGATTTCGTGATCTCGAATCACCTCTTGCATCACCTCAGCGCACCGCAGCTTAATGACCTGTTCGCGGATTCCGAGGCACTGACCGACGGGCTGTGCGTGCATTCCGACATCGCGCGCGGCCGCCTCGCCTACGCCGCCTACGCGGTCGGGGTCACACCCCTCGCGCCCGGCTCGTTTCTGCGGGTCGACGGCCTGCGCAGCATCCGCCGCAGCTTCACCCGCGACGAGCTCGCCTCGCGGTTGCCATCCGGGTGGATCGCGCAGCAGCCCTCGGCGTTCCGCCTCCTCGCGGTGCGCGCGGCGTCTGCGGGGCCCGAGGCACGCTCAGGCTCTGACTCGGTACGCACCCGCGGAGTCCGCTTTTCCGGTGAGGCACGGCCGTGAGCACCCGCTGCGATTTCGACGTGATCGTGGTGGGCGCGGGTCCGACCGGGCTGCTCGTCGCGAGCGAGTTGCAACGCCACGGCATCAGCGTGGGCCTCCTCGAACGCCGGGCCGATCCCTGGCCGGGCACCCGCGCGATCGGGGTACACGCACCCGTGCTCGCCGCACTCGAAGCCTCCGGCGCGACCGAGCGGATCCTCTCTGAGGCCACCCGCGTCACCCGCGGCATCGCGCGCTCGGGCGAGCGCACACTCGGCGAGGTGAGGTTCAATCGGCTTCGCACCCGCTTCCCCTTCGTGGCGACGGTGCCACAGGCCGTGACGGAGGCTGCGGTCGCCACGGGCGGCCCCGATCCACTGCGCGGCAGAGTTGTCGTCTCGCTCGCGGAGGAGGGGGATCGCGTCGTCGTCACCCACACCCCTGCCGCAGCGGTCTCGCTCGCCGGCTCCACCCCAGCCGCCCCACCCCCTGACACCGCCGCCACTGGCGAGCTCACGGCGCGCGCGGTCGTGGTCGCCGCGGGGGCCTCCGGGCGCGGCCTCGTGAGCGGGCTGATGCGTGTCGCCGCGACCGAGTATCCGGACCGGTACCTCATGGCCGACGTCGCCGGTGCAACGGCGCAGCCCGCAGACACCGCGGTGATCCACCTCGATCAGGCAGGCGTGCTCGAGTCATTTCCGTTGCCGCACGGCGGCCGCCGGCTCGTCGCGTGGGATGCCGGTATCGCTGCCGCGGGCATTGCCCTGGCCCGCCAGAAGCGCTCCTCCCCCGGCCATGCCGCGCTTGCTGCGGCTGGCCCGGACGGTGGCGCTGACGACCTGACCGGGCGCCTCCGCAGCACGGTAGCGAGCCGCACCGGCGACGAGGGTCTCGCGAGTTTGGTCAGTCACGCCTCGTCGTTTGGGATCCGACGCGTGCTCCTGCGGCGCATGCGAGCGGGCCGCATCCTCGCGATCGGCGATACCGCGCACGAGGTGAGCCCGATCGGCGGGCAGGGCATGAATCTCGGGTTGCTCGATGCGGCAACACTTGCCCCGGTGCTGTCCCGGTGCCTGAGCGGCGGTGCGACCACCCGCGAGCTCGACCGCTGGGAGCGCACCCGCCTCGCGTCCGCACGCACCGCCGCGCGCCTGGCGCACCTGAACACCTCCCTCGGAAGGCCCCGCTCAGCGTTCGCGCACTCGGCATCTACCCGACTGTTGGGCGGGGTGCTGGGGAGCCCCCTCGAGCGAGTCGCCGCACGCGCGTACGCGATGGGGTTCGACCGAGACGCAGCGACTACCCCGCGAGGCCCCCGGTAACGAGCAGTTGCGCGACGAGGAGCAGCGCGGCGAGCATCACCATGCGAAACGTCAGTCGCGTCGCTCGCCCGCGCAGAGACACCCAGAGCGCCGCCACCGCGACCACGGTCACCGCAGCGAACCCGAGCCACGGCAGGAGGGCAAGCACGGGCGCCTGGGCACCCCCCGGCAACACCCCCGAATCCGCGCCCGACATCGAGTCTGGGCTCGCACCGGTCGCCGCGATCGGTGTCGACAGCGTGACCGACACCGCAACGATGCCCGCGCCTCCCACCAGCGCCGCGGGCGCGACGACCGCCGACGCGATGCGCCCCATGCGGTGCGGCAACCCGCGCACCCCGGTCACCCGATCGTCCTCGAGGTCTGGCAACACGTTCGAGAAGTGGATCGCGATGCCGAACGCCGCCCCGGCGGCCGTGGCCCAGAGCGGGGGGAGCGTGGGGTCTGGCAGGCTGAGCGGCGCGAGCGAGGGCAGCGCGCCGAATCCCACCACGAAGCACACCGCCGACCACGGGGTGGATTTGAGCCCGAGGTTGTAGGCCCACGCCGCTACCAGAAACACGAGGTGTGCAAGCGCCACCTGCCAGGCAAGCACGGCGGAGAGAGCAAGAGCGAGCACGAACGCGCTGGCCGCGATCCACCCCGCCAGGCGCACCGGGGCACCCGGGCCCGCGAGTGGCTTGTCGTCCCTCCCCACTGCCCGATCGCGCGGAGCGTCGATCACATCGTTTGACAGTCCGATCGACACCTGGCCGAGAAACACCGAGATCGTCAGCGCGGTGAGCCGCAGCGCATCGAGTCCCACCGAAACGCCCATGCCGCACACGATCGCGCTCACCACGAGCGTGGGGCCCGGATGGGTCGATCGCCACAGCGTGGCCACAGTGCGCATGCCTTTGATGCTAGGGGAAGAGCACGGAACGAGCCCAGTGCCGACGAAGCGAATGCCGCCCCAACACCGCGCGCACGCAGTTCGGCCCCGTTCAGGAGTGGGGGGGGGTAGGGGTCTCCTGACCGGGGCCGAACTTGTGGATCACCGCACATCGTGCGTGCACCCCAGATGCGGGATGTACTTATAGAGAGTCACGTTGAACGCTTAGCATTACGCGGTCGCGGAAAGTTTTTGTTGCGCGGGCAGCATCATTGGCTCGGTACCAGCTCCGAGAGTCGAAGCCGCAACGGAATCCCGCCACCGGTGGATCCCGACACGTACTCAAACGTCACCACGACATCGTCGAGTTGTTGCTGCTTCTCGGGCACGAACGTGAGCGGCGAGAGTGAGTGCTGCCGCGAGCCGATAACCTCTCGGGCAACCTCGACCCCGTCGATCACGGCCCTCACCTGCCAGCCCATGTAACCGGTGACGGTGATGGAGTACTTCGCGAACGGTGCGGTGCCTGCCCAGGTGGATCGCTCCGGCACCCACCCCGGCGCGGCAGGCGGGAAGGCCGGCACGGGTTCCGGATCCACTGGAAGAGCAACAGGAGCCGTGGAAGCTGCCAGCGGCACAGGCATCGCGACCGGCGGATCAGGCGTCACGGCTGGCACAGGTGGCGACAACGGCACGGAGCCGGAAGGCGTCGCCGGTGTGGCGCCCGATCCCAGGGGCGCGCTGGCGTTCTCAACCTCGGACCTTTCCTGCCCAGACGGGGAAGGCTGATCCGCTGAAATTTCGTTGCTCGGTTTGACGGGCTGTGGATCACGCGGGACTGGCGCAAACTTCACCTGCTCAGTCGCCCCAGTCGGAGAAACAACCGTGGTGGGCGCGCCTTGAACGAGTGTGCCCATAAGCAGTGCCGCGGTTGCTGCAGCAGTCGCGGCGAGTGCCGTCCACTTGAGCCAGGGGCGGTACCCCGCAGAGACCAGGGCTGGGGTCACGTGGGCATGCGGCTGAGCTTGCAGCGGCGCCAGTCCCTGCGCCTGCCCCTGCGCCCCGCCAGGATCACCCCCTCCGCTTCCGAGCGCGGTCGCCCCGAAGAGACCGACGAGGAGGATCGAGCCGAGGGCAAGGCCTGCGTGTCGGGCTTCGTTCGCCATCCGGGCGCAGTCATCACAGATCGACAGGTGCTCCTCAATGCGCCGCTCGACGGGTCGGGTCGCGCGATCTCGCACGTAGGCACCCATGCGGCCGAGCACCCAGGCGCACTCCTCGCGCGCGCTGATCCGCTCGACGTGGCCCTCGATCCAAGCCTGCCGTAGGCCTTCACGCGCCCGAAAGGCAAGCTGCGAGGCACCGCCAGCGGTAAGCCCGAGCAGGTCCGCGACTTCGGCGGCACCCATTCCCTCGACCTCGAAATACCACAGCGCTTCCTGCCAGCGGGGCGGAAGGCCGCGGAACGCATCGAAGATCACGGCGTGCTCCGCATGCCGTTCGAAGGGGTCTTCGCCGAGAAAGCCGTCGAGCTCATCGATGGGCACGCTCGCCGCAACTGGTGCGTGGCGTCGCAACGATCTCACGCCGATGTTTCTCGCGATCGTGTACAGGTACGCCCGCACCCCGATCGTCGGTCCCCCGCCCCGCTGAACGGCTCGATGCATCGCCAAGAACGCCTCCTGCGCCAGATCCTCCGCATCCGCGTTCCCCACGAGCCGGGCCGAGATGCGCACGGTGGCGCTGTGGTGACGTCGCCACAGCTCGACAAGCGCCGCCTCCTCGCCACGCCGCAGCGCGTCGACGAGCTCAGCATCGCTGCGCTCAACCGGCCCATCCACATCCAACATCTCGCCCCTCCGCTTCCCAATTGGATTGTCGCTGCGAGCACGCCCGCTCAACCGCGACGCCCTTATCCCAATGCGCCTCCTGTGCGCGGTCAACAACTTCACGCACATTTGGGCCGTGAATCGGTACCGCCTTGGCGCGAAGCCACAATTGACCAGTGTTTCCTCCGCGCCGCGCAGAACCCGCAATAAGATTGCAAGATGCACGGAAATCGGGGGGTGTCCGCAGGTCGGGCGTCCGGCGATTCCCCTTCGATCACCGCTCGCGACTGGGTGACTGAACAACCCGTCAACACCAGCGCCAGCCTGCATCACCTCCCCGAAGACGAAGAGCTTCGCCTTCGCGAGTGCTCGGTTGAGCCGATCCACCTCATCGACCGGATCCAGTCGCACGGCTCGCTGTTGGGTGTGGATCAGGGCATCGTCACCCACGCGAGCGCTGACCTGGCGCACTGGCTCGGTACTCCCCTCGAGCAGGCTCACGCCGAATTGGCCGCTGTGGTGCACGGCCATCAAGAGGGAACTTGCTCCCAACGCATCACCCTCACAGATGCGCACTATGAGGTGATCGTGCACCGGAAAACCGAGCCGCTCCTCATCGAGTTTGAGCCGTTCCTTGAGTCTGCCGACTTTTCGATCTCCGCGGTAATGGATGCGATCCACCGCATTGGTGAGGTCGCAGACCCCGCGCAGCTGTTGCAGTCAGCCGCACAGGAAATCAGGATGCTCACCGGATTTGACCGGGTGCTGTGTTACCGCTTCTTTCGTGACGGTCACGGTCAGGTCTTGGCCGATGAGCACGAACCCGGCATGGAACCCTATTTGGGGTTGCATTTCCCCGCCTCCGACGTTCCTGCGCAAGCACGCGCGCTCTATGTCAACAAGCTGTCTCGAACCATCGTCGACACTGAAGACCCGGGTGTGGCAATCCACTATCTCCCCGGGGCCGACCACCCGATGGATCTCGGCGCTTCGGAGCTGCGGCGGGCCTCAGAACACCATCTGCATTTCATGCGCAACATGGGTCAGGTTGCGACCCTCTCTCTGAGCCTCGTGAGCGACGGCAGGCTTATCGGAATGTTCACCTGTGCACATCGCGGCCCGAAACGGGTTCCCCTGCAAATCCGCCGCTTGCTGGAGGTGCTCGCACGACTCGTCGCAGAGAAGCTCGCTTCCAGCCGGGAGATCAGCCGCTTGCAACGTCAGCTGGAGTCAAAGCGAAAACGATCGGAGTTCGTCGCGCCGTTCTATGGTTCGCAAAACCTGCGCAGCGTATTCGAGCAGGCGAGGGCGACGATTCGCGACCTCATCCCCTGCGAGGCCGCGTGCATTCTCTTTGCGAACGAGATGTACGTTGTTGGTCCGGTGCCCCCGGTGGAGCGTATTACTCAGTTCCTCGCGCAGCATGACGGCAAGCCCCTCGTGACAGATGCTCTCTCGTTCGACTATCCGGAGCTCGCAGAACTGGTCCCGGGCGCGGCTGGGCTGATCGTCATTCCGCTCATCGAACCCGGCGACTGCATCGTGCTGTTTCGCGGTGACTTTGCCCGCGAGGTGCACTGGCTCGGAGATCAGACCAGCACCAATCGAGCATCCGCACTCTCCCCCAGGAACTCTTTTTCACTGTGGCGTGAGAGCGTCACCGGTCGATCACTGCCGTGGGGTGTCACCGCAGAAGAGGCCTTCGCGCTCGGCGCTGATATCAAGGCGGCTCTCACCGCGCGCGAGAACGCAAAGCTCGCCGAGTTGGCCCTCGTTGATGCCCTCACCGGGCTTCCGAATCGCCGGTATCTCGACGAGCACACCGATAAGTTTTTTGATTCTCACCGTGACGGCGTTGCCGCCATTTTCCTTGACATTGATGATTTCAAGGGGATCAATGACCGGCACGGGCACGACGTGGGCGACGTGGTGCTCGTCGAACTCGGGCGGCGACTCGAGCGGGCCTCGCGAGACAACGACATCGCGGTTCGACTGGCGGGTGACGAGTTTGTCGTACTGTGTCACGATGTGGATCAGCAGGCCGCCCAGTCCATTTCGCTACGCCTGGTCAAGGCCCTGGCGGAGCCCATCGATGTGCACGAATCACCCCTATACGTTGGCGTCTCTGCGGGTGTCGCGATGGCGGCCCCGCATGAGAGTTTCGAGGATGTGCTCCGGGCTGCAGACAGCGCCATGTATCGGGCAAAGCGAGAGACCAAAGAGCTAGAAACGGGAGAGACCGCTACGCTCGCCACATGAGCACTGATTTGTCCTCCAAGATGAGCCTTCGGCCCACGCATCAGGTACGCACCCCGAGTGACCGAGTTGCCCTTGTGACGGGGGCGGGTGCCGCAGACGGCATCGGATTCGCGACCGCGCTCCGCCTCATCGCTGCCGGATACCGGGTGGTCGTCGGCGCGACCAGCGAGCGGATCCGCGATCGCGCAGCCGAGCTCACGGCCCGGGCGCTTGATCTCGGCGACAATCCGCAAACGGTGCACGCCGTGCCGGTGATTGCTGACCTCACCGAAGATACGGGAGCCGAACGAATTGTGGCTGCGGCCATCGAGGCATTCGGCAGAATCGATGTGCTGGTAAACAACGCTGGCATGACTTCGGTCTCGGATCCGCAGTCGCCCGCCAGCCTGGCCGGGGTCGATCGCGCCGGCTGGGAGCAGGCCCTCACTCGAAACCTCACCACCGCCTACCTGGTGACTCGGCAGGCACTCCCCTACCTGACCGCAGCCGAACACGGGCGCATTGTCACGGTCTCTTCGGTGTCCGGCCCGATCCTCGCATACCGCGGCGATGTCGGATATCACGCGGCAAAGGCTGGGCTCGTGGGTCTCACCCGGTCGCTCGCCGTTGATCTGGCCGCGTCGGGCACCACAGCGAACGCGGTTGCGCCGGGGTGGATCCGCACCGGATCCGCAACCGAGCACGAGAATCGCATGGGCGATGCCACGCCGATGGGCCGATCAGGCACCCCCGACGAGGTCGCCGCAGTCATCGAGTTCCTTGCTTCACCAGGTGCCTCATACGTGACCGGACAGGTACTGGTGGTCGATGGCGGCAACGCGATCCAAGACGAGAAGGGCCTCGACTAGCTCACCCGTGAGGCCTGGGCATCGCGGGAGCGCCCTTGTACTTGGGATTTGTAAGCACCAGGGCCCCCCACTCGCAGTCGGCATCACCACAGAATCGCACGCGTTCGACTGAATAGACTCAGCTTCATGTTTCAGACCCCACGCGCCCTGTTCCGCACCCTCGCGTTCGCAGAGGCCGTCTCGTGGACCCTCCTCATTGCTGGGCTGATCACTCGCGCCGTTACCGGCTGGGAACCCGCTGTCGCAATCGGCGGCAGCATCCACGGCTTCGTCTTCCTGTCTTACGGCGCAACGGCGATCCTTGTCGCCAAGAATCAGCGCTGGGGCATCGGCGTGACCCTCGTCGCGCTCTTCAGCGCGATCATTCCATACGCGACCATCCCCACCGAGATCTGGGTGAACAGGTCCGGCCGTCTCGCCGGGGAGTGGCGCACGACACCGACCGCCGACGCGCGCGACGCGCGCTGGCACGACCGGGCGTTTCGCTTCCTCATCACCCACCCGGTTCTCACCGGAGTGGCGATGCTCGCGGCAGTCGTGCTGCTCTACGTGGTGCTGCTGATCCTGGGCCCACCCGTCAAGCGCTAGTTCTCACTGAGCGCGGGAGACCAGACTCGTTCCACGATTCGGTCCTTTCCGCTATGTTTCGCTTCGTACATCGCCGCATCTGCAGCAGCAACGAGTTGACCCGGGCTCGGCGTCGGGCGCATTCCGGCTGGCTCCCAGATCACCGCTCCGATGCTGGCAGACAGCTGCGCGCCCGCGGCCTCCCCCTCCAACGGCCTGCGGATGGAATCTCGGATCCGCGTCGCAAACGCGCCGACGTCGCGCGCATCGATATGCGTCACTGCGACCACAAACTCATCACCCCCCAGCCTGGCAACGGTCTCGCCGGCCCGACATGTCTCGCGGAAGCGATCCGCCACCGAGATCAACACCTCGTCGCCAACCCGATGACCGAACTGATCATTGATGGGTTTGAACCCGTCGAGGTCTATGAACAATACGGCGCACGTCGACCTTGCTCGACGCGAGCCTGCAAGCATCGATTCCAGTCGTTCCTCAAACAGCATCCGGTTCGGAAGCCCGGTTAACGCGTCATGCAGGGCGCGGTGCCGCACCCGGTCCTGCAGCTGCAGGTGCTCGATGACACGTTCGGCCTGCACGGCGAGGGCATGTAGAGTCTCGAGCACGTCCGCTTCGAGACTGCGACTGCGTCGAAACCACGAGTGGATCGCCCCGAGCACCACCGACTGGCCGTCCCTGGCCCGCAGGATCGGCGTGATGATCAACGCCTCAACTCCGGCGGCAAGCAGCGCGTCCGCGGCTTCGGGGATCTGCGAGCGGATCTCATCCACCGTGCGACAGACCACCATTGCAGTCGGGTACTCAATCGTGCCGAAGTGGGGGTTGTTCCCGGGGCGACTGCCCCAGGATTGCTCGGTCTCGCCCTCCGTTGGCCCATCCGCCTCTGCGACCCGCACCAGGGTCCACGCTGCCTGGACTGCCCGCCCGGCCACGTCGGTGAGGGTTCGACCCAGGTCGTCGAGGCCCTCCGCCACGGCCAGCTGGCTCGTTGCCTCCTGCAGCAGGCTCAATTGCGTGCGGACGACATCGGCCGCGCGCCTGGCTTCCACCAGTTCACGCTCAAATGCTAGACGTGCTGCAGCGTCGATGAGTGCCACGTAGACCCGTCGTCCGTGCGCAGAATCCTCCACCAGGTTCGCGTTCAAGATCACCGAGGTTGGCTGCCCCTCCCGACCTCTCACCTCGATCACCACCTCGCGTACCGATCCACGTTCGAGCAACGCCGGCATCAACCGCGTTTCATAGAGCAGCCTCCCGGCGGGGGTCAGCCACTCAACGAGGTTGCGCCCGACCACTGTCTGCGGCTGACGTGCACCCGACAACCCCAACCACTGCGTAAGAATCGGGTTGTGAGAGAGAATCTCACCGTTGAGGTTCACGGCGCACAGGGCAACCGGTGCGTGTTCGAAGAGACTGCGGCGCTCTTGCATCACAGCGCGGCTCGAATATGCGTTTCAATGAGCTCAGGTTCGGCGAGGTGCACGAAATGCCCCGATGCGTCTAACGTGACGAGGGTGCAATCGGGAATGTGATCACGCAGGTACGCACCAATGTGCGGCGGGGCAATAATGTCGCCCTGGGACTGCAACACCACGCATGGAACCGGGATCTCGCTCAGCCTGTGCCTGGTGTCGCTCAGAAAGGTGACGCGCGCGAAGTGGGTGGCGATGCGAGGCGGGGTTGCCGCAAATTGCTCGCGCACCCTCTCGGTGATCTCAGGTCGATCGGGTCGCGCGGTGACGATCGGCGCGAGCGATGTTGCCCAGGCCAACTGGTTCGCGTCGATCGCGTCGAGCAGGCCGGTCACATCCGCCCGACTGAAGCCGCCGCGGTAGTCTCCATCGTCGATGTATCGTGGCGAGGGGCACACCATCAGCAGCCTGCGAAACAGGTCCGGGCGGCGGATCGAGGCGAGCGCCCCAATCATGCCGCTCACCGAGTGCCCGACAAACAACACCCGCGAGACGCCGACCGCATCAAGCACCTCGATGAGGTCCTCCGCGTAACCATGCAGTGAGTCATAGCGTTGTTCGTCGTAGGCGGCAAGATCAGAACGGCCTGAGCCCACATAGTCGAACAGCACCACCCGGTGCTCCCCCGCTAATCGTTCCACGATGCCGCGCCAGACCGTCTGATCTGTTCCGTAGCCGTGACCAAACACCACGACGGAACCGTGCTCGGCCCCGAGAACAGAGACCGCGTTCCGCGCCAAAACCTGGCCTGCCGTCAATCCGCCGCGACCCGCTGCATCCCCCACGCTCATGCCCACAGTCTGCCACGCTTCCCAGACGCCACGGTCGCCGCGTCTACCCTGATCGGTAACCTGACCGGCCTGGGTTTCGGCGCGCGCAAAGGCTGTACAGGTAGCATGGGCCCACACGCTGAAACCTGTCGGCGGGTGCTCACGTGCCTGCATTCGGTTCGGCACCGGCGAAGACAGACGAATTCGATGCACCAGGAGGGGGCGAACACCATGGGCATTCTTGACAGCGTCGAACGTGGGCTGGAGCGGGCCGTGAACGGTGCCTTCGCCCGTACCTTTCGTTCCGGAGTGCAGCCGGTAGAGATCGCGTCCGGACTCAAGCGCGAGCTTGAGATTGGCTCCGTCATCGTGGATCGCGACCGCGTCCTCGCCCCCAACCGCTTCGTCGTGCGCCTGTCTGCCGCCGACGCGTCGAGGCTGAAGAGCCTGGGGGGCACCCTGGAGCGTGAACTCATCGGGGTGGTCAACAAGCACGCGAAGCGTCAGGGCTACCAGCTCCTCGGCGAGGCCGACGTTGAACTCCGGGTTGACACCTCGCTCACAACTGGCGTGCTGCAGATCGACGCCACTCAGGTCGAGGGGCGGGTCGCCTGGACGCCCATGATCGAGGTCGACGGTATTCAGCACGAGTTGCACCGCGGTACCACCGTGGTGGGTCGTGGGAGCGACGCGGGGATCCGCATCACCGACACCGCAGCATCGCGTCAGCACCTGCAACTCATCTGGGATGGCCAGTCGGGCATCGCGCGCGATCTCGGCTCGACCAACGGCTCGAAAATCAACGGGCAACGGTTCCGCGAAGCAGCATTGAACCCCGACACCGTCATTACCATCGGGCAGACCACGCTGCGTTTCCTGCTTGTTCCCGCGCGCTCCGGCGCTCGGCAGGCCAGCCCACCGCAAGCTTCGGAACGCAGCGGCTCCGGCGGCGCGCGACCTGGCCAAACCGGGATCGAACAAGATTTCTGGAGGGGATTGTGAGCGAACTCACCCTCTTGATCCTCCGCATCGGCTTCCTGCTGCTGCTGTGGCTGTTCATCTTCTCGATCGTCTATGCCCTACGCAGCGACCTCTTCGGGGCACCCGTGCGGAAGCTGCCGAACGACGCTTCAACTCGGCGATCCACTGAAAGCCAGGCCGCCCCGGATCCCGTTCCCGTCCCGGTGGGAAGCACCCAGCCGGCCTCGCCCCCCGTCATCACTCCGAGCGGCGGCGCACTCCCCCCAGCCGGTGCTACTTCACGTGCCGCGACCCTCGTCATCACCTCGGGTGTCGCCGCTGGCACCGCGATCCCGCTCGATGACGAGATGATCACCATCGGTCGCAGCACCGATTCAACCCTTGTCATTGTTGACGAATACACCTCGACCTATCACGCCCGGCTCGCGCGACACGGTGATCAGTGGCTGCTCACCGACCTCGATTCCACCAACGGCACGAAACTGAATGGCACCCGCGTCACGGGCACCGTGACCGTGCCCGTGTTCACCCCGATCACCATCGGCACCACCACGTTTGAGTTGAGGCCCTAAGAGTGACCGTCGGGTACGCGAGCGCCATTGGTTCCCACGTGGGAATGGTGCGATCGAACAACCAGGATTCGGCGTTTGCCGGCGATCGTTTGTTTCTCGTTGCCGACGGTATGGGTGGGCACGCGGGTGGCGATGTCGCGTCGGCGCTCACGACCCGCGCGATCGCCAAGCTTGACGCCAACACCGAAACGGGTCAGCTCGACCTGAATGGTGAGCCCGTTGCCCCCACCGCGGCGCAAGCGCAAGCCGCAAGTGATCAGCTGGCAGATCAGCTGTTGCGCGCGAATCGCATGCTGCGTTCGACCGTGGGCGAACGCCCCGAGCTCTCGGGCATGGGCACCACGTTCACCGGGTTTATGACCGTCGGTGATCACCTATCGCTGGCACACATCGGCGACACTCGCCTGTACCTGCTGCGAGATGGCAAGTTCACGCAGGTGACACAAGATCACACGTTCGTGCAGCACCTGGTCGACAGCGGGCAAATCACCGAAGACGAGGCGAAGACGCACCCGCGCCGCTCTGTACTCATGCGCGTGCTCGGCGACGTCGACAGTTCACCGAAGATCGACACGGCCGTGCTGCAGACAAGGCCCGACGACGTGTGGCTGCTGTGCTCCGATGGGCTGTGTGGCTATGTCGAAGACATCGACATGGAAAAGATTCTGCTGCGACGCCCGTCGCTCCAAGGCGCAGTGGATCAGCTCATCGACAAGGCGCTTGCGCACGGGGCCCCCGACAACGTCACCGTGGTGCTCGTCGAGACCATGGCCGCCCCACTTACCGCCGCCGAAATGCCTGGCCCCCGGTTCGCCGGATCCGCAGCCACCGAGACAGCCGACGAGGAAGTCAGTACGAGTCGCACCCGACTGCTCTCGCGCCGGCGCATGATCCGACGCTCAACCCCGGCCGCCGAGAGCCACTTTGAGCCTCGCATCGATGAGTACCTGGCCGAGCTGATCGCCGAGACAAAGCGACGTAATCGAAGGCGGCGCGCGATCTGGGCCATCGGGCTGCTCGCGCTCATCGCGGTGATCGCCGGATCGCTGACGCTCGGCTACCAGTGGACTCAGAGTCTCTACTACGTCGGCACCGACGGCGACACCGTGATCATCTACCGCGGAGTGCAGCAAGGTATCGGCACGCTTTCCCTGAGTTCCGAGGCGGAAGACACCGGGATCCCGCTCGATTCGCTGGGCGGGCTTGAGCAGCGCCAGGTCGAGCGAACGTTGAGTGCGGGCTCCCTCGCGGAAGCGCGCGAGATCGTGCTGCGTCTGGGGGTGGAACCGTGAGCAAGTCACAGGGATACGAGAACACTCGCACGAGCGAGACGGTGTTGCAGCGCATCACCGCGCTTCGACAGCCTCGCCTATTGCGCGGTCTCGAGCTCTCACTTACCCTGTTCGCGCTAGTGATTGGCGTCGGTGCGGTGATCATTGTGGATCTCACCGTGCTCGGCGAGGTCTCAACCACGCTGCTCCTCGGGGGTGTGGCATTTGTGCTCTCCGTGCTGGCGCTGCACGTGGTGGTTCGGCGGGTCGCTCCCGATGCTGACCCGCTCATCGTGCCGGTGGCAACGCTGCTCAACACCATCGGGATCGCGCAGATCTATCGAATTGACCTGTCCAAAGACCTGGTGGGCTGGGATGCCGTCTCGATCAGGCAGCTCGTCTGGTCGACCATCGCGATCCTCGTCGCCATCGCCGTGGTTGCGCTCATCCGTAACCACCTGGTGCTGTTCCGATACACCTATCTCACGGGTCTCGCGGCGGTCGTCTTGCTGCTCCTACCGATGCTGCCGCTGATCGGTCGCGAGATCAACGGCGCCCGCGTCTGGATCTTCATTGGCGCATTCTCTTTTCAGCCGGGTGAGATCGCGAAGATCTTGTTGGCGATCTTTTTTGCAGGCTACCTCGTGCGCAATCGCGATGCGCTCTCGATGGTGGGAAAGAAGTTCGCTGGCATTCGCTTCCCCCGGGGGCGAGATCTCGGGCCGCTCGTTGCGTTTTGGCTCATCGCCATGTCGGTGCTCGTCTTCCAACGCGACCTCGGCACCTCGCTTCTTTATTTTGGGCTGTTCCTCTCGATGCTGTACGTCGCCACGGGCCGCGTCGGGTGGATCGTGCTCGGTGTTGGCCTCTTCCTCGCCGGCGGCATCCTCGCGAGCCAGGTCCTCGACTATGTCGGCAACCGCTTTGCGAACTGGCTCGATCCGTTCTCCGACCCGTTGGGGGCGAGCTTCCAGCTGGTGCAAGGGCTCTTCGGCATGGCAAACGGTGGCATGACCGGCACTGGCCTCGGGCAGGGCTATCCGGGCGATACCCCGCTCGCGCAGAGCGATTACATCATCCCGAGCCTCGGCGAAGAACTCGGCCTGGTGGGGCTGTTCGTGATTCTTGGGGCCTACCTCGTCTTGGTCGGTCGCGCCCTGCGCATTGGCTTTGCCGGGCAGGATGATTTCGGCAAGCTCCTCGCCGCGGGCCTGGGCTTTACGCTCGCGCTACAGATCTTCATCGTGGTGGGCGGTGTCACCCGCGTCATTCCACTTACCGGTCTCACCGCGCCATTTCTCGCGGCGGGCGGCTCGTCGCTGGTTTCTAACTGGATCATCATCGCCCTGTTGCTGCGACTCTCGAACTCGGTACGCAACCGACCGAAGCTGGTGATTCGCGCATGAACAAGCAATTGAAGAATCTCACCCGCACCGTGTTTGGTATGTTCATCGTGCTGTTCTTCGCCGTAACCATGATTCAGTTCGTCTCTGCCGACGAGCTGCGCGCGAACGAACTCAACGGCCGCACGCTGAAGAATACGTACAAGGTTGAACGAGGCTCGATCCTGGTTGGCGGCGATCCCATCGCGTTTTCCACCGCCACGCAAGACGACTATCGCTTCATCAGGCAATATACGAACGGGCCCCTGTTCGCTCCGGTCACCGGTTATTACTCACATACCCAGGGCATGACCGGGCTTGAGCAGGCGATGAACCAAGAACTCTCGGGCCTCGGTAGCGCCCAGTTCTTCACGCGTATCGTGCGCACCGTGACCGGGGTAAAACCGCAGGGCAGCTCGATTGAGACCACTCTCGACCCCCTGGTGCAACAGGTCGCTGCGGATGCCATGGCCGGGTACGAGGGAGCCGTAGTGGCGATCGAACCCGCCACCGGTCGTGTGCTGGCGATGGTGTCGACACCCAGCTTCGATCCGAACCTCCTCTCGACCAACAACGACGCCGAGATCATCACCAACTATCGTCAGCTCGAGGCCGATGAGACCCAGCCACTGCTCAATCGTGCAATAGGCGGCGATCTGTACCACCCGGGATCCACCTACAAGCTGCTCACCGCGGCTGCCGCAATCGAAAACGGTACCGCGACCCCGGAGAGCACGTTCGACAACCCGGCGACCCTGCCTCTGCCACAGTCGAGCGCGATCATGCAGAACGCCTCGCGAACCACGTGCGGGCCTGGCGACACCGTGAGCCTCACACAGGCAATGATCTTCTCGTGCAATATCCCGTTCGCCGAGCTCGCGATGAGCATGGATCGTGACGCGGTACCGAAGATGGCACGCGAGTTTGGCTTCGACCAGGAGCTGTCCATCCCTCTCATTGTGACGCCGAGCACCTCGCCTGCGCCCCTCGACAGCGCGCAGGTCGCGCTCGCGTCAATCGGCCAGCTCGATGTGCGATCCACCCCACTGCAGATGGCCATGGTGTCTGCGGGCATCGCCAACGAGGGCGTGGTGATGAAGCCGTATCTGGTCGACCGGGTCATTACGCCCGACCTCAGGGTTGAAAAGCAGTTCGAGCCCGAGCAGCTCAGCACTCCGATTTCTGAGGAAACGGCGGCGGCGCTCACCTCAATGATGGAACGCGTGGTGGGCGACCCCGATGGCACCGGTCACGTTGCGGCGATCCCGGGCGTGCGAGTTGCGGGCAAGACCGGCACCGCCGAGAACGGCCTCGATGCGAGCGGCGTGGATCGACCCTTCACCCTCTGGTACACCGGTTTCGCCCCGGTTGACAACCCGAAGGTGGCAATTGCCGTGGTAATCGAGAATGGCGGCGGGGCCGCCCAGAGTTTCTTGGGGAGTTCATACGATCTGCCCACTACAGTCGGAAAACAAGTGATGGAAGCGGTGTTAAGCCAATGAGACCAGTGGCAGGAGTAACGTTCGGCGGGCGCTACGAGCTGAGCTCGAGGATCGCCATCGGGGGAATGGGCGAGGTCTGGAAAGCGACCGACAGCATTATCGGTCGCACCGTCGCCATCAAGATCCTCAAAGACGAATACATGGGAGATCCAGGGTTCCTCGAGCGCTTTCGCGCGGAAGCGCGCCATGCCGCGCTCGTCAACCACGAGGGCATCGCAAACGTCTTTGACTACGGTGAGGAGCAGGGCTCCGCATACATTGTGATGGAACTGGTGCCGGGCGAGCCTCTTTCGACGATCATCGAGCGCGAGGGCCGATTGCCGGCCGATCGCGTCCTCGGCATCGTCGCGCAGACCGCGACCGCACTGCAGGCCGCCCACGATGCCGGGCTCGTGCACCGAGACATCAAGCCGGGAAACCTGCTCATCACCCCCGAGGGTCGCGTCAAGATCACCGACTTCGGCATCGCGCGGATCGCCGATCAAGTGCCACTTACCGCCACGGGGCAGGTCATGGGCACCGTGCAGTACCTCGCGCCCGAGCAGGCAAGCGGGCACACGGCAACCCCGTCGACCGATTTGTATTCACTCGGAATCGTCGCCTACGAGTGCCTCGCGGGCAAGCGCCCCTTCACCGGCGAGTCACAAGTGGCGATTGCCATGGCACAGATCAACGATGCGCCTCCTGCCCTTCCCGCCGACGTTCCGGCTCCGGTACAGCGGCTGGTGCTGGCCTGTCTCGCGAAGGATCCTGACGAGCGTCCACAGACCGCAGCGAAGCTCGCGCAGGCAGCGACCGCACTTCATCGCGGCAATCTGGCACTTGCCGCCAGTTACGTGCCCGCCGTGGCGGGTGCGGCAGCGGCGGCAACCGTCGTCATGTCGCAGCAGGGCCTCTCCGACGCGGCGACCACCGCCCTCCCGCAGACCACCGTGCTACCCGGTGGAGCGGGAGTCGCCCAGCCGCTTGATGGGAATGTGGACGACACGGATCCGCAGAAGAAGCGAAGCCCCTGGACCTGGCCGCTGATCACTTTGCTCATCCTCCTCGTGCTCATTGGCGCGGGAACCGCGTTCGCGCTTTTCTCGGCGAACAATTCTGGCAATGACGAGCCCACCACCACGCAAACCACAACACCGACCACCACGAAGAAGCCCACGACGACCGCCGCAGAGACTGCCGCGGTCGAGGCTTCCGCCATCGTCGGCACGAACGTCGAGGAAGCGATCGGTTACCTGCGGGGTCTGGGATTCATCAACGTCAGTTCTCAGCCCGGAAGCCCGGGTCCCGACGACCAGGTCAACATCGTCACCGACGTCAATCCCACGGGGGCCCGCGTCAAGCTCGACCAGCCCATCATGCTGACCTTCACGGTGCCCTTCGGCGATGTCGCGAAGCCCGCGGCCCCGCGCACCAGCAGTCAGACCGTGGAATCCGGCGGCACGGCGACCGTCAGCTGGGATGTGCCCGCATGCCCGACCGGACTCACCATCCAGGCATACAACGTGACGGTCACCGGAGACGGAACGGCTCCGGGATCGGTGCCGAGCCCCAGCGTGACGGTGACCGCAAACAAGATTCCGCCGCCACAGCCCGACGGTCAGATGAGCGTCACCTACACGGTGACATGTGGAAACGGTTCTTCCGTCACCCGCACCTCGCCAGCGTCGGATCCGGTCACGATGGTGGTCACTGCTGCCACCCCTGCCCCCGACCCAGCACCAGCCGAATAGGCACCAAGGCCTCTGGCCCCACGCGTGCTCAGCCACAACCCACCCGCCCTAAACTAGAAGCCAGTGCGACGATCGCGAGAGAGGTGACCGATGACTGAGACCCCTCAGGCCAGCCAGCAGCGCATACTCGCGGGCCGGTACGCCATCGGCGAGTTCATCGGCCAGGGTGGAATGGCAACGGTGTACCGCGGCACTGACACCAAACTCGGTCGACAGGTTGCGATCAAGATCATGCGCGCGAACCTCGCGGGCGATGAGGCGTTTCGGCTGCGCTTTCGGCAAGAGGCACAGTCGGCCTCGCGCCTGGCGCACCCGAGCGTGGTCCGTGTGCTCGACGCGGGTGACGATTTGATTCAGACATCCGATGGGCCACAGCGACTCCCCTTCATCGTTATGGAGTTCATTGACGGCCAGAACCTGCGTGAACTGACATCAGTGGATCGGCTGTCGCCGACTGAGGCATGCAGAGTCGTCGAGTCGGTACTCACCGCGTTGGAGTATTCTCACCGGGCCGGCATCGTGCACCGCGACATCAAGCCTGCGAACATCATGATCACCCGAACCGGTCAGGTGAAGGTGATGGATTTCGGGATCGCGCGCGCGGTCTCCGAAACGTCTTCGACGGTCCAGCAGACCACCGCCATTCTCGGCACCGCGGCCTATTTCTCTCCCGAACAAGCGAAGGGCGAGACGGTCGATACGCGAACCGATCTCTACTCCACAGGGATTCTCCTTTACGAGCTGCTTACCGGTGACGTGCCCTTCCGCGGTGAAACCGCGGTAGCGGTCGCCTACCAACACGTTAGTGAACGGCCCCAGACTCCGAGCGAACGCGATCCGCAGGTCTCGCCCGAGCTTGATCGGGTGATTCTCCACTCCCTGGCGAAGGACCGCGCTCGGCGCTTTCAAACCGCCTCCGAGTTCAGAGACGCACTTCGCCTCGCCCGAGACGGGATCATGCCACGGCTGGGATCGGGAGACGAGCAAGCTCCGGTGCTCTTCACCGGTGGTGAGGAGACTTCGGAATCCGACCTGGCGCTGCGACGCCTCTCCGAGGGCGGCAGCACCGCCCGGTCACAGAGTCGGCCCCCGGTGATGTGGGTCTGGGTGGCCATCCTGACTGTTGTCGCTGTCGTCGCCGCCGTGGTGTTCTGGTTAGCTGCGCTTGCCCCGAAGACCTTTACCCCGAGTAACACACGTGAGGTTCCCGAACTCATCAGCGTCGATCGAGACGCTGCGTTTGACGCGCTGATGGAACTGGGCCTGGTTCCGGTGCCGACGGAACTCCCCGACGAGGAGATCCCCGCGGATCACGTGATCCGCACCGATCCCGCCGCTGGGGAGCGTGTGACGACGAACACGACCATCCGGGTCTACATTTCCACCGGCCCGGAGTCGCCCGAAGTGCCCGAGATCGGCGGAATGAGTCTCGCCGACTACACCGCTGCCCTCGAGGGGCTCGGTCTGACCGTGGGTATGGTGACCACCCAAGACAACTCGGACCAGCCGGGCGACCGTGTCCTCGCGGTGAGCCCCGAACCCGGAAGCGCGCTTCCACGCGGTCGAGCCGTTGACGTGACGGTTTCCAGCGGAATGGTCATCGTGCCCGATGTCACTGGACAGTCGATTCAGGCCGCGACCGCAATGCTTGAGGGGCTGAACCTGGTCACCAGCGTGAAGCCAAACCCAGGCTGCCTGCAGCAGGCCGGAGTGCCGGTGGTGCAGCAGTCAATCGTTGGGCAGCAACCGCAGGGCTCTGCAATTGAGATTCAATACTGCTCGGGCTAGTCGTTCGAGCTGGTGCTGAGGAGCGGTGACAGCGTCGCGGCAATCTGAGCGGCGTTGACCGCGCCGCACACCCCGAGCCAGTTTGCGAGTTGCTGATACCCGCCCTCGGTGAGTACCGACTCAGGATGGTACTGCACGCCGTAGATGGGCAACTCGCGATGACGGAGTGCCATCACGATCCCCCCCTGTGTTTCCGCTGTGACCACAAGATCTTGGGGCACGGTGCCCCGCACCACCGCGAGTGAGTGGTAGCGCGTCGCCGCAAAATCGGACGCAACCCCGTCGAAGAAGGAATCCCCCGTGTGATGCACATGAGAAACCTTTCCGTGCATCAGTTCGTCGGCATGGGTGACCGTAGCGCCTAGAGCCTCGGCGATGGCCTGGTGCCCGAGGCACACACCCAACACAGGCACGCCGGTGCGGAGGGCAATGTCAACCATGGGAATGGAGATACCCGCGTCTGCCGGGGTTCCTGGCCCCGGGGATATGAGCACCCCGTCAACCTCTGCCACCAGCTTCTCAAGCTCACCGATACTCACATCATCGTTTCGAATCACCTGGGTCTCAGCACCGAGTTGCTGCAGGTACCCGTTGAGCGTGTAAACAAAGCTGTCGTAGTTGTCGATTACCAGAATCCGAGTCATCACTCCACCGTCGTTTCTTGAGTCACCAGAAGGGTCGCAACGTAGGGGTACACGAAAGCGATCAAAGTGTAGACCACTGCAGCGAGCACCGCGAGAATCACTATCAATCTGATCCACGCAGGGCCCGGGAAAAATCTCCAAATCAGTGAAAACATCAGCTCACCATCCCTCCGAGATTCGGATTCACCGCACTAAGTTCGGCGGGAGGGCCGACACTCAGTGGCTGAAAGCTCTCGAGCACCGCATACGCAATCGCACGCTCGGCATCCCCCGCATCCTTGGGATGGCAGGTGGTGAGTGTCAGGATCTGATCCACACCGGGAGTACCAGTCAACCTTGGGAACGGGTTCAGCACGTCGACCTCGTTTGGCCACACATACTCGAATGACCGGAATGTGTAGGTATACCAACCCTGAGCGGTCTGAACATACAGTGGATCACCGACCCGGAGATTCATGATCTCTTTGAAGGAATTGATCAGTGGCCCTGACCGATGGCCGGCAACCGCGAAGTTTCCTGGCTCGCCCGGCATCTGGGTTGTCTCGTAGCGCCCGATCCCCTTTTCGTCGAGGTTCAGCACCGTCCACCAGTCGGTTGTCTCTGCCATACGATTCGCGTAACTTGCACCAAACGCGGGCACGTACAGCACACCGAAGACCTCGGCTGGGGCAACCCTTTCCGTCACCGCCGTCTCGCCGGTCCACGCGGTGGGTTGTTCGTCTGCGGCAGCTGCCCAGGCAGCAGAGTCAATCGCCGAGAGTTCAGCCTGCTTCTCTGTGACCACGACGCCAGTTTGCCAGGGTTGCCACACCAGGTATCCGGCTACGGCAAGCCCGCTGACAAAGAGAATCTCCCCAATAACGGTCAACGGGCTGAGTCTGCCACGACGGCGCCGCACTCGACTCGCCCCGCCGTCGTGTGCGGCGTCGCGGTGCTCGGATGCGTGGGACATGCCCACATTCTATTTCTCCCGGCTGTGAGGCGGGGAGAAGCTCCAGGTAGACTCGTCCGTATGGCAGCTGCGGGTAAAAATGTGAATAAGCGTAAGTCGAAGGCGGTAGAGAACCGCTCCGACCAGGCATCGGTGAACTCCAGTGACATTCCAAACCCGGTGTGGTTCAAGCCGGTGATGTTTGGCTTCATGTTGCTGGGTCTCGTGTGGATCGTGCTCTACTACATCACGAGCTCAACCGTGCAGTTGCCGATTCCCGCTTTCGGACAGGCGAATATCTTTGTCGGTTTTGGACTGGTGCTGGTCGGCTTCCTCATGACTCCATGGTGGAAGTAGTCTGCTGACTCCTCCAGGGGAATCACACGGGTGTAATTCTCCCCAGGTGGGGATAGATCTGTGGATAACTACCAGCCGACTGTGATCGGCGGCACCACCAGGAACAGCCCCGACAACACGCAGAGCACGGCCGCAACGGCGAGCAGCGAGGCCACCCGGGTGCCCTTGCGTCTCGGGCCGCGAGTTGAGAGCAATACCCACATCGTCAGTGCCCCGACGATCATCCCACCGAGATGCGCCTGCCATGATATTGAGGCACCCGGAAGTAGGCCGATCGCGAAGTTGATGGCGATCAACACGGCAAGAGATGTCACGTTCACGCGGGCGGCCTTATAGGCGACGAGCGTCGCAGCCAGGAGGCCGAAGATCGCGCCCGAGGCACCGACCGTCGCGACCTGCAGCGATTGCACGTCGACATACGCCCAGAGCATGACCCCGAGTGATCCACCGAGGCCAGAAAAGAGATACAACAGGAGGAACGCGCCCCGACCGATCATCTGCTCGAGGTTCCGACCAAATAGCCAAAGCGCGAGCATGTTGAAAAGTATGTGAAACACGAACCCCGTGGAGTGCGTGAACATCGCCGTGAGCATCCTCCACGGCTCGAAGAGTTGCGGCATTGAGTAAAGCGGTGCGTACCACAGCGTGCGGGTGACTTCATTGTCGCCAAAATTCGCACTCAGCACCTGTGCTGCGAACACGAGACCACACAGCACCATAATGCTGTAAGTGATGACCGGAGTGCCGGGTGCGGCCAACTTCCGCGCCGTCACGCGCGTTGATCGCTGCGCTCGTTGCGCGACACTGGGCCGGGTTTGCTTCACGCAATCGGTGCAGAGCACGCCGACTGCAGAAACGTGCTGACAATCGGGGCATATCGTGCGCCCGCATCGCTGGCACAGGGTGAAGCTGTGTCGATCAGGGTGCCTGAAGCAGATGTCATCCGGGCCGAACTCGGCCCGTTCGCCGAACTGCGGCCCGGATGCATCTCTCGACACCTGCTTAGACCTCGGTAATCTCAACGCCGGTCATCACGACATCTTCGTTCGGGCGATCCATCGGGCCAACGGGCACTGCGGCGATCGCGTCAACCACAGCCTTCGAGGCATCATCGGCAACCTCGCCGAAGATGGTGTGCTTGCCAGTCAGCCAACCGGGGGCGGTCGTGGTGATGAAGAACTGCGAACCGTTCGTCCCGGCAAGACGGCCTGTGAGGTCGGGTCGCTTACCGGCGTTCGCCATCGCGAGCTGGTACTTCTGGGTGAAGGCGAGCTCTGGGTGGATCTCGTCGTCAAACACGTACCCCGGCCCGCCGGTGCCCGTGCCGGTGGGGTCACCACCCTGAATCATGAAGTCCTCGATGATGCGGTGGAAGATCACCCCGTCATAGAAGCCTTTTTGGGCCAGCTCAACAAAGTTCTTCACCGTCTTGGGGGCATGATCGCCAAAGAGGTTCAGCACGATGTCGCCGTGGTTAGTATGGATGGTCGCAACAGCGGTGTGTACAGTCATGGATGCAAGTTTACGTGCTCCCCACTGACGGTGAGGCACGGTTCATCGGCTGTTCGCTAGCTTTCCCCTGTGAATTCCACACACTGGGCCGCCCATCTCGGTCGCTGTCAGTGTAGTTTTGATAGAAAGCCCGCACAGGCAACGGAGGTTTCCATGTCACTCTCACGTAAGCGTCGTCGCGAACTCAAGCGTCTGCGTTCCCAAGCCGAGGAATTGCTTGATCAACAGCGCATTGTTCTTGGTCACGCAGGATCCGTACTCCAGGAGGCCGGACGTCAGGCGAAGAACCTCGGAGGCGAATATGTAACTCCCCGAGTTAACGATGCCATCGAAGGCGTTCGCCCCACCATTGACCGTGGGGTGGTCGCTGCCCACCGTGCAGCAGACCGCGTACGGCGGGTCGCGGCACCCATCGTGGCCACGGCTTTGGCGAACACCATCCGCACACTTGAGCAGATGGAGAACCCTGACGCGGCTGGGCAGCTCCGCACCTTTGGTGAGCAACGTGGATTGCTAAAGCCCTCAAAGAATCGTCGAGTTGGCGGCGTGATCGCACTCGGTCTTGGGGTCGTCGCGGCTGCAGGAGTTGGCTACGCACTGTGGCAAGCATTCCGAAGCGATGATGAGCTCTGGGTTGCCCCGGAGGGTGAACTGTAGCTCGCAGTTCGAGGTGCAATGCGGGGGTGGCTGTGGTCGCCCCCGCATTTGTGTGTTGACGACCTTGCGTGCTTGAGGCACGCGAATCAGTGTGACTACTTGGGTGGGTTCTTGGCGGTTCGTCGTTGTCCGCCCGTCTTCGCGCGGCCGCGTTGATCTATCCCCGCCATACGAATCCCTGTTTGCACGAGCGATAGGGTCCGCAACGAGCGAATCTCGCGTATGGCTACCCATCGCGCCTCGTCAGAAGATCCATCGATCTCGTGGCGGAGTGGACCTTCCTTTACCGAGGCGCGATAGACGATCCGAATGGTGTGAAGCTCGGGCGCGGTACCCTCGGGTACTTCTTCACGCACCATCACCCGCGAGTCGACACCCAGGAGCTTCCCCACGCGAGCTTCGAGACCGGTTTCTTCGAGCACTTCGCGCACGACCGCGTCTCTTGGATCCTCGCCGGGGTCGATCCCGCCGCCCGGGAGAGTCCACCCATGTAAGTGTCCGCGACGCCAGTGGGTGAGCAGGATTCTCCCGCGCCTCTCCACCACTGCGTAGGCGGCCACCCGTAGATCCATACCCCGAGCCTAGCCTGCCAGGGTCCACTGTTGCGCCGCACTCAGGATGGGGCGTAGGCCGCGCTCCAGCCGATCACCCATCGCGACAGTCGGGCGTAGGCCTCCCGCCTGGCGAGCGGTTCCGACAGAAACACATCGTGAAGCGCGCCGTCCAGGCGCTCGATGGTCACCGAATCGCCAAGCTTCACAGCTGCACGCGCAATGAGGTCAACATCAAGCACAGTGTCCGAACGCAACATCTCGTCCCGCCAGGTCATCCCGAACTGGGATCGTGCAGACAGCAACACACACACTGGAACATCGATCTGGAGGCCTGCAGCGACTCGCGCATGACCATCGAGGATGGCGCGGAACCATCCGACCAAGACCGGGAGAGAGATCTCGGGCCGCCACAGTGGGTTTACATCGGCCTGCTCACGCGGATCCGCGACCATGCGCTGTGCGCGCTTGTAGAACCCCAAATCGAGCTGTGGCAAGGCGAGCTCCCTCGGATTCAACGAAGCACGGAAGTTCATCACCGGGGTCACCGCCTTTCGCACCGCGCCACTGAGCTGAAGTTCCAGCCACGGGCTGTTCAGGATCAGTGCGTCGGCAATCCCACGGTGCCGATCCGCCCACAGACTCAGTGTGAGCCCCCCCGTGGAGTGGCCGAGAAGCACCAGCCGACGGTCGGACGTGCTCCGAGCGTCGGGTGCCAGCCGGTGCCCCATTTCCTCGAGGGCGAGCGCAATCTCCAGGTCGTAGTCAGCGAGGTCTTCCACGTAGCCAGGCGTCTGGCCCTCACGCAGGCTACGTCCGCATTTCCTCAGGTCAAGCGCGAAGAATCTCGCTCCCCGGGCTGTCCAGAATTCAGCCAGGCCGCGCTGGAAGAAATAGTCAGACCAACCGTGCACATAGAGCACGTCAACGTCACTCAGTGGCTGGGGAGCCCTCAGTGCCCGCTCCCAGAAGTTCCGTGGTCGAGGGATGGATCGGACGAGTGTCGCCTCCACGGGGCCTTCAGCGTCCTCACCGAGATCAAGTCGCAAGAATTCGAAACCCTCACCCAGTACATCTGCGCGCCATCCGCTCATGCAGCCAGTCTAGAGAACCTGATGCCGCCTTCGGAGGCGCCTGGTCGTTATACAAAATGGAAGAAGCCCACCAGATAATCTGGTGGGCTTCCGTGTTGTGGATCCTGGGAGAATCGAACTCCCGACATCCTGCTTGCAAAGCAGGCGCTCTACCAACTGAGCTAAGGACCCGCGGGTTCAATGCTATCTCACGACAACATCGGTGGGGCTACCAGGACTTGAACCTGGGACCTCTTCATTATCAGTGAAGCGCTCTAACCGCCTGAGCTATAGCCCCGTGACCAAGAACTGACTCTACCGGAAACCAGCGGAAATCTGAAATCGGGCACTCCTTGGACGTATCCTCGCACACGAAATTTGCGCGAGGACGACACCTAATTGCTCGTAAATCCGAGTTGAAAGCCGCCGATGACACGGACCAAGAGGTTGTAAATCACCGAAGCGACGGCACCGAGCGCCGTGCCAACAATGACATTCAAGATCCCGACGACGATCGCGAAACCAAATACCTGCGCAAACCCAAAGAACGCAAGCAGACTGTTTTGATCACCCACGATGTCCATGAAGAGTGAGTCGAGTTGGCTCAACACCCCGGTGGAGACGAGCACCGTGTAGACCAGAATGATGGCGACGACGCCCACGATTGCGAGGCTCAACGACACGAGAAAAGAGAACTTCACTGCAGACCAGAAGTCGACGTACACGAGCTTCAGGCGAACCTGCTTCGCCGGTGCCTTCTTTCTCGTCTTCTTGGCCAGCTTGTCGGCGACAGTGTTACTCATTCACGTCTTCCTTAGGTTCTTCCGGCCCAGTAATTGCCGCTTCGGCAGGTGTTTCAGCGTCTTCGACCGGAGCCTCGTCGAGGCCACGCTCCGCATTACGCGCGATGCCAATGATACGGTCACCCTCTGGGAATCGCGCAAACACGACCCCCATTGTGTTCCGCCCCTTCGCCGGCACCTCTGCGACATTCGAACGAACCACCTTGCCGGTCGCGAGTACGACGAGCACTTCGTCGCTCTCATCAACGATAAACCCACCGACGAGATCACCTCGGTTTTCATCGAGCTTGGCCACCTTAATGCCGTAGCCACCCCGCTGCTGTACCCGATACTCGTCAACCGCCGTGCGTTTCGCATAGCCGCCCTCGGTCACCACAAATACGTAGCCACCCTCGGTAATTGTTGAGGCGGTGAGAAGCGCATCTCCCTCACGGAAGTTCATCCCGCGAACTCCGCTCGTCGAACGCCCCATGGGTCGAAGCGCCTGATCTGAAGCGGTAAAACGTACCGACATTCCCTGTCGGGAGATCAGGAGAACGTCATCGTCAGCGGTTGCGATCAGCGCCGAGACGAGCTCATCGCCCTCTCTGAGCTTGATAGCAATGATTCCACCCGTGCGATTGGTATCGTACTCCGTCAGTGCGGTCTTCTTCACGAGACCATCGCGGGTGGCGAGTACCAGGTATCCCCCGTCATCAAAGCTCCGCAATGCGAGTACTTGAGTGACAAGTTCGTCAGGTCCGAGCGCGAGCAAGTTCGCGAGGTGTTGACCCTTTGCGTCACGACCTCCCTCTGGAATCTCGTAGGTCTTCGCCCGATACACTCGCCCGGTGTTGGTGAAGAACAAGAGCCAATGGTGGGTCGTGGTGACAAAGAAGTGTTCGACTATGTCATCGGCGCGAAGTTGCGCGCCCTTGACACCCTTCCCTCCGCGATGCTGTGACCGGTAATTGTCGATTCGCGTGCGCTTCACATACCCACCTCGAGTGATGGTGACCACCATCTCCTCCTCGGGGATAAGGTCTTCCATCGACATGTCGCCATCGAAGCCGTGCAAAATGGTGGTTCGGCGATCGTCTCCGAACTTGTGCACCAGTTCATCGAGCTCTTCAACCACAATCTGCCGCTGCGCGGACGAGGAGGCAAGAATTCCCTGGAATTCGGCGATTTGAAGCTCAAGCTTGGCGGCAAGATCGAGAATCTTCTGCCTCTCCAGTGCGGCGAGTCGTCGCAGCTGCAGTCCGAGAATCGCGTCAGCCTGTATCTGGTCGACACCCAGCAGTTCCATCAAACCCTCGCGGGCAGCTTCGACTGTTGAGGATCGACGAATCAGTGCGATCACCTCATCGAGGGCATCCAGGGCCTTCAGGTAGCCGCGCTGGATGTGAGCTTCGGCTTCGGCCTTGCGCAGCCGGAACTCGGTCCGGCGCACGATGACCTCGACCTGATGCCTCGCCCACGCAGTAATGAAGCCGTCGAACGCGAGAGTACGGGGCACTCCGTCGACAATCGCGAGCATGTTTGCGCCAAAGTTTTCCTGCAGCTGCGTGTGCTTGTAGAGATTGTTCAGCACCACCTTTGCGATTGCATCCCGCTTCAGCACGATTACCAAGCGCTGGCCGGTACGTCCACTCGATTCGTCTCGAATGTCGGCGATGCCCTGTATCTTCCCGTCTTTCACCAAGTCAGCGATCTTCACCGCCAGGTTGTCCGGGTTGACTTGGTACGGCAGTTCTGTCACAACGAGGCAATTGCGCCCACGCAACTCCTCAATGCTCACCACGGCACGCATGGTGATCGAACCACGTCCGGTTTGATACGCTTCCCGGATCCCTTTGCTTCCCAGAATCTGCGCACCAGTGGGAAAATCAGGTCCCTTTACACGTTCCATGAGCGCCTCAAGGAGTTCCTCCCGAGTTGCCTCAGGATGCTCCAGGTGCCACTTCGCCGCGTCTGCGACCTCACGGAGGTTGTGTGGTGGGATATTTGTCGCCATGCCGACCGCGATGCCAACCGAGCCGTTCACCAGAAGATTCGGAAAGCGAGCGGTGAGGACGGTCGGTTCACGCGTGCGACCATCGTAATTGTCCTGAAAATCGACAGTGTCTTCGTCGATGTCGCGCACCATCTCCATGGCGAGCGGAGACATCTTCGTTTCTGTGTATCGGTGGGCAGCCGCCCCATCATTGCCTGGTGACCCAAAGTTGCCCTGCCCGAGCGCCAGCGGATAGCGCATCGCCCACGGCTGTACCAGCCTGACAAGCGAGTCATACACGGCGGTGTCGCCGTGTGGATGGAACTGACCCATGACATCGCCAATGACGCGCGTGCACTTCGAGAACGCCTTGTCGGGCCGGTAACCGCCGTCATACATGGTGTAAATCACACGACGGTGCACGGGCTTGAGGCCGTCTCGCACGTCGGGAAGAGCACGCCCGACGATGACGCTCATTGCATAATCGAGGTACGATCGCTGCATTTCCAGCTGAAGATCGACCTGGTCGATTCTGCCGTGGATTCGCTGAGCCTCTTCGGCACTCGTCTCTGGGATCTCGCGTTCTGGAGTCTGGTTCTCAGATGTCAAGGAAGCGCACGTCCTTCGCGTTCTGTTGGATGAAGTTCCGGCGTGATTCCACGTCTTCTCCCATGAGCGTGGAGAAGATTTCATCTGCCGCTGCTGCGTCGTCCATGGTGACTTGCAGCAGTGTTCGTGTCTCTGGGTTCATTGTGGTCTCCCACAACTCCTCATAATTCATTTCACCGAGACCCTTGTAACGCTGCACGCCGCTCTCTTTCCCGAGTCGCTTTCCCGCCTCGGCCCCGAAAGAGAGTCTCGCGTCACGTTCCGAATCACTGAAAACATACTCGTGCTCCGCATTTGTCCACTTGATGCGATAGAGCGGTGGCTGGGCCAAATAGACGTACCCCATATCAATCAGCGGCCTCATGTACCGGAACAACAGCGTGAGCAGCAGTGTCGTGATGTGTTGACCGTCGACATCTGCATCGGCCATCAAGACGATCTTGTGATATCTGGCCTTGCCCGGATCAAAGTCTTCCCCGATACCCGCACCGAATGCGGTAATCATTGCCTGGACTTCGGCGTTACCAAGTGCCCGGTCTAGTCGCGCCTTCTCAACGTTCAGGATCTTTCCGCGAAGCGGCAATATCGCCTGCGTCTCCGGGTTGCGTCCGGTCTTTGCGGAGCCCCCGGCGGAATCGCCCTCAACAATGAAGATTTCGGAAAGCGTAGGATCCTTGCTTGCACAGTCCGAGAGCTTCCCCGGCATTCCCCCAGACTCAAGCAAACCCTTGCGCCGGGCCGTTTCTCTGGCCTTTCGTGCGGCGAGCCGTGCAGTCGCAGCCTGAATCGACTTTCGGATGATGTCCTTCGCAGCACCGGGGTTACGCTCAAACCAGTCCCCGAGTTGGTCGCCTACGACTTTCTGAACGAAAGCTTTCGCCTCAGTGTTGCCGAGCTTTGTCTTCGTCTGCCCCTCGAACTGCGGTTCACCAAGTTTCACCGAAAGTACTGCTGTGAGGCCCTCGCGCACATCCTCACCGGAGAGATTCTCATCCTTGTCTCGCAAGAAGTTCTTCTCTCGCGCATAGCGATTGACCAGTGTGGTCAGCGCTGCGCGAAAACCCTCCTCATGGGTGCCACCTTCGTGCGTATTGATGGTGTTTGCGTAGGTGTGAACGCTCTCTGTGTAGGACGTTGTCCACTGCATCGCGACTTCTGCGGAAATCCGACGCACTGTGTCTTCTGATTCGAAAGAGATGATCTCTTCGTGCACAAGGTCAGCTCGCTTGGCGGCATTGAGGTGTCGAACGTAATCTTCGATGCCACGTTCATACTGAAATTCGTCTCGAGGAGCCTCGGGAACGATCAATTCACCGTGCTCGTTCTCGGTCGGCTCTTGCGGGCGCAGGTCGGTGAGCGTGATCCGCAGCCCCTTATTAAGGAACGCCATCTGCTGAAAGCGGGTCCGGAGCGTGGTGTAGTCAAATTCGACAGTTTCGAATATCTCGGCGCTTGGCCAGAATGTGATTGTGGTTCCGCTCTGATCATTCGCCTCGCCCTTAGCGAGTGGAGCATTGGGAACACTATCTGTGAATGACATGTTCCACGTGAAACCTTGACGTCGAACCTGTACCTCAAATCGAGAAGAAAGAGCGTTCACCACAGAAGAGCCCACGCCGTGGAGTCCCCCAGAGACGGCATAGCCGCTTCCGCCGAACTTTCCCCCAGCGTGGAGCACCGTGAGAACGACCTCGACAGTGGACCGACCCTCGGTCGGATGCATATCAACGGGAATGCCTCGCCCGTTGTCAACAACCCTCACTCCACCATCTTCGAGAATCGTGACGTGAATTGTGTCACAGTGGCCAGCCAGTGCCTCATCCACCGAGTTGTCCACGATCTCGTATACCAGGTGGTGCAGTCCGCGCGGGCCTGTCGATCCGATGTACATTCCGGGGCGCTTGCGCACCGCTTCGAGACCTTCAAGTACCTGGATATCTCCGGCACCGTATTCTTGTTCGGCCGTGGCCTGTTCTGAAGTCATACTGTGATGGTTCCCTCTACCCGCGTTTCAGGGTGGTATTTCGCGCCGGGTACTTTCGGACACTAGCCTATCAATGCGCAGTCGCGAGACGGGCCTTTCGGGGCGATTCAGGGCCGTTCTTCGCACGGGATCAACCCCGGGTTCTCGGGTGCGAGTGGTTCCGTTCCGCTTTCCCCTTCCCAGAAGCCCTGTTCGAGAAAAATTCGTGTGAATCAGAACGGAAGAATTGCTCCATAAAGTAGCACTCTTCTCCCCCTAGCCATAGGTGTCTCGCGGACCCCGTCCGGAGACCGTACGTCTTCCATGTCTCCAGCTCGGCGCGCCGGGTGCCAAGAACTTGATCTCTCGTATTTCCGCGTTTGGGTATTCGTCCAGGACTCGGGTGAGAATTTCGCCTCGAAGTCTCCGGAGTTCCGTGGCCCACGCCGTGGAGTCGCACTGCACCACCAACGTTCCGTCTCTCAATTCAGTGATCTCGGTGTGTTCGGCGGTCGACTCGCCAATGAGGACCGGCCATTCAGCAATAAGACGGGCTTGCTCGAGTTCAAGTTTCCATCCGAGATCCTGCGCGGTGCCGGTAAGTATCTGACCCAAAGGTTGCGGGTCCCGTCCTCGTCCGAACGGGACGCTTCCCGAAACTACATTCCCAGAGCCAACCCTTTTCCTGAGCGGTAGGCCCTTCCAGTGGGCCTTCGCCCTAAGGTATGCATTGCTCGCGAACCCTGTGTCAGTGCTGCCGCCCACCGGATTTCCCCTCCCCGAGTTCTCCCTCCACAACGTCGGTCACTTGCCCTGACGCAATGTGTATTCTCCGTCCGGTAGTGCCAGTCGGGAGGTCCCCCTCAACCGCGGCTGTCACTAAGACCTGCTCAAAGTCTCCTACGGCGTTCATCAGTCGCGACCTTCGGTGAGCATCTAATTCCGCAAAGACATCGTCAAGAACAATTACCGGATCTCCGACTGGAGATTCTGCGCGAAGTAGTGCGGCGAGTGCCAGGCGCATCGAGAGCGCAAACGACCAAGACTCACCATGGCTTGCGTACCCACGGACTGGCAGGCCATTGAGTGCGAGATGGAGATCGTCTCGATGCGGGCCGATTAATGTGACGCCCCGCTCTAGTTCGAATCGATGAACTCCCGCGAGCGCCTCGGCGAACTGCTGGGCAATTGTTTCACGTGAAACATAGAGATCATCCCGCACTGGTGGTTCAGGCGGAGTCTGGGATGTTTCACGTGAAACACTACCGCTCGTTTTCACCTGTCCAGCAGACTCCACCAATACAAGGTGAGGCGAATGATCCGACAGCACCAGCGCCTGATAGCTAGACACTAAATGGGGGAGCAACTCGTGCACCAGCTGCTGCCTGGCATGCATGATTCGAGAACCCAGCTCAATCAGCTGGTCGTCCCAAACGCCGAGAGTCTCGGCTACGGCATCCTTCTTGCCGGTCAGTCTGGCCGATTTCAGGAGTGAGCTCCGTTGTTTCACTACGCGATCATAATCCGCGAGAATGCCAGCGAGTCGCGGATGACGCGCCACGAGTGCCTCATCGAGAAACTTCCTTCGAATCGCTGGCTCTCCCCGCACCAAACTGAGATCCTCGGGCGCGAAAACGACGGCGGAAAACCAACGGGTCAGCTCCCGAGGCTTACTAGGATTACGATTAACTTGCGCCCGATTCGGTTGGCCGCGATTCAGTTGAATCTCCAGGAGCGCCTCTCGCTCCAAGACTGCGATTCGCATCCGAGCAACCGCGGAATCCGCTCCGGCTCTGATCAGGGCACTGTCGCTACTGACGCGATGGGAACTCAACGACGAGAAATACGCGATCGCCTCAACCAGATTTGTCTTCCCTTGGCCGTTCTCACCGACAATCAGATTGACTCCGGGCGCGAAGCCCACCTCGGCTGATCGATAGTTGCGAAAGTCACTCAACGAGAGATGCGTCACCCGCATCTTGAACTCCTAACGGAGGAGAAGGTTGGGCTGCAGGAGGTAGCGGAAGCTCTGCTCGTCGAGTTCGTCTTTACTTCGCTGGCTCGTGATAAGTACCGGACCCGGCTTACTTGCGTTGTCTGTGCGCGTGAAGCCAATTCGAGCAAATTCGGCATGGGTTGAGCGCAGCCCATCGAGCAGGAACTGAGGCTTCAGCGAAACCACCATCTCATCACCAACAAGATGAGCGTCCACAGTCTCGACCGCTTGAGCCGTCTCTGTTCCTGCGGCTTCGAGTGTCACTTGCCCCTCGACGAAGGAAAACCGAAGCGCCGCTTCTCGCTCGAGCACCAAGCCCACGCGTCCGACCGCCTCAACGAGCTCGGCTGTATTGACAACCGCATAGTTCTCAATACTTTCGGGAAACAGACGCCCGACGGGAGGATAGTTTCCTTTGATCAAGAGCGAGGTCACCGTCTTGTTGCCTCCGGTGAAGGCAACTAACTCACGGTCCGAGTCCTTCACAATAGCGACCTCGACTGTGCCGTCGCCGCCGAACATCTTCCCAACCTCGATGACGACCTTGGCCGGCACAAGTGCGGTGAGCGTTGGGTCTCCGCCGAGAGGCTGCCAATCGATCCGCCGTGTAGCGACACGATAGCGATCGGTTGCGGTGAGGGTGAGTGCATTTTCGGCAATCTCGAACTGAACGCCGGTGATTACCGGGGTGACATCGTCTTTCGATGCGGCGAGGGAAACCTGAGCGATTGCCTCGGCAAAGACGTCGGCCGGAACTGAACCCGAAACCGAGTCAACTCTCGGTACCTGGGGATATTCTTCTACGGGCATTGCGGGCAGACTGAACGAGGAGGCCCCGCAACGGACCTGGATTCTTGTGTCAATCAGCGAGATCTCAACATCCGAGTGCGGCAGCCGCTGTGCGATTTCGCCGAGAAGTCGGCCGGAAACGAGTGCGCGTCCAGGTTCACCTGTGTCGGCAATGACCGTCGTTCGAGCAGAGGTCTCATAATCGAACGCTGACAGGGTAATTTCATCGCTCGAGGCCTCCAGCAGCACACCGCTGAGCAGAGGCTGTGTCGGCCTCTGGGGAAGTAGCTTGACGGCAAATGAAACGGCCTCACTAAACACGTCACGATTGACGGTGAAACGCATGCCAGCTCCTTGCACAGTTCTGAGTCTGCAACCAGATCCTCGAGCATCGAGGGTCGCCCGACAATCTTTGCACACTCCTGGCTCGCGTAGTCAGTGAAAGGTCCTAGCGGGCACCTGGCGGGGGCTATCCACAACGTGATGGAACGCCCAATGAATGATGAATAGATAGTTAATAGTAATAGGGACTGTGGAAACTGTGGATAACTCGCCCGATCGTCGCAGGCGACTGGGAACTACAGGCGTGTGAGTTGTACGGAGAGGGTGGATAGCGTGTGATCCGCGCAATCCTGCGGGAGTCAGAGGGGAAACGACTTTCCACAGTGGTGATCGACTTCCGCACAGATTACCGAAAGTTGTCCCCAATTATTCACAACTTCTTTCCCCCTTGTGGATAACTGTGAGGTGGATGGACCTATCGAGATGCCTGTTTGATGCGGGTAGTCAGTTCGGTCACCTGGTTAAAGATGGATCGTCGTTCGGCAATAAGCTGTGTGATCTTCCGGTGCGCGTACATCACGGTGGTGTGATCTCGCCCTCCGAAGAGCTGGCCGATCTTAGGAAGAGAGAGCGGAGTAAGTTCTCTGCACAGATACATCGCGATTTGTCGGGCAGTGGCTATTTGCTGGGCCCGGGATGGGCCGTATAGCTCGTCGAGGGCAAGATCAAAGTATTCAGCAGTGTGGCTGATGATGTCGGTCGGCTGTACCTCATTGTCCTCATCTAAGGTGATGAGATCCTTCAGCACTGTCTGGACCAGGGGCATATCAACACGTTGTTGGTTCAGACTGGCAAAAGCCGTCACTCGAATGAGGGTTCCCTCAAGTTCGCGAATGTTCGATGTGAACTTTGAGGCAATGAACTCCAGAATGTCGTGATCGATCTCGAGATTCTCTCGCTTCGCCTTCTTTCGGAGGATCGCAATACGCGTCTCGAGATCGGGCACCTGAATATCGGTGAGCAAACCCCACTCAAATCTGGATCGCATGCGATCCTCGAAGCCGCGAAGCTGCTTCGGCGGCACATCACTCGTAATGACAACTTGCTTGCTGTGATCGTGAAGGGTGTTGAACGTATGAAAGAAGGCTTCCTGGGTCTCGGCTTTTCCCTCAAGAAACTGAATGTCATCGACCAGAAGGATATCTACGCTGCGATATCGCGCGTGGAAGGCCGCACCCTGGTTATTTGCAATCGAATTGATGAAATCGTTCGTAAAATCTTCGGAGCTCACATACCGAACCCGAATTTCGGGAAAAAGTTCCCTCGCGTAGTGACCAATTGCGTGAAGAAGGTGGGTTTTTCCAAGGCCAGAATCGCCGTAGATAAACAACGGGTTATATGCCCGGGCGGGCGCCTCCGCAACGGCGACGGCGGCAGCGTGGGCAAAGCGATTCGATTGCCCGATCACAAACGAATCAAAACGGTACTTCTCGTTGAGTCGACTATCAGCCAGATCATGTTGCCCATGGCGAGGGCGCGGTTCCTCCACCGGACGCACATGTTCGACAGACGGGGGAACCGTGAGGTGATTCTGCCAAGCAGGGCTTTCTTCCGGCTCGGGGTCGATAGCCGGCTGTGCATCGATGTCAACGATAACGACGAAACTTTCAATCTCAGCTGCATCTGAGATAGCGGAGACCGCCTGCATGATCGAGGGACGTAACCGATTCTCGAGGAGCTTGAGAGTGAATTCATGCTGAACCGCGAGAAATAGGGTGCCTGCGCTGATGCCGCGGGGCACCGCGAGCGCAAGTTGTGCGCCGACAGCAGGGCCCACCTGTGGGTCGCTCATTACCGCATGGGTGATTTGCGCCCAGACGCGTTGTACGTCATCTTCAGTCACGTGTACTTCCGAAATTCTTCCGACTAACCAACAGTAGATTCCCCAATTCCATCCACAGGGTGACGGGGTAAAAAGGCGTAATCATGCGGGAAACGGTTCGCTATTGACACCTGCGCCCACGTTAGTCACAGAATTGTCCACAGGCAAGTCACCTGCCAGAACACGCCGCGGAAGCTGAACTGTTTCACGCAGGGTGGGCGGATAATCAATCGTCTCCGAGTGCTCGACTTTGACTTACCCGGGAAATCGGCGTATCTTTGGATCCTTGTATGGGTGCAACCCAGTTGTCGCCCTGCCCAGATTCGACTTCCTCGTCACTGAAGCGTCGGGGATCTATTCCATAAGTCACGGAGTCTTCACAATGAGCAAGCGCACTTTCCAGCCAAACAACCGCCGTCGTGCCAAGGTGCACGGTTTCCGCGCTCGTATGCGTACCCGCGCGGGCCGTGCGATCGTTGCCGCACGTCGCGGCAAGGGCCGCACGAAGCTCACTGCGTAGCCTTCACGCAGACGATCGTGCCTGCCAGGCAGCACCGAATTACTCGGGGCGATGACTATCGGCGCATCGTACGAAACGGATACCGCGTGGGTGGTGCTTTGTGCATCACCCACGCGGTTTTGCGTGTGCACGATGACACCGGGGCTGCGAGCGACGAAACTCGCTCGACACAGCAACCACTACCCGCACGCTTCGGATTCATCGTCTCAAAAGCTGTTGGCGGGGCCGTCACTAGAAACCTGGTGCGTCGACGCCTCAAAGGAATCGTTGAACGGCATCTGGGGAGTGGATTCACCGGAGTCGACATAGTGCTTCGTGCATTACCCACAAGCGGGAGCGCTCAGTTCTCAGACTTGAACCGGGAGATCGATAGAGCTCTCGAACGGGTCGAGCGGTGGGCCCTGACTCAACAACAAGCGGTCTCACCATGAGCGTCGTGATTCGGCTTCTTGAGGAAGTCTGGCTGCTCCCCCGCAATATCGCAATCGCGTTCATGTTGGGATACCGCCGGGTACTGTCGCCCCTCTATGGCGAGGTGTGCAGGTACTATCCCAGTTGTTCACGCTACGCTTTGGAAGCGTTTCAACGGCAGGGATGTGTGGCAGGGATCGGCCTCACTATCTGGCGCTTGATCCGGTGCAATCCCTGGACTCCCGGCGGTATCGATGATGCTCCCGAGCGACGACACCCAAGATTTTCTATCAATTCCCGCGGATTCGTTCGCCCCACCACACGAAAGGCCTGATCACGGTGGATTTCATCGAGACAATTCTGTGGCCGTTGCGCTGGCTCGTCGAGCTAGTGCTCATGCTCTGGCACCAGCTCTTCACTCTTATCGGACTTGATCCGGCATCGGGGGCAGCTTGGGTGCTCTCCATCCTTGGGCTAGTGGTGGTCGTTCGATCGCTTCTCATCCCCGTCACCGTTCGGCAGATCAAGGCCCAGCGGCGAATGATGGATCTCGCGCCCGAGATGAAGAAGGTGCAAGCGAAGTACAAGGGCAAGAGCGATCAGTTCTCGCGCGAGGCCATGAGTCGCGAGACGATGGCGCTCTATAAGAAGCACGGAACGAATCCATTTTCCTCGTGCCTACCCATCTTGATTCAGATGCCCATCTTCTTTTCGCTCTTCTACGTGCTGCGCAACGCCTCGGAAAACAAGCCGGGCATCGGGTTCATGGGCGAAGACCTGACGCAAAGCTTCAATGCGGCCACGGTATTCGGGGCGCCACTCAAGATGACCTTCACTCAGGGCTGGGAATCCGGACAGTGGAGCGTTGTGATTCTGCTGGGCTTCATCGTCATTGCCATGATCGCCTCGCAGTTCTTCACCCAGTTGCAGATCATGTCGAAGAACATCTCTGATGAGACCAAGGCATCCCCGATGTACCGACAGCAGAAGATCATGCTGTACATCATCCCGTTCGCCTTCCTGTTCTCCGGTGTCGCTTTCCCGCTCGCACTCAACATCTATTGGTTCACCTCGAACTTGTGGACGATGGGTCAGCAGTTCATTGTGATTCACAACATGCCGACGCCCGGAAGTGATGCATGGCGTGCGCGACAGGCTCGTCTGCGTGCCAAGGGAAAGCTCAGCCCAGAGGAACTTGAGATCGAAGAGGCCCGCGAGGCAAAGGCCGAGGCCCAGGGGCAACGACAGCAACCGAAGAGCGCCAAGCGTTCAAAGAAGAAGAAGTGAGGCACCGCTGATGGGAGAACGTGAAGGATTGAGCGAACTGCTTGCAGAGCCCACCGCCGATCAGCTCGAAGTTGAGGGTGATCTGGCGGCTGACTACATCGAGGGTCTGCTTGACATTGCCGACCTCGACGGCGATCTCGACATTTCTGTGGCGAGCGGCCGCGCGTACCTTTCGGTGACGGGCGGCGGAGAAGACATCGATCACCTGGCAATGCCAGATGTAGTTCAGGCATTGCAGGATCTCACTCGCCTCGCCATCCAGAGCGAAACCGGTCGCTTTTCGCGCCTCATTCTCGACATTGGTGGATCGCGGGATGCTCGCGCCACTGAGCTCCGTGGCATGGTTGACGCTGCTGCGGCACAGATTGCGGCCGGTCGTGCTGAGGTGGGGCTTGAGCCCATGTCGTCGTATGAGCGGAAGCTGGTGCACGATCTCGTCGCCGAGCGTGGGTATCATTCCGAGTCGCGTGGTGAAGGTCGGGATCGCCGACTCGTGATCCGGCGCGCGGAGTAGTTTCACGTGAAACATGACTGAGGCTGAAATCGAGTCCGAGCCGTCTGTTTCCGCGGAAATCGCAGGGGATCGAATAGAGGTACTTCGCGCATTCGCACAGGATCTCGGAATGCGCGGAGAGACGTTGGGGCTTATTGGTCCGCTCGAAGCGCCCAGACTCTGGACCCGACACATACTCAATAGCGCGGTCCTAGCTCCGCTGATTCACGAAGGCTCGAACGTCGCCGATATCGGTACCGGCGGGGGCATGCCTGGATTGGTGCTTGCAATCTTGCGTCCGGACGCCCACTTCCATTTGGTCGAACCCATGGAGCGGCGCTGCGCCTGGCTGACCGAGCAGACGCGCATGCTGGATCTCGAAAACGTCGAGGTGAGGCGGGGTCGCGCCGAGGAGTTCCATGGAGAGCTTCTGGTCGACCAAGTCACGGCTCGAGCGGTCACGGCGCTCAAGAAACTTGTTCCCTTGACCGCCCCGCTGTTGCGCGATGGTGGGGAGATGCTCTTTTTGAAGGGGGCTTCGATCGATGCTGAGATCGATGCTGCCCAGAAGGTATTGCGCGCGCATCGCGTGCACGACGTCGTCGTTGAAGAACTTGGACTGGGTCAGCTCGAAGAGACGACTAGAGTGTTGAGAGCCCGGGTACGGTGATCCACTTGAACCCGCTCGCGACGTGACTGAGGAAGCGATGACCGACACCGACAACGCACTTGTGGCCAAGCATCTGGTCGACAAGCGACGCCGTCGCCGCGCCCTCGAGCAGACCGTGTCGCCGCTGCCCAACGAGACACGCGTCATCACGGTGTCAAACCAGAAAGGCGGCGTCGGCAAGACAACGACGACCGTCAACCTGGCGTCGGCACTCGCGCGACGCGGTGCCAATGTGCTGGTGATTGACCTTGACCCGCAGGGAAACGCCTCCACCGCGTTGGGGGTGATGCATCGCCCCGAGGTTACGAGCGTGTATGACGTGCTCCTTGGCGAGGAAGACATTCAAGCGGCAATTCAGCCGACCACCGATCATGAGCGACTGTTCTGCGTCCCCTCAACAATTAACTTGGCTGGCGCGGAAATCGAGCTGGTGTCGCTCGTCGCTCGAGAGCAGCGTCTGCGCACCGCGCTGGAGAGCTTTCTGCGCGAATCTGAGACGCACTTTCACTATGTATTCATCGATTGCCCTCCCTCACTTGGTCTGTTGACCGTGAACGCGTTTGTGGCCGCAAGCGAGGTACTGATCCCCATTCAGTGCGAGTATTACGCGCTCGAGGGGTTAAGTCAGTTGCTCGGGAACATCAAGTTGATTCAGAAGCACCTGAACCCCGGGCTGCAGGTCTCGACGATCCTGTTGACGATGTATGACGCACGAACGAATCTTGCCCAGGAGGTCGCACAGGAGGTGCGCACCCACTTCCCCACCGAGACGCTCACTGCTGTAGTGCCGCGCTCGGTGCGCATCTCAGAAGCGCCCAGCTACGGCCAGACAGTGCACGCCTATGACGCGGGGTCGATTGGCGCAATTGCCTACCTGGAGGCAGCTGCCGAGATTGCCGAGCGCAGCGCTGACCCTCTCACGATCGAAGGAGCCTGACCATGGCCACCAAGAAGCGCAGCGGGCTGGGGCGCGGCATCGGAGCCCTCATTCCACAGAGCACGAGCGAGGGCGAACGCCCCGTAGACGTGTTTTTTCCGGCGGATCGCAGTTCTGATGAGCAGGCGATTGCAGCAAAAGTGCATGCCGAGATGGAGACAGTAGACTCTGGGCTTCGTCAGGTGCCGGGTGCGACACTCACCAGCCTTGACCTCGCCGACATTGTGCCGAACCGGGCGCAACCCCGCACCGAGTTCGACGACGAAGCTCTCGAGGAACTTACCCACTCCATCCGGGAGTTCGGGGTCTTTCAACCGGTGGTCGTGCGTGCTATTGAACCCACTCCCCCCGAGGGCGAGCCACACTACGAGCTCATCATGGGTGAGCGTCGGTTCCGGGCGAGCCAGCGGGCCGGGCGTGAGACAATCCCGGCGATCATCCGCAGCACCGCCGACGAGCACATGTTGCGCGACGCGTTGCTCGAGAACCTGCACCGCGCGCAACTGAACCCGCTTGAAGAAGCCTCGGCTTACCAGCAATTGCTCAGCGATTTTGGCATCACCCAGGAGCAACTGGCGACTCGCATCGGCCGCTCCCGTCCGCAGATTTCCAATACCATTCGTCTCCTCCGCCTGCCCGAGCCCGTGCAGGCGCGTGTGGCGGCGGGAGTGCTCACCGCTGGCCACGCCCGAGCGATTCTGTCGCTTGATGGCGACGCGGCATCGATGCAGCGGCTCGCCGACAAAATTGTGAATGAGGGGCTGTCAGTTCGGGCCGCCGAAGCCGTGGCCGGTGAAACGCCGAAGCAGAAGCGCCCGCGGGCGCGCCCGGGCGGGGTGCAGGCGCAGCTGGGTGAGATCGCCGAGCGCCTGGGAGACCGCTTCGACACACGCGTGTCAATCAAGCTGGGTGCCAAGAAGGGACAGGTACTCATCGACTTCGCGACGATCGCAGATCTCAAGCGCATTCTCGAGGAACTGGGTGACCCGGGTTTTAACTAACGGATTGCTGTCTCGGAATGAGAATGTGGAGGGTCTCCCCGATCTCAATCTCGACCCCGTAAGTGGGAATGTGAAAAGGCACCCACGCAGGAAAAACAACACAGCGCCCGTCCCGTAAATCGCGGAATCCGGGCGCTGTACTGTTCGCTGCGCGTGCGTCTTTAGATGATGCCCGCGAGGTGCTCCTCGAGCACGGTCTTGGGTACGGCACCGATGATCTCTCGTACTTCTTCGCCGCCCTTGAAGACCTTCATGGCGGGAATCGAGGTGATGCGGTACTTTGCGGCCAGCCCCGGATTCTCGTCGACGTTCACCTTTGCAATGACGATCTTGCCGTCGTGCTCGGCGGCGATCTGCGCAAGCACGGGTGCAACCATGCGGCACGGGCCACACCACTCGGCCCAGAAATCCACGAGCACGGGGGTCTCGCTTTGCAGCACGACCTTATCGAAGGTCTGCTCTCCGACGATGATGGGTTCAGACATGTTGTCTCCTAACGAATCGTAATTAATCTTGTGCGGCGAGGAAATGCTCGGCGTCGAGGGCGGCGACCACACCGGAGCCCGCAGCGGTTGCGGCCTGCCGGTAGCTGGCATCAATGACGTCGCCAGCGGCGAAAACACCCTCGACCGAGGTCTTCGAGCTTCGTCCATCAACCGCAATGGTGCCGTCGGGCGTGAGTTCGAGCTGATCATGCACCAGGTGTGTGCGGGGGTCATTCCCGACCGCGATGAACAAACCGTCGAGCGTGAGCTCCGACTCCTCACCACTCACCGTGTTGCGCAGGGTGATGCCTGTGACCTCGGTCTCGCCGCGAATCGCTGCGACCTCGGAGTTCCAGACGAACTCAATCTTCGCGTTGTCGAAGGCACGCTGCTGCATGATCTTCGAGGCCTTGAGCTCTTCTCGGCGGTGGATCACGTAGACCTTCGCGGCGAAGCGGGTGAGGAAGGTCGCCTCCTCCATCGCGGAATCGCCCCCGCCAACTACGGCGATGGTCTTCTCACGGAAGAAGAACCCGTCGCACGTCGCGCACCAGGAGATGCCGTGACCGCTGAGCTTCTCCTCCTCGGGAAGCCCAAGCTTCCGATAGGCGGATCCCGTCGCGAAGATGACCGCCTTCGCCTCGTGCACGGTACCGTCGCTCGTGGTGACCTTCTTTACGTCGCCCGAGAGATCAAGCGCCGTGACATCGTCGTACACAACTTTGGTGCCGAATTTTTCGGCCTGCGCCTGAATCTTTTCCATCAGTTCCGGGCCCTGAATGCCTTCGGGGAAGCCGGGAAAGTTCTCGACGTCCGTCGTGTTCATCAGTTCGCCGCCCGGCTCGACCGAGCTGGCAAACAGCAACGGCTCAAGCCCTGCGCGCGCCGCATAAATGCCCGCCGTCAGGCCCGCCGGGCCACTGCCGATAATGATGATCTGGTGCATTCTGCTCCTCGCACGCGATGTGTGGATCACGGCCCGCGGCCGCCTCTGGGTGATACAACCAATCCTAGGCATGCATCATTCCCTGGGCAGGTGAATTTCGGGGGAACGACCCGACGCTTGTGTGCGGTCTTTCGCGTCGGCGGCTTTGGCCGCAGCATCGGCCGGGGTGGCGCGCTCGCGGCGACGGAGACTCCTCCAGATACCAAAACCGAGAAGCAAGAGCGCAATTGTCGAAAGTGATGTCAGCAGAATGGTCTCGTAAGAGCTACGAATCGTGAGCTTCAGCACACGCTCGGCGAACGCCTGCTCACCAGCTACATCAGTGAGCTCGACTCGGAGCCCTGATTCCCCCGAAGACACCCGCGTATTGACACCGACGAGCACCACATGATTCCCCTCGGCGCCTACCAGCTGATCTGGAAATGCGCGCGCAGGAATTGCGATACCTGCAGAGGTTGGTGCGACCTTGAGAGTCACCCGCGCATCAAACGGCAGGGCATTGTGCAGGGTCACTGGCACCCGGGAGGAGGTGCCGACCAGCTGTGTGTTTTCGGTTCCGACGATCTGCACCCCGGTCAGGAGCTCCGCGTCGCGCGCGCGAATGCGATCGTCGATAACGTCAAAATCCACGTCGGCGTTGGCGTACCGCGTAGCAAATGCCTCGAGAAGTCGCACACGCTGGTACTCCAAGAGGTACTGCGGGCGAGTGAGGAGGGGGGCTAGTTCGTCAATCTCATCGGATCGTCCGATTGTGGCACGAAGGAATTCGCGGCGCTGTTCGAGCGTTTCTCCCGAGCGGATCATGCCGGTGCCCACGGGTTGCAAGGTCTCGGGCACGGAGTCCACCCAGCCGAGGCCCAGCACGGAGGTCAGGAATTCCGCCGGATCTTCCGAGTCGGCAAGGGCACCGCGATCCACTGCGAGTACGAGGCCCGGGGAACCCTGCAGCGCCTCGAGCGCGAGGCGGGAGGCCAGACTGGCGATCCCGGCCGCACGCTCGGAGGGGCTGTTGCCGGCGAGGGTGCGCCGGGATGACTCGGAAAGGCTCGCGTCCGCCACCAGCGCCGAGAAATCGCCAATGGGCACGCGGGTGCCGGTCGCGTCCGCGACGCTCCCCGAGTCGAGCACGACCCTGGAGATCCCCCCATTGCGGAGAAGGTCGAGCGTCGCGGTGTCGACCCCGCCGGCAGCCGGCCATGCGCCGGGAATCGCCCGGGGCAGGGCTGACAGCTCGTCTATGCTCGGGGCAGAGACGGCCCCGTCAAACGCGGAGTTTCCCCCGATCTGAGCCGAATCAGCCGGCGGGGAACCGCCCTCGCTCGGCGCGGTGTCGTCGCCCTCGCTCGTGTCGGTGGTCGAATCAGACCCGGGTGCTTCCTCGGTGCCTGTCTCAGCGGACGAGCCGCGAAGGAGGTAACTGAGCCCAAGCGGCTGGAGCAGCTGCTCGAGACCAAGGGCGGCCTGCGCAGCCGGGTCCGCATCGGCAAACTGCAGCATGAACAGTGGTTGAGCGGAGGCTTCCAGTCGGTCGAGGAGATCGCGGGCCGATGCCGGGGCATCCTCCCCGAGCACCCGAGTGCCAGCCACGATGCGGGGATCCACCGCCAGCGTGGCCCCGGCGCGCTCGGCCTCATCGAGCAGACTCGTGAGTCTGGGCGCGATCTCCCGGAGCTGCTCTGCGGAGGGCATGGTGCGTACGCTTCCCGGAAGTGTGAACGGCACAACCAGAGTCACCGGAACGCGAGTTTCGGTGCCGGAATCTTGCCAGACAAAGGGGGTCGCCTCTGAGACAAGCAGTGGATCGGCCCGCGTCTCGAGGGGCTCGGTGCTGGGCAGGCGCAACTCGACGTGCACCGTGTAGACGCCCCGCTGGCTCAACGGATTGAGTGGAAAGAACTCGCGAGGCACGGTGAGGGTAAGGGTCTGCTCACCCCCGCTCGCGGTGGCGCTCACGGCTGATCGAGCGATCTGGGTGACCTGCGCGCTGGGCTCGCCCGAGGTGAGCTGCGCCGCGGATTCGAGTCGTTCTGGGTGAAGCAGCAGCCGGAGCTCGCCAGCGGAAATCGCATCCTGCCCGGTATTGCGGAGGAGAACAGTGAATTGGTAGTCCTCCTCACCTGTATCGAACACCGGCAGGGCCGGAGCCACGACGAGCTCTGCGGTGACCGCGGTGGTCTCGGATTCGGTTCCAGTTCCACTGGCACCCGCCGCTGTCGATGCGGCGAGCGTGAGCACGGCAGTGAGGAGCGCGGCAGTGCACGCGCGGGCGAGCGACCGGCGCGAAGCGAGGCGACGGCGCGGACGCTGGCGCGGCGCACGTGACATAGGGCAAGTGTAGGGCGACCAGGCTGCCGGTACCCTGGAGGGATGCGTCCTATTGCCGAATCGATGGCGGCCCTGCGCTCCATCGCCGATTCCCCGCCGGTGCGCACCCTCTCGGAGGCGTTCGCCGCGGCCGGCCACGAGTTTGCGCTGGTCGGTGGTCCGGTGCGTGATGCGATGCTGGGCCGTGCGGTCACTGATCTCGACTTCACCACCTCGGCCCGGCCCGATGAGACTCGTGCGATTGTCGACGCGCTGACGAAGCAGGTCTGGGACGTGGGGCGTGACTTTGGCACGATTGCCGCCAAAGTTCACGGCGAGACTGTCGAGATCACCACGTATCGTGCGGAGATCTACCGCGACGACTCCCGCAAACCCGAGGTGAACTTCGGCGACACCATCGAGGCGGATCTGGTGCGGCGCGATTTCACGATTAACGCATTGGCGCTCATGCTGCCCTCAATGCGGCTCGTGGATGTGGCGGGCGGCCTCGAAGACTTGCTCGCGGGGCGGATCGTGACCCCGGGCAGCGCCGAATCTTCGTTCACTGACGACCCGTTGCGCATGCTGCGTGCCGCGCGGTTCTCGGCTCAGCTCGGCTTCGAGGTTGCGCCGGAGACGCAGGCTGCGATGGCGGAGTATGGCCCCCGACTCGAGATCATCTCGGCCGAGCGCGTGCGAGACGAACTCGTCAAGCTGCTCGCCACCGATGATCCGGTGCCGGGCATTCGTCTGCTGGTTGACACGGGTCTCGCCGGGCGATTTTTGCCTGAGCTCACCGCGCTGGTTGCCACTCAAGACGACCACGGGCGGCACAAAGATGTCTACGAGCACAGCCTCACCGTTTTGAGACAGGCGATCGAGCTAGAACTCGAACGGAGGGGCGAGGGCGTTCACTCCCCCGACCTGGTGCTGCGCCTTGCGGCACTGCTACACGACATCGGCAAGCCGATGACCCGTCGCTTCGAACGCGGCGGGGTGACCTTTCATCATCACGACGTGGTGGGGGCGAAGCTTGCCAAGAAGCGACTGCGCGCCCTCCGCTTCGACAATGACACGATCGCACAGGTCGCCCGACTCGTCGAGCTGCACCTGCGTTTCTTCGGGTACAGCGATCAACAGTGGACGGATTCGGCCGTGCGGCGCTACGTGCGCGATGCCGGCGACGTGCTGCCGCAGCTGCACATCCTCACCCGCGCCGATGTGACTACCCGCAACCGGCGCAAGGCGGAGCGGCTCGAGCACGCCTATGACGACATCGAACACCGCATCGAAGAACTCATGGCGGCCGAGGAGCTTGCCTCGGTGCGGCCGGAGCTCGATGGCGAGCAAATTATGCGGTTGCTCGGCATCGGACCGGGGCCGCTCGTGGGTCAGGCCTACCGCCACATGCTCGAGGTGCGGCTCGACGAAGGGCCAATCGGCGAGGAACTCGCCACGGAGCGATTGCTCGCCTGGTACGAGACAGTGAGGAAATAGTGGATCAGGATCCCACCACATGGTTCGACGGCACCGGGCGGGTGCTGTTCGTTCACGCACACCCTGATGATGAGACGATCGCTACGGGCGGCACGCTCGCGGCACTCGCGGAGGCGGGTGCTGAGCCCGGACTGGTGACGCTCACTCGAGGAGGGCGCGGCGAGGTCACACCTGGTCCGTTTGCTGCGCTCGCTGGCACTGCCCAGCTGGCGGCCCACCGAGAGACCGAGCTCGCCGCGGCCCTCTTCATGCTGGGGGTGGATCGCCACGCGTTCCTGGGCACTCCCCCGGCGCGCGCTGCGGGGCTGGGGCCACGCGTGTACGCCGATTCGGGCATGATGTGGGGCGCCGACGGACTCGCCACGGCCTCCCCCGATGCCGCAGCTGATGCGCTCACCCGGGCGAGCGCCATCGAACCATTGAATGACCTCCTCGCACTCGCCGCCAACTGGGAGGCGGAGGCGATCGTGAGTTATGACGCCATCGGCGGGTATGGCCACCCCGATCACGTGTTCGCGCATCGGCTCGCGCGCGCCGTGGCCCACGGACTCGATCTCCCCTATTGGGAGATCGTGACCGATCGGTCGAATGCTGGCGCCGGAGGCGCCGATCCACACGTGAGTGAAGTGGGTGAAGCGGGTGAGCCCGCCGAGGACACCGTCGCGTATGACGTGAGCCCTTGGATTGAGCGCAAGACTGCGGCGCTGCGATCGCATGCCACGCAGCTCACCGTTGACGGCGATGCCATCGTGCACGTGGGAGGCCAGCGACAGCCGATCGACGTAATCGAGCGATTCCGCAGGCTCCCCCGGCTCGGGTGACATCCATCGGTCGATTTTGGGGCCGCAAGCTGTTAGGCTGTACAGGTTGTCTGCCTACCGTGCGATCTGCGCGGAGGCCGAAAACAGTGCATCAATACCCTCCTGTCACAGAAATCCTGTGGCCGTATAGTCCGAAGGAGGTGGGTCAATAATGCATACGTACGAACTCATGGTGATCCTCGATCCCGGCATTGACGAGCGCACCGTAGCTCCGAGCATCGACAAGTTCCTCGGCGTCATCCGCAACGCGGGCGGCGACATTGAGAAGGTCGATATCTGGGGCAAGCGCCGCCTGGCCTACGAAATCAAGAAGCAGTCCGAGGGCATCTATGTCGTCGTGAACTTCACCGCAAGCCCCGAGGCAACCGCCGAGCTTGACCGTCAGCTGGGTCTCTCCGAGGCCGTGCTGCGTACCAAGGTGCTGCGCGCCGACGAGCTCATTGCTCAGCGTGCCGCCCAGAGCTCGCGCGATCTGGCGAAGGCCGCACGCGCCGCGAAGCTGGGCGCATAGCTCATGGCCGGCGAGACAGTGATCACGGTGGTCGGAAACCTGACCGCCGATCCCGAGTTGCGGTTCACCAATAGCGGTGTCGCACTCGCGTCGTTCACGATCGCGTCGACTCCTCGCACCTTCGATCGTCAGTCCAACGAGTGGAAGGACGGCGAAGCGCTGTTCCTTCGCTGCACGGTCTGGCGCGAATACGCGGAGAACGTGGCGAACTCGCTGACCAAGGGTGCTCGTGTCATCGCTCGCGGAAACCTCCGTCAGCGCGGATACGAGACGAAAGAGGGCGAAAAGCGCACCTCTTACGAGCTCGATGTCGACGAAATCGGCCCCTCGCTTCGCTACGCCACCGCTCAGATCGCGCGCACACAGTCGCGTGGCCAGGGTGGCGGCTTCAGCGGAGGCGGCGGACAGCAGCAGCCCGCAGGTCAGCCCGAATGGGGCCAGCCAGCGGCGCAGCAGTCGAACGACAACCCCTGGGGTAACACAGGGCAGGGCGGGGCAGCGAGCAGTTTCGGCTCGGGCTTCGACGACGAGCAGCCTTTCTAAACACTTCCGCCCCGTCGGGGCAGTTCACGAAAAGAGATCAATATGGCAGGCAAGCAGGGCGGCGCGAGTCGCAAGCCGAGCCGCGGGAAGAACGCAAAGGTTCTCGCTCCCGCGAAGAAGCAGACCGTTGGCGTCATCGACTACAAAGATGTCGCGACGCTGCGCAAGTTCATTTCTGAGCGCGGAAAGATTCGCGCGCGTCGGATAACCGGCGTTTCTGTTCAAGAGCAGCGACTCATTGCAAAGGCAGTTAAGAATGCCCGCGAGATGGCGCTTCTCCCCTATGCCGGTTCCGGCCGCTAAGGAGGCGCATCATGGCGAAGGTGATTCTTACAAACGAGGTTTTGGGTCTCGGTTCCGCGGGTGACGTGGTCGAGGTCAAAAACGGTTACGCACGCAACTATCTGGTTCCCCAGGGATACGGCGTGCACTGGAGCCGCGGTGGCGAAGCCCAGGTGGCTCAGATCCGCGCGGCTCGCGATGCGCGTGCGCACGCTTCGGTCGAAGATGCTCAGGCATTGAAGGCGAAGCTGCAGGGCGGCAAGATCCGTCTGTTCGCGAAGAGTGGCGCAGAGGGTCGCTTGTTCGGCTCGATCAAGCCAGCCGCTGTTGCGGCCGCGGTGTCGGAATCCGGTATTGGTGAGATCGACAAGCGGAAGATCACACTTCCGACGATCAAGTCGACCGGTGAGTACGTCGCGACGATTCACCTGCATGAGGGTGTCGACGCCGAGGTGACCCTGCAGGTCATCGCTCAGCGTTAGTTCTCGCACACACCCACAGCGGGGTGATCGCCTTCACGGGCTGATCACCCCGCTTTCGTTGTTCATGTGGAGGACATCTGTGCGGAGGATTGGTGCCTTCGTGTGAAATCGGACGCTGTGTGAAATTGGGTGTTGACAAGTCGGCAAATCGTCTGTACTTTTCCACAACTGCGACAGGTAGCGAAGCTTCAAGTTGCACATGAGACTTGGATAACTCCACAGCTGTGCGAAAGCGAAACCCCAGTTCAGAGCGGCAATTCTTCTTGCATCGGGAATAGTTTCCACAGGCTGTCCACAGACCTGTGGACAAAACACGACGAAATCAGACAAGTTATGCACCAAGTTATACACAGGGTTACCCAGGCCGCGTTTGGTGGAATCGACGCCACCCCCTACGGTGAATGTCGGTAGCTCGGTGTCTGATGGGTGAACACCACGAGAGCGAACCGAGCGCGGTTCGCAGGACGTAATCGCAGAAAGAGGATCGAGTGTCGATCGCACATCTCGGGTTTCCCGAAGCCCCCGCCGACTATGGTGATGAGCCACGTTCGTACGAACGCACGCCACCGTACGACCTGTTGGCAGAGCAGAGCGTGCTCGGCGGAATGCTGCTTTCCAAAGACGCGGTGGCCGACGTGTACGGCATGCTCCGCGGGGTCGACTTCTACGTGCCCAAGCACGAGGTCATCTACGACGCGATCCTTGAGCTCTATTCGCGCGGCGAGCCCACTGATGCGATTACCGTCACCGACCAGCTCACCAAGAGCGGCGACCTGCAGCGCGCCGGCGGGGCGGAGTACCTGTACACGGTGACCAGCGTGGTGCCGACCGCCGCGAACGCGAGCTTCTACGCCGACATCGTCGGCGAGAAGGCGCTGCTTCGTCGCCTGGTCGAGGCCGGTACGCGTATTGCGCAGATGGGTTACGCGGCCGAGGGCGAGGCGATCGACCTCGTGAACAACGCGCAGGCAGAGATCTACTCGGTGACCGGAGCCGACAAGGCCGAAGACTACGTGCCGCTCTCGCTCGCAGTCGAAGCCGCGGTGCACGAGATCGAAAAAGCCCAGATGGCTGACGGCGGCATGATGGGCGTGCCCACCGGCTTCGCCGAGCTCGACGAAAAGACGAACGGGTTCGCCGGGGGGCAGATGATCATCATCGCCGCACGGCCCGCCATGGGTAAGTCCACGCTCGCGCTTGACGTTGCCCGCTCGGGCGCGATCCACCACAATCAAACCACGGTGTTTTTCTCGCTCGAAATGGGTCGCGCCGAGATCGCGATGCGCTTGCTTTCCGCCGAGGCGACGATACCGCTGCAGAAGTTGCGCAAGGGCGAACTCGATCAGCGCGACTTTCAGAAGCTGGCGGCCACTCAGGCTCGGATCAACGAGGCCCCACTCTTTATCGACGACAGCCCGAACCTGACCCTGGTCGAGATTCGAGCGAAGTGTCGCCGGCTCAAGCAACGCCACAATCTCAAGATGGTGGTCATCGACTATCTGCAGCTGCTCTCCTCGGGCAAGAAGGTAGAGAGCCGTCAGCAGGAGGTGAGCGAGTTCTCGCGTGCGTTGAAGCTGCTCTCGAAAGAGCTCGAGGTGCCGGTCATCGCGCTGTCACAGCTCAACCGTGCTTCCGAGCAACGTGCCGACAAGATGCCAGCGATCAGCGACCTCCGTGAGTCAGGCTCACTCGAGCAGGACGCCGACATGGTGATTCTGCTGCATCGCGAGTCGACGTATGAGAAAGACAACCCGCGCGCGGGGGAGGCCGACCTGATTCTCGCGAAGCAGCGTAACGGACCGACGGGCACCGTGACGGTGGCATTCCAGGGTCATTACTCGCGGTTCCAAGACATGCCGAGTGGGCACTAGCTGCAGGCAAGCTCTCGAGTCGGCGTACACCGTTCACTCGGGATGCGCTGAGGAGCGAGCGATAGACTGAAGCCAGGCTGAGAGAAGGGCTGAGCGTCATGACGACAGCGATACACGATTCGTCGCGCTCAGGAAACCCCGAAAGTCGAGACCTGCGTCGGGCGCGACTGCTGCGAGCAGTGGTGCTACTCGTGGCGGGCATCGTCATCGCGTTCACAGCGACTATGCACAGCGACCCGGCGTTTGATCGTTGGGTGCTGTGTGCGAGCCTGCTCGCCATCGGCATCACGACCATCATTGAGTTTTTCGCGGTTCGCGCGACGCCGGCAAGTTGGCTCGTTGCCGCGCGCGCGACGCTCGCGCTCGTTGCCGCCGCCGCCATCTTGGTGTCGAGCAGTGCCTTCGACACCTCCCTAGTGCTCGCAGTCTGGGCAGCCACCTCCGTGATCATCGCGGTGGTGCGCGTCACCCAAGGATCACAGGCACGGGGAGTCGCCTTTCCGTCCGCGATCCTCAGCGGAGCACTCGCCGTGCTCGTCCTTGTGTTCCGCGATGACCTCATCGCCGTGATCGGTTTCTTCGGTGCCTACGCCATCGTCCGGGGAGTCTTCCTCGGCATCTCGGCGTTTGACACGCGGGGCACGACCACCGTCGATCCTGCAGAAACCGCGCCCGGCGACGACGCGTTCGCGCCCGCCAACTAACACTCACCGACCCGAAAGCACTTCATGACCGAGCTCACCCCGCCCGATGAACCACAGCGCGTGACCCCATCGCGTCGCGACCGGCTGCGCCCACTCGAGTTGGTGGGCTTTTCGGGTGTCCTGGCGATCTTTGCCGCTCTCGTCGTGTTGCTCGTGCTGCGCACACCTGAGGGAACACCCGACTTTGCGTTTGCCGGTATCGCCGCTGGTATCGCGTTCATTGTCGCGCTGATGGTGGTTGCGCTGATTGGACTCGGGGGGAAGCCCAGCGAGGAAGACGTGCAGGCCCGCAAGGATCTTCAGTCACCCGATAAGACCGAGAACTGGCACTAGCCTTCGTCTGTGTGAGCCGACCATTCCCGGCTCAGGTCGTTGCCGTGCTCCTGCGGCGAGCCCAGGCCCGTGAATCGCGGCTCGAGAGCGCAAGCAACACCAGGATGTCGAGCGCGAGCACTACGAGCGTCGTGCGGATGGTGATCTCTTCCCCCAGCGCGAAGTATCCGATCGCTGAGGTGGTGATGCTCAGCGTGAGCCCACACATCACGAGAATTCTCGCGGTGTTATTGCCACGCCAAATCAGCCAGGCAAGCAGGAAGAGCGCGATGATCCCCACACCGCTCACGCTTGAGACGAGCCAGCCTCCGAACTGAGCCTCCTCCGTGTCGAATCCTTCCTCTGCCACAATCTCTGGCCAAACCAGCAGGAAGGCACCGAGCCAAAGCAGACCGGCCAGCGCGCGGGTGAGAACGAATACGGCTCCCAGTACGGTGGTTGCCGGTCGTTTGGACGGAAACTCAGCGGAAGATTCGCGCTCAACAAGCACCAGGGCCGGCTCGATGGCTGCGCGCTTGCGTGGCTCAGTCACGATCCACACCCCGGATCGCTGCCTCGATCTGCACCTGGTGTGATCCACCCAGCTCGGCGGGAAGCGCTCGCAGGTCGAGGATCGGCAGGTCACCGTCGGTGCGGATGCTGTCGCCACCCCCGTTTCGCGAGTGATATCCAGTGGAGAAGTCGGGAAGGACCCGCAGTCGAGCGGCCTCATTGTGGGCCAGAACCGTGCCGACGATGTGATCGCGCTCAACATCGGTATCGGCATCGATCTTGTGGGTGATCTGCAGCGTAAAGAGCGAGAACCCCACCGCGCGGTCAAACGTGCCCGCCGCGAGCCAATCGACCCGCTCGCCCCCTGGCAGCAGCCACCCCTCGGGAGTGCGCCAGAACCGCACGTGGTGCCGCTTCGCGGGATTGCCCGTGACCTCTTGCTGGTAGGCGAAGTCTTGCATGCGGCCAAACAGGAACAGGGGACTCACGGGGGCCTCGTCGTAGCTGCGGCGGGTCACCGTCGAAGTGACGATGCGCAGCGACGAGCGCACAGTCACGGGGTCGGCCCGGGTCCAGGCCGCCGCGCGCAGTGCCTGATGCAACTGCTCTGCCTCGCCGAGGAGCGCGAGGTTGATGGGATCACCGAGCAACCCATCGCTCGTGCGGGTGCGGCCGATGAAATAGTCGGGCACGTAGATCGTGGTCAGTACCCGGTGAATGCGGGGGAGTACCAGGTAGGCGAGCAGCCCCCAGAACAGGATTGCAACGAGAATGCCCCACCAACCGATTTGGAAGGATTCGGTGAGCAGGAGCCACGCGAGCCACACCGCGGCGACGCCCGCGAAGATGAAGAAAAACTCATCGAGCACGGCCGTCAGTGAGACGCGGCTTCGTCGCGATCGCTGCTTTCCCCCGGTGCCCCCGCTCATACCCACATCGTAGACCGGTATGGCGAGACGAGGGTGCGGCATCGACGAAGCGAAACGTGCAGTCCCCGCGAGGTGCTAATCCCCGAGGAAATCAATCAGCTGCGCTGCCGAGCCCACGTAGGTGGCCGGGGTGAGGGCGAGCAGGCGCTGCTTCGCCTCATCGCCGATCTCGAGCCCCTGCACGAACTCCACGAGATCGGCCTGGCCGATCCGCCGCCCGCGGGTGAGATCTTTCAGTGCCGCGTACGGGTCTTCGATCGTGGATCGACCCGCCGTCACCTCGGCGCGTATCACCGTCTGAATTGCCTCGCCGAGCACCTCCCAGTTGCCATCGAGATCGGCAGCGAGCACCTCGGGTGCCGCGTCGATCTGCCCGAGGCCGCGCAGCACGTTGTCGAGGGCGAGCACCGAGTGCCCCAGCCCCACGCCGATGTTGCGCTGTGCGGAGGAATCGGTGAGGTCGCGCTGCCAGCGGCTCGTGACCAGCGTCGCGGCAAGCGAATCGAGGATCGCGTTCGAGAGCTCGAAGTTCGCCTCGGCGTTCTCGAAGCGGATCGGGTTTACCTTGTGCGGCATCGTAGACGAACCGGTTGCGCCCTCGACCGGAATCTGGCGGAAGTAGCCGATGGAGATGTAGCTCCAGATGTCGGTGGCGAGGTTGTGCAGGATGCGGTTCGCGTGGGCCACCCGGCCGTAGAGCTCGGCTTGCCAGTCGTGCGACTCGATCTGCGTGGTGAGCGGGTTCCAGTCGAGCCCCAGCCCCTCGACGAACTCGCGCGAGATGGCGGCCCAGTCGGCAGCGGGATCCGCCGCGAGGTGGGCGGCAAACGTGCCGGTCGCGCCAGAGAACTTGCCAAGGTACTCGATCCGCTCGATCTGCGCGACCTGGCGATTCAGGCGGTACACGAAGACCGCGAGTTCCTTGCCCAGGGTCGTGGGTGTCGCGGGCTGTCCGTGGGTGCGGCTCATCATGGGGAGCTCGCGGTACTGCTCGGCCTGGCGCTCAAGCTCGGCGATGACCGCCCGAAGCTTCGGCAGCCACACCTCGGCGATCGCCTGCTGAACGGTGAGTGCGTATGAGAGATTGTTGATGTCTTCGCTCGTGCAGCACACGTGGGTGAGCTCGGCGAGGTGGCCGAGGCCCTGCGCCTTCAGCTGGTCTCGCACCAGGTATTCGATAGCCTTGACGTCGTGCTGGGTGCGCGCCTCGGTCTCGGCAAGCTGGTCGATCTCGGTCTGCCCGAAGTTCGCGGCCCACGCGCGCAGCGCCTCGAGATCTGAGTCGCCGAGCGGGGTCGCTCCCAGCAGGGAGTGGCTGGTGAGGTACGCGAGCCACTCGACCTCGACGTGCACGCGCGCCTTGTTCAGCCCCGCCTCCGAGAGGAAGTCGCCGAGCCCTTCGACCGCCTTGCGGTACCGTCCGTCGAGCGGGCTGAGCGGCTGTGGGGGCAGTACGGTCATGTGCGGGTCTCCGATGCGTCGAGGGTGGATCGCGGTCCACTCTCTATTCTCGCACTTCGGCGCGGTGCGCCACTCTCGGCCGGACTAGACCTCGCCGCGCTTCGGCTTGCCGGTGCCGAGCAGGCCGTTCAGGATCCCAGAAATGATGGAGAGCACCAGAGCTGCGAGCACGCCCCACCAGAAACCCTCAACCCACAGGCCGAAGCCGAGCAGCCCCGAGATCCAGGCGACGACCCAAATGAGGAACCCGTTGATGATGAGGCCGAACAGCCCCAGCGTCAGGATGCGGATCGGGATCGAGACGAATCTCACCACCCGGCCGAGGGTGCCGTTTACGAGGCCGAAGATGAGCGCGATGATGACGTAGGTCGCGATCACTCCCCAGTTGTCTTCGGCGAGGGGCACGATCCACACGCCGTGATCGCCGCTGCCGCCCACAATCAGCGTGGTGAGCCACAGCGCGAATGCGCCGACCAGAATTCGCATGACAGATCTCATGCATCAAGTCTCGCACCGTCAGCACGGCTCCGGCCAGAATTTCGCCGATCCTGCATATATCCGCCCACGGAAAAGTGTGGTTACTACACTGGGTCAGGATGAGTCAGACACCTACCCTCGCGTTCGACATGGTGGATCCCGAACCGATCCGCTTCCTTGACGACGACGGGCGTTACGCCCCGTCCGAGTCCGCCGCCGCGTACGCCGATGAGCTCGCGCAGGTCGGCGAGGCCGAGTTTCGGCAGTGGTACCGCGACATGGTCGCCACCCGAGCGTTCGACACCGAGTGCACGCACCTGCAGCGCCAGGGGCAGCTCGCGCTCTGGGTGCCGAGCGTCGGGCAGGAAGGCTGCCAGGTCGGGCTCGTTCACGCGACGCAGCCGCAAGACCACATCTTTCCGGCGTACCGCGAGCACCTGGTGGCCCGGGTGCGCGGGGTCAGCCTCACGAGCGTCGCGGCGCAGTTTCGCGGCCTCACGCACGGCGGGTGGGATGTCACCGACCCGAAGAACGGTAATTTCCACCTTTATACCCTGGTGCTTGGCGCGCAGACCCAGCATGCGACCGGCATGGCCCTCGCACAAGTGCTCGACGCGAAGCGACGCGCGGCCGACACGACCCTCGATCCGGGCGAGGCGGGCACCTCGACCGGCGAGGCCACGATGGTCTTCTACGGCGACGGCACCTCCAGCCAGGGTGATGCCAACGAGTCGATGATCTTTGCCGCCAGCTACCAGACCCCCGAGGTCTTCGTGGTGCAGAACAACCAGTGGGCGATTTCGGTGCCGGTCGCCCGGCAGAGCCGCACCCCGCTCTACCGCCGGGCGCTGGGATTCGGTCTGCGCAGCGTGCAGATCGACGGCAACGATCCGCTCGCGGCCTTCGCGGTGGGCAGCCGGTTCCTGCGGGAGGCGCGCACGGGCGGCGGCCCGGGCTACATCGAGGCCCTGACCTACCGCATCGGTGCACACACCACGAGTGACGACCCCACTCGCTATCGGGATGACGCCGAGCTTGCGGCATGGCAAAAGCGCGATCCGATCCACCGCTTTGAAAACTACCTGCGGGCCCTTGGTGTCGAGGAAGAATTCTTCGAGCGGGTGCGCGCGGAGTCTGAGGTCGAGGCGAAGCGTGTGCGCGACGAGATTTTGCACCTGCCCGCGCCCGAGCCCGACACCATGTTCGCCCACGTCTACAGGGAGCCCCACCCGCGCATTGACGAGCAGCGTGCCTGGCTCGAACAGTATGAGGCATCGTTTACCGAGGATACGAAGTAATGCTGACTGAACGAGAGACCCTGCCGATCGCCCGCGCGATCAATGAGGGCCTGCGCGCCGCAATGACGGCCGACGAGCGGGTGCTGCTGATGGGCGAAGACATCGGGCCCCTGGGCGGCGTGTTTCGCGTGACCGACGGGCTGCACCGGGAATTCGGATCCGCCCGGGTGCTCGACACCCCGCTCGCTGAATCGGGCATCGTGGGCAGCGCGATCGGCCTCGCCATGCGCGGTTACCGCCCCGTCATCGAGATCCAGTTCGAGGGCTTCATCTTCCCCGCGTTCAACCAGATCGTCTCGCAGCTCGCGAAGATCACGAGCCGCCACGATGGCAAGATTTCGATGCCCATTGTGATCCGCGTGCCCTACGGCGGCCACATCGGCGCGATCGAGCACCATCAGGAAAGCCCCGAGGCGTACTTCGCGCACACCCCGGGCTTGCGGGTGGTCTCGCCGTCGAACGCGCACGACGCGTTCTGGATGATTCAGCAGGCCATCCAGTCAAATGACCCCGTGCTCTTTTTCGAGCCGAAGGCGAAGTACTGGCAGAAGGGCGAGGTGGATCCCGCAGCCCCAGCTGCAGACCTGCACCGCACGCGCATCGCCCGCTCGGGCACCGACTGCACGGTGGTGGGCTTTGGTGCGATGGTGACGACCCTCTTGCAGGCCGCCGAGGTTGCGCAGGCTGAGGGCACAAGCCTCGAGGTGGTGGATCTGCGCAGCCTTTCTCCCATTGACTACGAGCCGCTGCTCGCCTCGGTGCGTAAGACGGGGCGCCTCGTGGTGGCGCAGGAGGCGTCGGCGAACGCGAGCCTCGGCAGCGAGATCGCAGCCTACGTGGGGGAGCACGCGTTCTACACGATGCAGGCACCCGTGCTGCGGGTGAGCGGATACGACGTGCCGTTCCCGCCGGCGAAGCTCGAGGGCCTGTTCCTCCCCGACGCGGATCGCGTGCTTGAGGCCGTCGACCGCACCATGAACTACTAGATCGTGACTGAGCCGAAGGAGCCCCGATGACTGAGCAGTCGTTCCCACTTCCCGATGTGGGCGAGGGTCTGACCGAGGCGGAGATCGTGACCTGGATGGTCGCACCCGGCGATACCGTCGAGCTGAACCAGGTGGTGTGTGAGATCGAAACCGCGAAGTCACTCGTTGAGTTGCCGTCGCCGTTTAGCGGGGTCGTGACACAACTGTTGGCCGAAATCGGGCAGACGGTGCCGGTGGGGGAGCCGATCATGCGGATCCGCACCTCGGGCGGTGTAGATGCCGATGAACCCGATGATTCGGCTGATCTCGCCGCGGATGCCGAGGCTGAAGCCGAGACGCACGATGTGGTCGCCGATGCCGCCGCGAGCGTGGAACGAGAAGGAAACGGCGCTGACGAAAGCGCTGGAGGTGCCGTGCTGGTCGGGTATGGTGCCGCCGGCGCGGTGAAGAGCCGGAGGCGCCGCGGAGGCGAGCCGCTTCTCAACGGTTCCCCGACGAAGCACGCGCCGCTGCCGGTAGCCGAGGCCTCTCCCGTGATTGCGAAGCCGCCGATCCGCAAGCTCGCGAAAGACCTCGGGGTGGATCTCACCCGGCTCACCGGTTCGGGCATCGCGGGAGAGATCCTGCGCGATGACGTGGTGCGCAACGCGAACGAGGCGAGCCTCTTCCGCAACATCGTGACTCCCGACGCACCCGCGGCGCGCGAGGAGCGGATCCCGCTGAAGGGGATGCGCAAGCTCACCGCCGAGGCGATGGTCGCGAGCGCGTTCGACGCGCCCCACGTGGGCGTGTTCACCGATGTCGACGCAACCCGCACGATGGAGTTCGTGAAGCGACTCAAGACATCGACCGACTTTGCGGGCACCAAGGTGTCACCGCTGTTGATCTTCGCGAAGGCAATGCTGTGGGCGATCCGCCGCAACCCGGAGATCAACTCGACCTTCACCGAGACCGAGATCATCCATCACCACTTCGTGAACCTCGGCATCGCGGCGACGACCCCACGTGGGCTCATCGTGCCGAACATCAAGGAGGCGCAAGACCTGAGCCTGCTTGAACTCGCGCAGGCGATCGAGAAGCTCACGATCACCGCGCGCGACGGTCGCACGAAGCCGGCAGACATGCAGAACGGCACGATCACCATCACGAACATCGGGGTATTCGGCATGGACTTCGGCACGCCGATTCTGAACCCCGGCGAGGTGGCGATCATGGCGATGGGCACGATCCGCCAGAAGCCGTGGGTGGTGGATGGCGAGGTGCGCCCGCGTATGGTGACGACGGTGGGTGGATCCTTCGACCACCGAGTCGTCGACGGTGATGTGATTTCGCGCTTTGTGGCAGACGTGGCCTCGGTACTGGAGGAGCCCGCGCTGCTGCTCGACTGAGTAATATCGGGGTTCTTCGAGGCCCGCTTGCCGCAAAGTAGAAATATATTTGAAAATTTCTCGGTATTTTCGCTTTTGGGGTGAAAAGGGGCTGTATCGTCGTACCTAGAGGACGCGGTGACGCGGACTGATCCCGCTCCCCATGAACGGCCACAAGCCACTGAACATGTACGGCCACAGGCCAAGCGACGTCCTCCCCAGTATTGACGGCGCTCTCTGAGTAGCGCTGTCTTCGTGTTGCCCTAAAGGAGAATCTCCGTGTCATCAGCGACTTCCCACGCCACTGCGACCAACGGCCTGTCGCAGGCCCAGACCATCACCCGAGAAGAGATCTTCACCGCGCACCTCGGTGGCAAGCTCAGCGTCGAACTGACGCAGCCGCTCGAGGATCGCCGCGACCTCTCGATCGCGTATACGCCCGGTGTCGCGCAGGTGAGCGCGGCCATCGCCGAAGATCCGGCTCTGGCCGAGTCGCACACCTGGGCCTCGCGCCTGGTTGCCGTCGTCTCAGACGGTACCGCGGTGCTCGGGCTCGGCAACATTGGGGCGAGCGCTTCGTTGCCCGTGATGGAGGGGAAGAGCGCCCTCTTCAAGCGCTTCGCAGGCCTGAACTCGATTCCGATCGTAATCAACACCACCGATGTTGATGAGATCGTAGAGACCATCGTGCGGATCTCGCCGAGCTTCGGCGCGGTCAACCTCGAAGACATTTCCGCACCGCGCTGCTTTGAGGTGGAGCGTCGGCTCATCGAGGCCCTCGACATGCCCGTCATGCACGATGACCAGCACGGCACCGCCGTCGTGGTGCTGGCCGCGCTCACCAACGCGGTGAAGGTCGTGGACAAGCAGCTGCGCGATCTTCGCATCGTTATCTCGGGAGCGGGATCCGCCGGTATCGCGGTCGCCGAGATTCTGCTCGCGGTCGGGGTCACCGACCTCATCGTGATCGATTCGAAGGGCACGCTGCACACCGAGCGCGACGACATCGAGCACATGAAGCTCGATATGGCGCAGCGCTCGAACCCTCGCGGGGTCTCCGGTGGTACGGAGGCCGCGTTGGCCGGTGCCGACGTGTTTATTGGGGTGTCCTCGTCGCAGGTGCCGGAGGCGCATATCGCCTCGATGGCGGAGGGCTCGATCGTGTTTGCACTCTCGAACCCGAACCCTGAGATCGCGCCTGACGTGGCGCAGAAGCACGCCGCGGTTGTCGCCACGGGCCGCAGCGACTTCCCGAACCAGATCAACAACGTGCTCGCATTTCCCGGTATCTTCCGCGGGTCGCTCGACGCGGGCGCGCGTCGCATCACCACCGAGATGAAGCTGGCGGCGGCGCAGGCGATCGCCGATCAGGTTCCGAACCCGGCGTTCGACGAGATCGTGCCGAATCCCTTCGCGCCCGGCGTGGCCGAGGCCGTCGCCCGCGCCGTGATGGGTGCGGTACAGCCCGGCGCGTAGCGCCAACTCCTCAGCACTTCACGACCTCAGCGCCCCGCGAGGTAGGGCGCAAGTGGCTGCTTGCCACCAGGTGAAGCAACCACTTGCGCCCACCGAAAGTCTGGGTGGATCGCGATTCCCCCACACCCCCTTCTTGTAGGGCGCAAAGGGCTGCTTCATCAGAGATGAAAGCGCCACTAGCGCCCTCTCTGAAAGAGGGGGGCACAGGAATGGCCCGCCCCCGGAGGGGCGGGCCATTCCTGTGTGCGAGAGACTACTGCAGGTCGAAGCGGTCGAGGTTTGCGACCTTGACCCATGCCGCGACGAAGTCCTGCACGAACTTCTCCTTGGCGTCATCGCTCGCGTAGACCTCGGCGAGGGCGCGCAGCTCGGAGTTCGAGCCGAACACCAGGTCGGCGCGGGTGCCGGTCCAGGTCTGCTCGCCGGTGGCGTCGTTCGTGGCCTGGAACGCCCGCGATTCGCTGTCGAGCGGCTTCCACGTGGTGTTCAGGTCGAGCAGGTTCACGAAGAAGTCGTTCGTGAGCTGCCCTGGGTTCTCGGTGAGCACGCCGTGCTCCGAGCCGTCCCAGTTCGCACCCAGCACGCGCAGACCGCCCACGAGCACCGTCATCTCGGGGGCCGAGAGGGTGAGGAGGTTGGCGCGATCCACCAGCAAGTGCTCGGCTGGCAGGCCCAAGCCGCGCTCGCTCTCGTAGTTGCGGAAGCCGTCTGCGGCGGGCTCGAGGAAGCCGAACGACTCGACATCGGTCTGCTCCTGCGAGGCGTCGGTGCGGCCCGGGGTGAACGGCACGTCGATGGCGACACCGGCAGCCTTCGCGGCCTGCTTCACGCCGGCGTTGCCCGCGATGATCACGAGATCTGCGAACGAGACCTGCTTGCCCGCCGCGGCCTGCGCGTTGAACTCGGCCTGAATGCCCTCGAGCACGCCGATGACGCGAGCAAGCTGCTCGGGGCGGTTGACCTCCCAGCTGCGCTGAGGCTCCAAGCGAATCCGCCCGCCGTTTGCGCCACCGCGCTTGTCGCTGCCGCGGAACGAGGCAGCCGATGCCCAGGCGGCGGAGACCAGCTCGGCAACCGAGAGGCCCGAATCGATGACCTTCTGCTCGAGCGCCGCGACATCGGCCGCGTCGATAAGCTCATAGTCGCGCGCCGGGATCGGATCCTGCCACAGCAGGTCTTCCGCCGGAACCTCGGGGCCCAGGTAGCGGGCCTTCGGGCCCAGGTCGCGGTGGGTGAGCTTGAACCAGGCGCGTGCATACGCGTCGGTGAAGGCCTCGTGATCGTCGCGGAACTTCAGCGAGATCTCGCGGTAGATCGGATCCTCGCGCAGCGACACGTCGGTGGTGAGCATGCGCGGTTCGCGACGGCTCTCGCCCTGCGCCATCGGCACCATGTCGGATCCGGCACCATCCTTCGGCCGCCAGTGGAAGTGGCCGCCCTCGCCCGTGGTGAGTTCCCACTCGTACGCGAAGAGGATGTGGAAGAACTCGTTGTCCCAGCGCGTCGGGTGGTAGGTCCAGGTGACCTCGAGGCCGCTGCCGATCGTGTCATTCCCGTTGCCGGAGCCGAAGTTGTTCTTCCAGCCCAGGCCCTGCTGCTCCATGGGAGAAGCCTCGGGGTCTGCGGCGACGTGGCCCTCCTCGGGCGCTGCGCCGTGGGTCTTGCCGAAGGTGTGGCCGCCGGCGATCAGCGCGACGGTCTCTTCGTCGTCCATCGCCATGCGTGCGAAGGTCTCGCGGATCTGGTGCGCCGCGAGCAGCGGGTCTGGGTTTGCCCGCGGGCCCTCGGGGTTGACGTAGATGAGGCCCATCATCGTCGCACCGAGCGGCTTCGCAAGCTCGCCACTCTCGTCGAGGCGGTCCTCGTCGCCGAGCCAGCTCTTCTCCGAGCCCCAGTACACGTCATCGTCGGGCTCCCACACGTCGGGGCGACCGCCGGCGAAACCGAAGGTCGGCATGCCCATCTCTTCGTGCGCAACGTTGCCCGCGAGGATCATCAGGTCACCCCACGAGAGGGACTTGCCGTACTTCTTCTTCACGGGCCACAGGAGGCGGCGGGCCTTGTCAAGGTTGACGTTGTCGGGCCAGCTGTTCAGCGGGGCGAAGCGCTGCTGGCCGGTTCCGCCACCACCGCGACCATCGAACACACGGTAGGTGCCGGCGCTGTGCCATGCCATGCGGATCATGAGGGGGCCGTAGTTGCCGAAGTCGGCTGGCCACCAGGGCTGCGAATCGGTGAGCACGCTCGCGATGTCGCGCTTCACTGCGGAAAGATCGAGGGCCTCAAACGCGGCCTTGTAGTCGAAGTCGCCGCCGAGGGGGTTCGCCACCTCGGGGTTCTTCGCAAGGATCTTCAGGTTGAGGCGGGTGGGCCACCACTCCTTGTTGCCGGTGCCGGGCCCGGTGCCCTTTGCCTTGCCGCTCGGGAAGGGCTGATCCTTCGGGTTTGCGCCACCAGCGGCGTGGGCGCCACCGCTGTGATCGACGGGGCACTTGTCCATATCAGACATGCTGATCCTTTCGTTGGGGGTGAGTAGGTGAAGTAGAGGGGCTTGCGTCGCACGCAGCGCAGATACCGCGGAACGTGACTGAGGCCTCGAGCACTCGCATACCGTGCGCGTCATGCGGCGTGAGGCACGGAGCTTCGCCGACGACACAGTCGACGTCTTCGATGCGGTGGCACACGATGCACTGCACGTGGTGATGATTGTCTGCCGTGCGTGTTTCATACAGTGCGCTGCCCGAATCGGGCGTGTCGATGCGATGCAGAATGCCGTGCATGGTCAAGTCGTGCGTGATGTTATGCACGGATTGGGTCGACATTGAGGGCAAATCGTGCGCAAGCGCGGTGTGGATCTGCGCGACGCTCGAGTGGGGGTGAGCCTCAATGTGCGCGAGTGCCGCGAGGCGGCCGGAGGTCACGCGCAGCCCTGCCTCGCGCAGGAGTTCGCTCCAGCGCTCGGGGGAGGTGGTCTCGAGGGGGTGCATCGCTGTCATTCTACTCTATTTTGAGTGGATCAAATCTAAAAGTTTGCGAAGCTGACACGCGTGGTTCACTGGTGACGGTGCGGTCCGGCGCGTCGGTGCCCCTCGGGTTCGAGCTGCAGGGTCGAGTGATCCACCCCGAAATGTTCGCGCAAGCACGCCTTCGCCTCGTCGAGCACCGCGTGCACCTGCTGATCGTCCCAGGTGTCGCCATACAATGTGACGTGCGCGGAGAGGGCGAGCACGCCGCTCGTAATGGTCCAGGCGTGGAGGTCGTGCACCTCGACCACGCCGGGAATGGCGCACAGGTGGGTGCGGATCTGCTCGGTGTCGACTCCGCGCGGAGTGGCCTCGAGGAGCACCTCAACGACGTCGCGCAGGAGGCTGAGTGCGCGCGGCAAGATCAGGACCGCGATCAGCATCGACGCGGCCTGATCGGCCCACATCCATCCCGTACCCCAGATGATCAGGGCGGCCACGATCACCGCGACCGACCCCAGCAGGTCGCCCAGCACCTCGAGATATGCGCCGCGCACGTTGAGGTTCTGCCGCTGTCCCTTCCTCAGGATGAGGAGCGACACGAGGTTCGCGACCGCCCCAATGACCGCGGCGATGAGCATGATGCCGGGATCCACCTCGACCCGCTCACCGATGCGGCGGATGGCCTCGATGAGCACCACCACCGACACGACGCACAGGATTAGGCCGTTGACGAGCGCCGCAAGTACCTCGACGCGCAGATAGCCGAAGGTGCGGGCGGCGGTGGCGGGCAACGCTGCAAGATAGCTCGCACCGAGCGCGATCGCCACGCCCGCGGAGTCGGTGAGCATGTGCGCCGCGTCGGCGAGCAGCGACAGCGACCCGGAGAGCAGGGAGCCAATCACCTGCACCGCCACCACCGTGAGCGTGACCACGAGCACGATCACAAATCGGCGCCGGTGGAACTCGCTCGCGGTGGAAATGGGAAGCGCGTGCGCGGCTCCGTGCGTATGCCCGCGGTGCCGGGGTGGATGCTCGGGTGGATCCGGGTGGTCAGCGCTAAAGCCGGGCGCGCATGCGTTCGAGGCGTCGGGGCGCTCTCTTGCCCCGTCCTCGTTGCCGGTCACATCGGCCAACTCAGGAACTCGCCGTTGGCTCGCTGGAGGCACTCCGGAAGCGCCGCAGCAGCAGGCTGTTGCCCACCACGAACACGCTCGAGAACGCCATCGCGGCCCCGGCGATCATCGGGTTCAACAGGCCCAGGGCAGCAAGCGGAATCGCCGCGACGTTGTAAGCAAACGCCCAAAACAGATTGCCCTTGATCGTACCGAGGGTTCGGCGCGAGAGGCGGATCGCGTCGCTCGCGCTCCGCAGATCCCCACGCACCAGGGTGATGTCGGCGGCCTCGATGGCCGCGTCGGTGCCGGTACCCATCGCCATGCCAAGATCAGCCTGAGCGAGCGCCGCCGCGTCGTTCACCCCGTCGCCGACCATCGCAACCACGCGGCCCTCAGCCTGGAGTGCCTTGATCACGTCGACCTTGTCGCCGGGCAGCACCTCCGCGGTGACCCGTGAGATCCCGACTTCGCTGGCGATCTGCTCGGCCACCGCGCGATTGTCGCCGGTGAGCAGCATCGGTTCCAGCCCCAACGCCTGAAACTGGCGGATCGCCTCAGCACTCGAGGGCTTCACGGTGTCGGCAACCGCGACCACTCCGCGCATCCGCCCGTCCCAGGCGGCGATGACGGCGGTCTTGCCCTCCCGCTCGAGGCGCTCCTTTTCCGCCAGAAGCTCGGGGTCTGCCGGGATCGCCCACTCGGTGAGGAGCGACGCGCGGCCGACGAGCACCGCGATGCCCTCGATGACGCCCGTGACTCCCGTGCCTGCGACGTTGCGGAACGATTCAACGGGGGGCAGATCCACCGGGGAAATCTGCAACTCTTTGGCGGCGTCACGCGCGATCGCCTGCGCAATGGGGTGCTCGGAGGCGAGCTCGAGCGCGCCCACCAGACGAAGCAGTTCGGCGCGATCCACACCCGTCGCGGGCACCACATCGGTGAGGGTCATCTTGCCGCTCGTGACGGTTCCGGTCTTGTCGAGCACGATCGTGTCGACGCGTCTGGTCGATTCGAGTACTTCGGGGCCCTTGATGAGGATGCCGAGCTGTGCGCCTCGGCCCGTGCCAACGAGAAGCGCGGTCGGGGTCGCGAGGCCCAGGGCGCACGGGCAGGCGATGATGAGCACCGCGACCGCTGCGGTGAACGCGCTCGCCGCGGGGTTGCCGAGTAGCAGCCAGACGACGAGGGTGACGATCGCGAGGCCGATGACGATGGGCACGAAGACGCCCGAAATGCGGTCGGCGAGGCGTTGCACCTCGGCCTTCCCCGACTGTGCGTCTTCGACGAGCTTCGCCATCTGCGCGAGCTGGGTGTCGCTGCCGACGCGTGTCGCCCGCACGACGATGCGGCCGCTGGTGCTGACGGTGCCGCCCGCGACCGCGTCGCCGGGTGCCGCCTCGACGGGCACCGACTCGCCCGTGAGCATCGAGGCGTCGATCGCCGTGTGCCCCTCGGCGATCACGCCGTCGGTGGCGATTTTCTCGCCGGGGCGCGCAACGAAGTAGTCGCCCACACTGAGCGCCTCAATCGGAACGCGAACCCCGGTGGCGGGGAATGCGAGGCCTGAGCCGTCGGTGGGTTCGTTGGCGGCGGATCCGGCTGCGCCTGCGACGCTCTCTGCCGGAGCCGAGCTCGGCCGCACCACCTCCACGTCCTTCGCACCCAACTCGAGCAAGGCGCGGAGGGCCGCACCCGCAGTGCGCTTCGAGCGCTTCTCAAAGTAGCGCCCGGCGAGCAGGAACGTGGTGACCCCGGCGGCGACCTCGAGATAGATGTTGCCCGCTCCGTCGCTTGGCTGCACGGTCAGCTCGAAGGCATGCGTCATGCCGGGCATGCCCGCGTGCCCGAAGAACAGGGCGTACAGCGACCAGAGGAAGGCGGCGCTTACCCCGACGGAGACGAGGGTATCCATGGTGGTGGCACCGTGCCGGAGGTTGATCCACGCGGCCCGATGGAACGGCCAGGCCGCCCACACGACCACCGGCGCGGTCAGGGTGAGCATCGCCCACTGCCAATAGGTGAACTGCAGCGCCGGGATCATTGAGATCAGGATCACCGGTACCGACAGCCAGATTGAGCCGATGAGCCGCTGCCGGAGGGAGGTGAGCTCGGGGTCTGGGGGGTCTTGGGGTGCGCGGGGGTCACCCTCCTCGTAAGTTGACAGTAGATGTTCTTTACCAGCGTTGTTTGGGACATCTACTGTCACATTGCGGTGCGCAGTTGCCTTCGGCTTGGGCAGCTGGGCGGTGTAGCCGGTCTTCTCGACCTCGGCGATGAGGAGCTGCGGGTCGAAGCCCGTGGGCACCTGAACGCGCGCTTTCTCGGTCGCGTAGTTCACCGCGGCCTCGACGCCGTCAAGTTTGTTCAGCTTCTTTTCAATACGCAGCGCGCACGAGGCGCAGGTCATTCCGCCGATCTCGAGTTCGACGCTCTTGGCCGGGGTCGGGGTCGGGGTCGGGGTCGGTGCCGGGGTCGGTGCGGGTGCGGGTGCGGGTGCCACGGTGGGCCTTCGATCTCTGGGTGCGGGTGGTGTGGGGCTGGGGCGTTACTGGTCGGGTGGACGGTTTCGCGAGCTTCGACTGCCGCCAAGGTCGCGAAGTTGTCCACTGCGTGCAGGGCTGCAGGGCTGCAGGGCAGCGGGGTGGATCAGGCTCGCTCGGCGGCGTACCCGGCCTCGTCAACCGCGGCGAGCACCGCGGCATCATCGACGGGCGCGTCGCTCGTAACGGCTAGGTGGCCGGTCGTGGCGTCGACCTCGATGCTCGTCACGCCCTCAATCTGACCCACCTCCTCGCGGATCGCCCGCTCGCAGTGGCCGCAGGTCATCCCGGTGACGGTGTATTCGGTGGTGGTCATGTAGTGCTCCATTCGGTTGTTCAAGCGCGTCGTCGTGTGCCCCGCGGCAGCGATCTCGTGTTCGGTGCATCCAGTCTCTCTCGGATGAGAGAGGATCCACATACCCACCTGGGGGAACTATCGGCTGAAACGCCAAACTGTTGAACCATATTCCCTCCCTCGAGACCGCACACCCCCAGTAGGCTCCTGCGTATGGAAGCGCGGATTGGGAATGAGATCGACGCGATCGACGCGCTTGAGGCTGCGATCGCCAGATTCACCGGACTGCTCTCACAGGCGAGCGGAGAAGAAGAGGTTCCGACCTGTCCGGGTTGGAACGTGCGCGATCTCGTTATTCACCTGGGCACAATTCATCGTTGGGCCGCAGCGATAGTGCTCAGCGGTCAGATGGCACGTAAGCCCCGCCCAATCGTTCGTGGGGGACTCGCGCACTGGTATTCGGGCACCAGTTCAGCGCTCGTTGCCGCGCTGAAAGCGGTCGAGCCAGACGAACCTGTTCCAAATTTCGGCACGCTGGATGAGACCGCGGCTTTTTGGGTGCGCCGACAGCTGCACGAAGTGATTGTGCACACCTGTGATCTCGCGAGGGCGCGTGGCATGGCCGAACCGGAGTTACCTGCTGAGCTCGCGGCCGATGGCATCGATGAGCTGCTGACGGTCTTCTTTCGGCGATTGGTGGCGAACGGGTCACCGCCTGATGTGCGCGAGAATATCCGCATCACTGCAACAGATATCGGAACCACTTGGGTTGTGGGCCCAGGCGAGATACCCGAGTTGCTCCCCACGGGTAGCGCGGTAGACGCGACGATTGAGGGCACTGCTCAAGATCTCTACTTCGCCCTGTGGGGGCGCACCCCCATTGACAGGCTTGACATTCAGGGTGAGGCCGCTAAGGCGCTTCTCGACGGTCCGACCAGCCTCTAGCTCCGCGCCCCCCGAACCAGCCCACCACCCACCCCGCAACCGGTCAGCGCTGCGGTACGGTCGAAGGATGGAAAACGCCTCGCTGCGCATCGCCTTCGTGGTGCTGCACACCTCGCCGCTCGACGAGCCCGGCACCAAAGACGCGGGTGGCATGAACGTCGTGATTCGCGCGCAGGCTGCTGAGCTGGCGCGCCTCGGGCACCAGGTGCGGATTGTCACGCGTCGCAGCTCGCCCGAGCTACCCGCGGAGGTCGCTCTTGCTCCCGGCCTCACGGTGCATCACCTCGATGTGGGGCCCGCGCGCCTGCTCGCAAAGGGGGAGCACGAGGTGCTGATTGCCCCATTTGGCGACGCGCTGGCTGCACACCTGGTGGATCACCCGGCCGACCTCCTCCACGCCGAACACTGGTATTCAGGCCTGGCGGCCCTGCCGGTCGCGCGATCCACTGGTGTGCCATTGGTGCAGAGCTACCACAGCATCGCGGCGCCCGAGGCGACCCCGCTGACCGAGGGGGAACGGCCCGAGGCGCCCGGCAGGCTCGCCGGCGAGCAGCTGTTGGCACGCGAGGCGGACCTGGTCGTGACCGTGAGCCTGGCCGAGCGGGCGACCGTGCTCGGGCGACTGGGTGGTGATCCCGGGCGGGTGCGGGTGGTCGAACCCGGTGTTGACACCGAGGTGTTTCGACCCTGCACCGATCGCGAGCGCGCAGAGGGCAGCGAGTGGATCACGCACGGCGGCCTGCCCGAGGTGCTCGTCGCGGGCAGATTGCACCCGCTGAAGGGGTTCGACTTGGCCATCGCGGCCGTGGCGGCAATCGCGCCCGAGCGGCGGCCCTCGCTGCGTATCGTTGGCGCGCCCCCGCCCGATGGCGATGCCTACGTGCGATTGCTGCACCAGGCCGTGGCGGACGCGGGGATGCTCGCCACGACCTCCTTCGACGGGGCGCTGCACCGCGGCGTACTTGCCGAGCGGCTGCGGCACGCGACCCTGGTGCTGATTCCCTCGCATTCTGAGACGTTTGGGCTGGTGGCGCTTGAGGCCGCAGCCTCGGGGGTACCCGTGCTCGCGCGCGCGGCCGGCGGGCTGCGTGAGGCCGTGCTCGATGGTGAAACCGGGCTGCTCGTCGACAGCGACGAGCCGCGCGTGTGGGCGGCTGAGATCGACGCGCTGCTTCGCGACCACGATCGCATTGATCGGCTGGGCCGCGCCGCACGCGCGAGCGCCCTCACTCGCTCCTGGCGTGCGTCGACTGAAGCCCTCCTTGGTGCCTATCGCGAGGTAGCACTCCCCAGGTAATCTGGAAGCATGTCCGCGCCCGTTGTCACGCCAGAGACGCTCGCCCTCCGCGAGCTCCTTGACGCGCGTCGCGAAGAGTTTGAGGCGCTTCTACAGAAGTACGTGGCGACGAACCCGAGGCTTTTTGGCTCGATTGCTCGCGGTACGGCGAAGACAGGCAGCGACATCGATATCCTCGTTGAGATGGACCCAGCGGATGGGAATCTGCTCATGCGAGCCTCCGGACTCATGGAGGAGACCAGAACTCTCTTTGGACGGGGCGACATCGACATCTTCCCGGTGCAGTTGCTGAAGCAACCAATCGCAGAATCGGCACTCGCCCATGCGGTCGCGCTGTGAGCCGGAGCATCGATGAGCGTGTCGCAGACATCTTGCAGTCGATCGACCGTTGCCAGCGATACTTAGACGCGCTCGAAAGTGGTGACACAGACTTGGTCGACATGGCGGAAGATGCCGTCGAACGAAACCTGCAGATCATTGGGGAAGCTGCGAACCATCTCCCGCCTGAGATCACCGTTGCCCACCCGGAAATCGCCTGGCCACAGATTCGCGGTTTTCGCAACATACTTGTACATCACTACTTTGGCGTCGACGTCGCAACGGGTCGCGATGTAATTCAGATCCACCTGCCAGCACTCGCGACTGCGCTCCGCGGCCACATTCGACACGACTGAGTTTCAGGCGCATGAGAGCCCCGGCCAGCCTCGGGGCTCAGTAATTGCCGGTCAGTCTGTAGACGTGAACTTTCCACCTACTGTCGGAAATTGGGACAGTGCGGGCGGCCCGAACGACGCGGAACACGGGTAATTTTGAGACCACGCGACAGGGGTGTCGACACGAGGTGGGTCGGACCCCGGCAGGGAAGAGGCTCACAGACATGAACGAACGACTCCTCGTGACCGGAGGCGCCGCCGGAATCGGCAAGGCCATCGCTGAGCGGGGGGTGGGTGCAGGCTGGGATGTCATCGTGATCGATCAGTCCCCGGCCTCTGTCGGTCGGTCGATCATCGGGAACCTCGCAGACGTTGCGAGCACGGCGGCAGCGCTCGATGAGGCGCTCAGCGGCGGCCCCATCACCCGCGTGGTCAATAACGTCGGCGCGGTCTTTCCGGCCGCGGTCGAAGACCAGACGCTCGAGCACATGAGTGCGTCGTTTGATCTGAACTTGCGTTCCGCGGTACAGGTGACCCAGGCCCTGTTGCCCGGGATGAAGGAAAGCTCATTCGGGCGGATTGTGAACATGACCTCGCGGGCAGCGCTCGGCAAAGAACATCGCACCGCCTACGCCGCGGCGAAGGCAGGCTTGATCGGGATGACCCGGGTCTGGGCACTGGAACTGGCCCGCGACGGCATCACTGTGAATGCGGTTGGCCCTGGCCCGATCGCCACTGACCTGTTCTTGAAAGCCAACCCTCCCGGTTCGCCCCGCACTCGCGCCATCGTTGACGCGATACCCGTTGGACGCATGGGCGAACCGCAAGAGGTCGCCCGAGCCGCGGGCTTCTTCCTCGATGCAGATGCGGGGTTTGTGACCGGCCAGGTGCTCTATGCCTGTGGAGGATTGTCGGTTGGGGTCAATCCGGTGTAATCGTGCAGGCGAGGCCCCGCTGCCCCGCCTCGCTTCGCCCCGGCGCTCTTCCAACCCGCAATCGGGCAGTTGGCGTCGCCTGCAGCGATCAGAGGCGACACCTACTGGCCGATTGCGGGGGTTTAGCGCATCAGCTGTTCAGCGAGTTGCAACAGCTGCGCCTCGTTTCCGGGGCGACCGATGAGTTGTACCCCCATGGGCAACCCGGCGGCAGTCCAATGGGTCGGCGCGGTGACCGCGGGCAGCCCGGCTACGTTCACCATCGAGGTCTGCGGTGCCCACTGGCACTGCAGCCGGTAGTCGCCCTCTGGTCCGAGGGCGGTGAACGCGCCGAGCGCCGGCGGCAGGGTGGCGAGTGCCGGCGTGAGCACCACGTCGTAGCGTGCCCACTGTCGGGTCGCGCTCTCCGCAAACGAGCGGAGGCCCTCGACGGCGATGCCGAGCGCCTCGGGGGAGGTGCGGCGCGCGCGTTCGAGAAACATGCGCGCGAGGTCGCCGAGCAACTCCTCTCCGCCCGGCGCAAACTCGATGCGTCCGAGTCCCGCGGTCCAGACCGTCGTGAAGGCCTCTGGGTACTGCGGTTCGTAGTGGATCGCCGCTGCCTCGACGTGGTGACCCGCTGCCTCGAGCGCCGCGGCCCCGGCTGCGACGGCCGCATGTGCCTCGGGCGAGAAGCCGATCTCGACCCACTCCTCGAACGGCGAGGCGAGGCTCACTCCGATGCGCAGGCCGCGCAGGTCCTCCGCGCGGTTCACCGAGGCGAGGGTCGGCTCGCCGTGCCCTCCCAGAATCGCGTCGAAGAACAGCGCCGCGTCGCGTGCAGTGCGCGCGATCGGGCCGGACACGCCCATCGTCGGCGCCCCCGCGGGGTCTGTCGCGCCGCGGAAACGATCCGCCGGAATCGTGCCTCGGCTGGGTTTCAGTCCGACGAGGCCACAAGCCGCGGCGGGGATGCGAATCGATCCGCCCGCATCGCTGCCGATGGCCGCCGGAATGAGCCCAGCGGCGACAGCGGCGGCTGTGCCGCCGCTGGATCCACCCGCCGTCAGTGACGTGTCAAACGGGTTCGCGGCAGGCGCGGCCAACGAGTTTTCCGAGTACCCGGCGATGCCGAACTCGGGTACCTGGGTCTTGCCCAGCGTGATGGCACCGGCGGCGCGCACCGCCGCCGCGATCGGGTCATCGCTGTCGGCGAGCCGGTGCGGTACGGCGCGCGAACCGTGGGTGGTCCCGAAGCCGAGCACGTCAACCAGGTCTTTGTGGGCGGTCGGCAGGCCGGTGAGCGGCGGCAGGTCGCGGGGGTCGGCGGCGGCGTGCATCCGCGCATCCGCCCGGGCCGCGTCCGCGAGCGCGAGCTCTGCGTTTACGCTGACGAACGCACCAAGATCAGGCCGCTCGGCGATGCGCGCGAGCGCAGCCTCGGCGAGCTCCGTGGCGGTGACCTCTCGGCGGCGGAGCGCGTCACGCAGGTCGAGTGCGGTTGGTTCGGTGAGGGGCACGACTCCAGCGTAGGCTCAACAGCCGACTTCGCCGGTTCGCGGCCTGCCTGTGTGGCTCAGTCGAACCCCTTCAGCAGGTGTAGCCCGCCCGCGACGAGTACCTCGGACAGGCCGCCGTGCGCGATCCACTCGCTGCCTCTGCGCACGCGCGATCCACCTTGTTGCGAACTGTTCTCATTAGGGATAAAGTGAGACTCGTTCTCATTTAGACCGGCCGACGTGGCCACTGGAAAGGTTCCCCGTGAACACCGCAGATTCTCGCACCGCTCGCCCGACTCGCCGGGGCGCGCTCGCCGCCGTTTCCCTCGCCGCCGCGGCCGCGCTCGCCCTCACCGGTTGCACGAGCGGATCCGGTGACTCCGGCGCCGAAAACGAGACCGGCACCCTCCGCGTGGTGACCACCACCACGCAGCTCACCGATTTTGCAGGCCAGATCGGGGGAGACCACATCACACTCACCGGACTCCTCACGGCGGGCGCATCGGCGCACCATTTCGACCCCTCTCCGGCCGACCTGCTCGAGCTCGGGCGTGCCGACGTGCTCATTGTGAATGGGGTCGACCTCGAGACCTTCATTGACAGCGCAGTGGAATCGTCAGGGTTCGACGGCACGATCATCGTGGCGGGCGAGGGCGTCGACCTGCACGAGGCCGAGGAGATCACCGCCGAGGGTCTGGGCGGTGACCATGATCACGCGGCGGAGGAGCACCCCGCCGAGCCGGCCGAGGAGTCGCACGATGGTCACGATCACGGCGACATCAACCCACACCTCTGGACCTCACCGCAGTATGCTGCCGACATGGTGAATCAGATCGCTGAGGGCCTCGGGGCGGCCGATCCCGAGCGCGCCGAGCTCTTCACCGAGAACGCCGCCGCCTACACCGAGCGACTCGACGCACTCGATGAGTGGATTGCCGCACAGTTCGACCGCGTGTCCGAGGCGGATCGCGTGCTCGTGAGTGGCCACGACTCGCTGCGCTACTACCTGCACGACTACGACATTGCCTTCGCCGGCTCGATCCTGCCGTCGTTCGAAGACAACGCCGAGCCGAGCGCCGCGCAGATCGACGAACTCGTCGCAAGCATCAAGGAAAATGGGGTGAAGGCGGTCTTCGTCGAATCCTCGATGAGCCCGAAGCTCGCCCAGACCATCGCGCAGGAGGCCGGGGTCACCGTGGTCGATGGAGAATCGCTCTACGCTGATTCGCTCGGGGCACCCGGAAGCGGAGCCGAGACGTACATCGATGCTACGATTCACAACACCCGCGTGATCCTGGAAGCGTGGGGGGTGACTCCCGACGACCTGCCGTCGGAGCTGCAATGATCTCATCCCTGAGCACCCCCGTCACCCCCGCCGTCGCCCTGCGCGGAGCCGCCTTCGGCTACGCAGGGCGCACGCGCGTCTCTGACCTGACCCTCGACATTCCCAGTGGATCCGCCGTCGCGCTGATCGGGCCAAACGGCTCGGGCAAGTCGACGCTTCTGCGCGGCATCCTCGGCCTTGCCGAGCTCACCGCCGGTGAGATCGAGGTACTCGGTACCAACCCGGTGCGGGCACGCAGACACATCGGCACCCTCCCGCAGGCCGATAGCCGCGATGCCGAACTTCCAGTTACCCTCCGTCAGGTCGTGACCATGGGGCTGTACCGCAGCCTCGGCCCGATCCGCCCTGTCGGGCGCGCGGGCCGGGCGGCCGTCGACCACGCCCTCGAACGCGTCGCGCTTTCGGCCCTCGCCGGTCAGCGCTTCGGCGAGCTCTCAGGCGGGCAGCAGCAGCGCGGCATTCTGGCCCGGGCGCTGGCCTCCGATCCACAATTGTTGCTGCTTGACGAACCGTTTAATGGGCTGGATCGCGAAAACCGCGACACGCTGCTTGAACTGGTGCGCGAGTTGCGCGCCGAGGGGCGCACCGTGATCGTGTCGACGCACGACCTCGAGATCGCGCAGGAGGCGTGCACCCACGTGCTGCTGCTCGCCACCGGCCACAAACCCGGCCAGCCCGGGCACCCGGCCGCGTTCGGCCCGCTCGACGAGGCGCTCACGCTCGAGGCCGTGAAGCACGCGTTCCAAGACACCACGGTTGAGCTCGACCAGCACACCATCACCACCACCCGCGAGACGGAGTAGCCGTGGAGTTCGGCTTCATCGAGGCGTTCCAGCTGCCGTTCATGGCGCGTGGGCTCGCCACCGTGGTCGTGCTCTCGATCGCTGCCGGGGTGGTCGGCCTCGGGATCAGCCTGCGCGAGCTGGAGTTCGTGAGCGATGGCTTGGTGCACGCGGTGTTCCCGGGGCTCGTGGTGGGCGCCGCGATCGGCGGCACAGCCGGCCTGCTACCAGGCGCGGTGGTGGCGGCGCTCGCCGCAGCGGTGTTGTTTACCGTGCTCGAACGGCGCGGCGGGCTGGGCGCAGACGCATCGATCGCGGTGGTACTGACGGGCCTGTTCAGCCTCGGCGTGGTGCTGGTCTCGCGCCAGGAGGGGTACGTCTCGCAGCTGCAGGAGCTGCTCTTCGGGCGACTCCTCACGGTCACCGAGGCGCAGTTCTGGCAGACGGTGGTTGTCGCGATCGCAGCGGTCGCGGTGATGCTGCTGACGGCTCGGGCGCAGCTCTTCCGCGCGTTCGACCCGGCGGGCTTCGAGGCCGCAGGGTTTCGCACCCTTCGCACCGACCTCGCGCTGGGGGTTTCGGTCGCCCTCCTCGTCGTCGCCGGCGTGCAGGCACTCGGCGTGCTCATGGTGATCGCGCTGCTCACAGTGCCGATGGCTGCCGCACGGCTGCTGACTCCGCGCTTCGCGCTGCTCGTGCCGATCGCGATCCTGGTGCCCCTGGTCGCCGGCATCACCGGGCTGTGGCTATCGTTCACCTGGTCGGTCGACGTCGGCGCGACCGTGTCTCCCGGTGCCGTGGTCGTGCTGCTTCTCGTTGTGATCTACGGCCTGGCCGCGATGGCACGCTTCGCATTCGCCGGCGGATCGCGAGGCCGCGCATGAACTACTTCGCCCTCGCTGCACTCGAGATCACGCTGCTCGGCCTGCTCTCCGGCGTGGTCGGCACTCTAATTGTGCTGCGCCGCCGCTCGTTCTTCGCGGTGGCGCTCAGCCACGCGACTTTCCCCGGCGGCGTCGTCTTCGCCCTGGTCGGCTGGAATCTCCTGATCGGGCAGGCGCTGTTTGCTGGCCTGCTCGTGCTCATCATGACGCTCCTGGCGCGGATCCCGGGGCAGGGCAAACAGGTGGCGAGCGGGGTCGTGCTCTCCTTCGGTTTCGCGCTCGGCACGATGCTCGCGAGCCTCAACCCCGGGCTGGGGGTGCCGGTCGAGGCGCTGCTCGTCGGCTCTCCGCTCGCGGTGACCACCGCCGATGTCACGGCCACCGCGGTGGTGCTGGTGCTCGCGCTGCTCGTGATGCTCGTCGCAGGGCGCGGGGTGCTGCTGCACACCTTCGACCCGGTCGGGTTCGCCGCCGCGGGCTTCCGTTCGTGGCCAGTGGAGCTCGTGGTCACGGGTGTCGTGGCAGCCGGGGTCGTGGTTGCGATGCCAGCGGTCGGCGCGATTTTGGGGGTCGCGATCCTGATCGCTCCCGCCGCGACCGCCCGCATCCTCGCACCCAACCTGTGGCTTATTCCGCCGATCGCGGCGGTCATCGGCGTCGCTTCGGGTCTTGCCGGGCTCTGGGTGTCGCGCGAGTTCGACGTGGCCGCGGGCGGCGCGATCGGGCTTGTGACCACTGGCGTCTTCCTGCTCGCATTTGTGGCGCAGTGGATCGCGGCGCGTTCGCGCCGCACCCGTCGGTTCGCCGCGACCGAGGGAAGGTGAAGTGGAAGCACGCACCGCATTCGGGGCAAGCAGGTAGCCTCGGAGGAGTAAACGGAGAGGTGACTGGTTCATGACGCAGGAAACCCAGCCCAAACGCAATACCTGGCAGCGCGAGGCGGTGCGTGCGGCGCTCGCCGAGGCGCGCGGCTTTGTCAGTGCCCAGCAGTTGCATCAGAGCTTGCGCGAGGCGGGATCCACCATCGGTCTTGCGACCGTCTACCGGGCGCTTGCCGGCCTTGCCGAATCAGGCGAGGCCGACTCGCTACAGTCGCCCGAGGGCGAGAACCTGTTTCGCTCGTGCGCGATGGAGGGGCACCACCACCACCTCATTTGCCGTCGTTGCGGCGACACCCGTGAGCTTTCGGCGAGCGTGGTGGAGGAGTGGTCGAGCCGGGTGGGTGCCGAGCATGGTTTCACCGACATCGAGCATGTGGTGGATCTCTTTGGGGTGTGCGAGTCGTGCGCCCGAAAGTGAAGGTTCGGGGGTGTCTCCGCTGCTTGTCCAAGTTAGACAGGTTAGTTTGGCCAGAGCAATGAGCAAGACCACCGGGCTAGAAGAAGAACCTCTCGGCATCAAGCTTGTATGTGCCCATCTTGCGATACAGCGTCGATCGGGAAACCCCCAGCATCTCGGCCGCTACGACCTTGTTGCCTCCGCACTTGATGAGTGCGTTGGTAATGCCGTCGACCTCAAGTTGCTCGAGCATTGTGAGGTCACGACGCGACGCGTATTCCGCAATCGATGGCGGCAACTGGTCGATAGTGATTTCTGAGCTGCGCCCGAGCGCGAATACCCCGCGCATGACCGATTCGAGCTGTCGCAAATTCCCTGGCCAGGGTGCGCGCGTGAGCGCATTGAATGCCCCCTGGGTGTAGGTGATGCTCTTCGTAGAGGCGAATCGATGCTCGAGCAGCTTGAGCAGCGCACGGAAGTCCTGTTTACGCTCACGAAGGTTGGGAATGTCGATTCGACCGACCGCGAGAACATCAAGCAAGGCCTGGTGCTCATCCGAGATCGGATGGAGCCCCTGAGCGCTCGAGGTAGCGTGTAGCAAACCACGTTCGAGCTGCTGAGGCATACGGAGAATGGCCTCCGTGGTGCGCCTCGCCGTGTCGTCGTCGAGTAGGTTGATGTGCTTCAGAATGAGAGGTGCGCCCTCGGTGAACGCCTCTTGAAGCTCCTCGATCCAGCCATTCGCGTTCTCCACGGCCGTGGCCGCATCAATGATCAGCGGGCGGCGGTCTGCGACGAGGCGCTCAAGCATGTTGTGCAGTAGTGTGGTCTTGCCAGTGCCGGGAGCCCCAAACACCACAACCGGAATACTTGCCTTCATCGCGGCCTCAGCCTGCTCGAGCGTGGAGAGCCATGCCGGGCTGCTTCCGGGGAGGCTCTTAGAGAGAGGTGCCCAGCGTTCACGTACGGGCTCAGCAGCGAATGATTTCTTCGCTTCCGGCGAGACCGCCTGATCGAGGATCTCGATAATGGCGCCAATGATCTGGTCGTTGAAGATGACAGCAGAGCAGAGAATCTCCACCACTTCAGTGTCGGTGGGAAACTGCAGAACCCGTTTGGGATGACTCGTCGATAGGCTTTCCGAAATCGTTGCCCAGAGCACGTTCTGATTGATGTTGCGCAGGTGTTCAGAGGCACCAGGGCTTTCGAGGAGGATGTCTCCGCCGACAACGGCGGTCTTTCGGCTTTGCTTGGAAGCAACCAGAAACTTGTCGAAGAGCACACGTTCCCGGATGCTCGAAAGGTCGAGCATCCTCTCTCCAATGGTGCGGGCGGCATGGTTGATCAAGCCGGAAAGGAGCGGGCTTGCGTCCTTGGCCAGTGCGGTCAGGGTGATGACACCTTGGAGGCGCTTCGAGATCGGGTTGTAAACCGGGGCGCCAAAGCAGGCGAAGTCAGTGAGCACGTCGGCGGTGTGTTCTGCACCGATGACTGTGTACGAGCGGCGCTCCTCGACAGGAGTTCCAATCCCGTTTGTGCCGACAACGTCTTCCGTTGCAAAATGGCCGGGAGCAGATCCGATACTCTCCATTCGACGGCTAAACATTGCGTCAGGCGCCCATGTGCGAAGTATGTGAGTGTGTCGATCCGCCACCAACAAACTGGACTGGTCAAGAAGCAGATCTTCTGCCAGTGCGGAGAGAACCGGATCCGCTGCTTGCATCAGCACCGAATCGCTCACGGAGACAGAACCGAAGGGCAGCCGTGCGGATCGATCCGTCGCTCCAGAGAGCCGTGCGCGCCTCCATGAGCGGAGGATGGGTTCGCGAATCAGTGACTCTTGGTTGGCATCGAGAGACTCACCTGCGAGAAACCGCTCACGAATCTTGTCAGTATTCAACGACCCAGAAATTTTGAACCTCCTTCGCACTTCATTGTGACAATCAAATCTGAGGGGGTAAGCAATATAGTACGCTCCGCTGCTGGATTCAATTGTGTCGAGAAGATAACGAAGGCGTGGGCCACTGTCTCGTTTTGGGTCAAACTGCCCAGCCATTGCTTTTCTTGTTGAGAGACTGCTCAGCGTAATGCTCCGAGAAAAGCAGTTTGGGTGTCGCTCCTGGAGTTAGAGCAACCTCATATGACAACGGACGAAGTGCAGTGCCGCACGATATTAATGAAAGAAGGCTTGAATGTCGCAGCTTTCCGCAACCGGAGCAGGCCGGTCGCGCCTACAGTTTCAGTGGACACCGCTCAAGGTGATCTTGGCAGCGAATGTCTTGCTCGTGTTGTTCCTTCAGTTTGTGGCCGGACAGAACCTGTTTGACCCTCGGACGCTGTCAACGCTTACCCCGCTCCTCGGCATCATGGTCATCATCGGACTTGCCCAGGCGTTTGTGATCGGCACCGGCGGGATCGATCTGAGTGTCCCGCACGTCGTGACGCTCATGGGAATCATCATGCTCAAGGAGTCAGGCGGGCTTGACGCACAGTTGCCCTGGGCTCTCCTGGTGGCCGCCGTTGTCTGCATCATCATCGGCTTGGTCAACGGAATTTTGATTGAGGTGATGGGATTCAACCCGCTCGTGACCACGCTCGCTACCGGACAGGTGATCATGGGTGCGACCATTATCTACCGTGGAGCATCGCTCAACACCACACGTGTTCCGGAGGCACTGTATGGCTGGGTGCGTGGTGGTGCCTTCAGCGTGAGTATCATCCTCATTACCGCAGTTGTGCTGGTAGCACTCACTGTGCTCTTCGTGCGTCGCGTCGTACTCGGCCGTCGATTGGTTCTGGCCAGTGCCTCTGCCCGGGCAAGCGAACTCGTCGGTGTCTCCCACCGGAGCTATCGAGTCTCGGCTTGGGTGATCGCGGCGCTAATTGGAGGCGTCGGCGGTGTGCTCATGGCTGGGCAGATCGCGTCCCCCGACATGTCATCCGGTGGGCCATACCTCCTCTCGAGCATCGTTGTAGTGGTGCTTGGTGGCGCAGTACTCACCGGCGGGCGGGTGAGCCCCATGGGCACCCTCCTTGGCGCCACGTTCATCATCCTGCTCGATCACGGTCTCGCAGTGATGGGCTACTCCACGGGCGCGAGACTGCTCGTGCAGGGCGTGGTTTTGGCCTTGGGTCTCGCCGGCGTCGGACTCCTCATGCGGCCGCGTGCCGCAAAAACTTCCCGGGTCAAGCCCGACGAAGAACAACCCACGACAGACGCAAGTGTCTTGCAGACGACGTAGGGTTCCCCCCCCCCGAATCTTCACAACCCCACATAAATAAGGAGAAGACAATGCTGTCTAGCGAAAGCAAATGGCGGAAGGCCGCGACGGTTCTCGCCGCTGGCTCTGCCCTGGCACTCATCCTCACGGGCTGCAGCTCAGGTGGAAACACCGGCGGCGAAGAAGCGCCTGCCACGGAGATCGACACAAGCTTTGAATATGATGAAGCTGTTGTCCAGGAGATTGTGAACACTGCGTTCGGTGTTGATTTCCCGATTTCGGACCTTCCGGAGGAGACGCTTGAAGGGTTCGCCCGGGCATCGGTCGAGCTCACCCCCGAGCAGGTCGAGACGGCACTCGGATGCTGGAAGAAGCCGCAGTGCACCATCGGCGACGGTGACATTCACGTGGGCACCTTCAATGCGGTTGACAACCTGTGGCAGACAGCTGCGGCAATGAATGTCATGCTGCAGGCGATGACCTACCCCGAGGTCGGCACCATCACCTACGCATTCGTCAACGACTTGCCTTCGGCGCAATCAGCTGTACGAAGCATGGTTGCCGACGGTGTCAACGCGATCGTGAGCTACAATCCCTTCGGGTCGGCGATGGCACCGGTGTTCCAGGAAGCGCAAGCCGCTGGAACCGTGATCACTACCTACGTGGGTGAAACCCCGGATGTGGGTGGCGACGTTATCAACAACCAGGTCTACGCAGAGGCGTGCGACGCGGGAACCGCGATGGGTGGCGTGCTGAAGGACGACCTGGGTCTGACCGAGAGCGACGAGATCGCCTTCTTCTTCGGCACCCCGGGTAACCCGCAGGACACGCTCGTGCAGTCTTGCCTCGAAGAGGAGCTCGCGGATGGCGGGCCCTCAATCGGGTTCAACCAAGACACTGACTGGTCACGGCCCGGCGTGGCTGCAGCGTCGTCTGCACTTATTTCCTCGGGTGTTCCGGTAAAGGCGATCCTGAATACCTACTCGGACCCGATGCCGCAGGTTGTTGACGCGTACGATCAGGCCGGTGAAAGCGTCCCCGCGATCCTCACCTGGACCGAAATGAATGAGTTCTTCGGCATTTGGGAGTCCCGTCTCGGTACCGACAAGGAATTCGATCTATTTTACACCAACGCGCTCATCAACCAGTCACGTCTGGCACTCACAAATGCAATGACCATCCTCGCGGGTGGCGACGTACCTGAGCGTACTCCGCTGCAGCTCCCGGTGATCAAGGCTGAAAAGGGTATCTACCAGGCAGATCTGCCCGGGGACTTCCCCGGTTGGAGCGCCCTGATTCCCGAAGACGTCATCATCGGTATGACCCAGTAGCGCTCACGCGCTTCGGGGTGCCGGCCACTGTTGAAGTGGCCGGCACCCCAACACTCACAGACCTCTTCCTGCAAGGAGCGTAGGACAACATGGAAGCAACCAAGGCGCAGCCGGGCAAAACGCTCGTGCGGGAGGGCCAGCACCGCGAGGTGGCACTGGAGGCCATCGGACTAAGCAAACAATACGGTCCGGTGATGGCGCTCAAAGAGATGTCACTTACAGTTGATGCTGGCGAAGTGCGAGCGCTCGTTGGCGAGAATGGATCCGGCAAGTCGACCTTCGTCGGAATAGTGAGCGGGACTGTGATTCCCACAACGGGTAGCGTGAAGATCGCCGACCGACAGTTGCATAAACACCTCCCCGTTGAGTCACAGAGCGCTGGTGCGTTCACTGTGTTCCAGGATGGCTCCCTTCTCAACGACCTCACAGTTGCGCAGAACCTGTATATCGGAACCCCGCAGGCGCAACGACCAAAGTTCAGTGAGGTCTTCCAATGGGCGAGAGCCCGGCTTGCAGACTATGATCTTGACCTCAATCCGCTGTTGAAGGTGGCAGAACTTGCGCCCGGAGACCGGCAGCTGCTGGAGATCGTTCGCGCGGTCATGGCGCGACCCAGGGTCTTGCTCTTTGACGAATCCACTTCAGCGCTCGATTCCGCGGGTGTAGATCGAGTGCTCGAACTCATGCGCGTGGCGGCTTCCCAGGGTTCCGGCGTCCTGTTTGTGACCCACCGCCTCTCCGAGGTGTTCCGCGTCGCTGACACAGTCTCGATCTTGCGAGACGGCAACTTCGTCGACACGCTGAGGGCAGACGAAACTTCACCCGCCGAGATCGTTGATCTCATGGCTGGCACAAAGGTCTCGATGGAGTTTCCTGATCGCCGGGCACTTGATTCGGCCGCTGAGGCTGTGCTTCAGGCGGATCGAATCGGTGGCGAGAACTTCGGTCCGGTGACTCTGGAACTCCGTCGCGGAGAAATCCTCGGGATTGCTGGAGCCGACGGAAACGGCCAAGCGCAGCTTCTGCGCGGTCTTGCCGGTCTCGGACTCGCATCGGGTGACCTGCGCGTCGGTGTCAAGGCCATCAAGAATTACAAGCAGGCAACCGCAAACCACGTGATCTTCCTCAGCGGGGATCGGAAGCAGGAGTCACTCTTCCAGCCATTAACGATTCAGGAGAACCTGACCGCTGGCGTGCTGGACAAGATCTCGACCGCGGGCTTTACTCGTGGTGGCCCAGAGCGAGGCTTCATCAAGGATCAAATCGAGAAGTTCGGCATTCGGTTAGGAAGTCCCTCGCATCTGCCAAGCTCACTTTCTGGCGGAAACCAGCAGAAGATTGCTATCAGCCGAGCCCTTGCGACCGAACCGCAGGTGTTCCTCATCGACGAGCCGACTCAGGGTGTAGATGTGCGTTCGCGCATGGATATCTACCGCATGCTCCGCGAATGTGCCGACGCTGGCAACTCAGTGGTCATCGTAAGTTCTGATGCTTCTGAACTTGCAGGTGTCGCAGATCGCATCGTTGTCATGTCCAGAGGGCAGATCATTGACGAGATGCCTGGAATGGGAGCGACCGAAACTTCGATCGTCGGTTCATTCGCCGTGGAATCTCGGGTCCACGAAGAAGGAGAGATTCTCTCCACCGAGCTCATGAAGTTGGAAGTCTCGGGTGACTCGAAGGTGCCACGCTGGTTGCGCAATGGAGAGACAATCAGATTGAGTGTTCTTGCGCTCTTCATCGTGCTCATCGGCGCATTTGCGGGTTCTGTCAATCCTAGCTTCCTGACGGAAATTGGGTTGAAGAACATTCTTGTCATTGCGACACCCCTGGCAGCGGTGGCGATAGCGCAGTACTTCGTTCTCCTGGTTGGGGGAATAGATGTGTCTGTCGGAGCGACTATGAGTCTCAGCGTGGTCGTTATTTCCTTTGTGGTGCAGTCCGGCGGAGTTTTTCAGTCGATAGTTGTCTCGTTCATCGCGTCACTTGCCTGTGGTGCAGTAGTCGGATTGGTGAACGCGTGGCTCGTTGAGAAGATGCGACTCTCCGCAGTGATCGCGACCATTGCAACTCTCGGCATTGTGAGTGGTATCGCGTTGGCTTTGCGTCCAACCCCAGGCGGCAGATTTGGCTTCGAGATGATGTCTGCACTCACCGCAAGTATCGGCATCCTCCCGGTCGCACTCCTATTCCTGACAGTTCTCGCGGTTGTTGGAGATCTGGCACTGCGGCGCACTGGAATGGGCATGAGAGTGCGTGCGGTGGGAATGAATGGTCTCTACGCAGAGCGTCTGGGGATCCGATCGAACCTTGTTCGTGGCGGTGCCTACGTCTTGTGCGGGTTGCTGGCGGCTCTTGCGGGTGTGTTCCTTGCAGGGCAGGTCGGTATCGGCGACGCGACCGTTGGAAATACCTACACACTGCTTGCCATCGCGGCACCGGTGATCGGTGGCGCGAGCCTGCTCGGAGGTCGCGGCACGCTGATTGGCGTACTCCTCGGGTCGCTGTTACTTGGGCTCGCTATGACCCTCTCCGTGGTGCTGCGCATCTCCCAGGGCGCAAACCTGGTCTTCATTGGAGTCGTCACTCTGATCGCCATGGCCAGCTACTCGATTCGAGTGCAGTCGAAGAAGAAGCGCACTTCAGCGTGAGACAGGCGGGTGTGAGCTGTCGTACCACACCCCCCCAAAAAAAAAAAGCAGCGGCGGCCGCCACACCGCCCCCCGCTGCTTTGTTGATTGTGCGTTAGTCGTGGTCGTGACTGGGTGTGTGTGAGGCAGGATGGCTGTGGTTGTGCGAGATTGCATCGCTCATGGTCGGCGTACTGACTTTTGCGGCTTTCTCCTGAAGTTCGAGCTCGCGATCGAGCGAACGCCCATCACCCTTGTACCGCGCGATCCAGGCGCGGCCAGCACTCTCTGACATGTGGCAGAGCCCCGGAACGCCGGGGTTCGTGGCACACAGTGAACGCCCACCTGACTTAGCGATCGGTGCCTGCGGTGCTGATTTTCCACTCGAGGAGCCAGCGATCAGGCCCACGGGGGACCAGGCACGTTGACTGGTCTCCCCGCAGGTCGCGCACAGACGCTCAGACGGTGCCGGAGACTCCACGAAGGCCTCGGTGATTGTGCTGCAATGCTTGCAGCGATAATCGACCAGAATCGTCATCCTCGGAGCCCTACTCGTAGAAGCCCGGCGCGTGCGCGAACTCCGCCCAGTCATCTGGGTCATGGCTGATCCAGATGGTGGCGTCGAGGGTTTCCTTCAGCTGCTTGAGCTTGCGAAGCGATCGAAGTGCTTCCTTAGTATCGGAGTCGATTGGGAAATGGAACTCCTGCTCCATCGCCGCACGCAAGTGGATTGCGTCTCCGGTCAGGATGAAGGTACGAGACTTGAGGCGCACAACCAAGCTGACCTCGCCGGGGGTGTGACCGGGAGTCGGGAGAATCGTGATGGCACCGTCGCCGAAGAGATCGAGTTCTCCGACGACCTCGCGCACATCGAGGGCGCGGAGATGGTTGAGGACCTCCGGAAGATACACAAAAGACTGGATCGGATCGGGCCAGTGCGCAAAGCGCAGCTCACCCTCGCCGAAGTAGTGCTTCGCTTCGGGGAAGAGATGGATGCCGCCGGTGTGATCAAAGTGGCCGTGCGACGAGATCACGTGGGTGACATCGCTGAGCTTGAAGCCCAGTGCGGCCAGCTGCCGGTCGAGGCGCGCGTCCGGGCCGCCACCGATGCCCAGAACACTGGCGAGCTCTTTGCCGTAGGCCTTCTCGGGATCCTCAACGGCATCGGGGTGCAGTCCCGTGTCGAACAGGATGAGGCCCTTGGGGTGTTGAATCAGGAAGGAAGGAACCGGGATGGTGATCTCACCACTGGTTCCGTAGAGGAGGGTTTCCGATTGCACTGTCAATGTCGGTGAATCGAGAGCCCAAAGTCGGAGAGCGTGTCCGTGATTACTCATAGCGAACGTGGTCCTTTCATCTCGTCGGCGTACGTCGTCGTACGAGATTCAGTCTGTCTCTGAATACGCGGATCCAGTTGTCCCTTTTTGAATCATCGAGCCGTGGGAATCGGCCACTTCACGCGGTGTGTACCGAACTAGGACACACTGCCCGGGGGCCGCGAACCTAGCATTGGGCACACGGTTACTCGCATGGATTCACAGCCGAAACCCGTGAGTAAGAGATCAATGAGGAGCCATCATGCAGGGAAGCATCGCAGCGCTCGTCGGCCCGTCGCAGATCGAAGTGAAACACTTCGATGTACCGACACCGGCACCTGACGCAGTCGTGCTGAAGATCCGACGCGCGAATGTGTGCGGATCCGATATTCACCAGTTTCACTACCACAGCGCTGCACTCCGAGAGGCGGCGCTTGGGCACGAATTCGTCGCCGAAATTAGCGCACTCGGGAGTGAAATCACCAAGGACAACGCTGGCCAGCCGGTAGCGGTGGGCGACCGTGTCGCCCCGGTCTACTACATCACCTGCCGCAAGTGCGCGAGATGCCTACGCGGTGAGTTCGGAATGTGCCAGAATTCCTTACGCGAGTGGGCGAAGAACCCGGAGTTGGCACCGCACTTCACAGGGGCTTTCGCGACGCATTACTACCTTCATCCGGATCAGTACTTCTTCAAGGTCCCCGACGGGCTCTCCGATGCGGTGGTTGCTGGAGCAAACTGCGGGCTGTCGCAGATGATCTTCGCGCTCGACAAGACTCGGCTCTCTGCTGGGTCAACATTGCTCATCCAGGGTGCCGGCGGACTCGGTCTCTATGCTGCCGCGGTCGCTAAAGAACGCGGGGTCCGCGTGCTAGTGGTTGAAGGTGTGGACGAGCGCATTGAGCTCGCTCGGAACTTCGGCGCCGACGAGATCGTCGACATGAGGGAACACGCGACCGTGGAGGCTCGAGTCGCACGCGTACTCGAACTCACGAACGGGGATGGACCTGACGTGGTTCTGGAAGTCACCGGTGTCGCTGCAGCATTCCCCGAATCGGTGGAACTCGCACGCGTCGGCGGGGAGATCGTCTCGGTCGGAAACCTGAACGTCGGTGAGGGCTTCCAAGTCACCCTGTCGCCTGGTCTTATCACTCGGAAGAACCTCACCATTCACGGCGTCCTCCGCTACGACCCGTGGTACTTGCAAAAGGCCCTCGCCTTCCTGCTCCGCACCCAGGATCGCTATCCGTTCGAGTCGCTCACCGAACGCACGTATCCATTTGAAGATCTGACGACCGCGATCTCGGACAGCGAGGCTCGCAAGGTCACCAGAGCATCCATCATATTTAACTGATTGACCGAGAGAACCGAGGACACAAACTATGGCTTCCTACCTGAGCAAGTTGCTGATCGACGGTGAATGGCGAGATGCCGTCTCCGGGGAGACATTCCCAGTTACGAACCCTTCGACTGGCGCCGAGCTTGTCCGCATCGCTGATGCCTCGGCCGAAGATGTCACGCAGGCAATAGACGCCGCAGAGCGGGCGCAAAAGTCGTGGGCGGCGACTCCGGCACTCGAGCGTTCGCGGATCATCCGTCGTGCTGCCGAGATTGGTCGCGAGAACATCCAGCGTCTCGCTGAGATCCTGACTGAAGAGCAGGGTAAACCGGTTGCTCAGTCAATTGGTGAAATTAACTATGGGCTCGACTTTCTCGACTGGTTTGCTGAGGAAGGGCGCCGAGCATACGGGACGACCGTTCCCTCGACCGGGCCAGACAAGCGCATCGTTGCGATCAAGCAAGCGGCTGGCATCTCCGTAGCGATCACCCCGTGGAACTTTCCGTCGCTGCAGATCCTGCGCAAGTTGGGTGCCGCGCTCGCCGCCGGATGCACGATGATCGTGAAGCCAGCCGCTCTGACACCTCTGTCTGCCTTGGAGATCGGTCGGTTCTTCACCGAGGCAGGGCTACCGGACGGCGTGCTGCAGGTCATCACGAGTTCTCGCGCCTCGCGGGTGAGCCCGACTCTGATGCAGGATACGCGGGTTCGCGTGGTGTCTTTCACCGGGTCAACCGAAGTTGGCAAGATCCTTATGCGCGAGGGTGCCGACTCGATGAAACGGCTGTCACTCGAATTGGGCGGTCACGCTCCGTTCATCGTGTTTGAAGATGCTGACCTGGAGCACGCGGTGAATCAGGCGGTAGCGGTCAAGATGCGTAACATGGGCCAGACGTGCGTTTCTGCCAACCGAATCTACGTGCAGCGGGGTATCGCAGCTGAGTTCTCACAGCGATTCGTGGAGAAGCTCCGTGCGATGCCGATCGGAGACGGTATAGCCCCAGGCACTGAGGTGGGTCCGCTGGTCGACGGGCCCGCGGTCGCCAAGGTTGAGGAGCACGTCGCCGACGCACTCGCGAAGGGTGCTGAAATCCTGTTCGGTGGGCATCGTCCCGAAGGTGAGGAATTCGCAAACGGTCACTTCTACGAGCCGACGGTGCTCCGCGGGGTCGACAGCAGCATGCTCGTGGCGAGTGAAGAGACCTTCGGCCCGGTCGCGCCGATCTTCGAGTTCGACACCGAGGAGGAAGTCATTGAGCAGGCGAACAACTCTCCGTTCGGTCTCGCCGCCTACTTCTTTACCCGCGACGTGAACCGCATTGTCCGTGTCTCTGAGGCGCTGGAGTACGGCACCGTCGGTGCCAATGACGGCATGATCTCGGCGGTGCAGGCACCGTTCGGTGGCGTGAAGGAGAGCGGCATCGGCCGCGAAGGCGGGCACTGGGGGCTCGACGAGTACATGGACATCAAGTACATCTCCCTCGCCGGTTTGGCATAAGACACCTACGTTTACCGGCGCGACGACGCGCCGAAAAGAAAGGAAGTTCACTCATGGCCGGAAGGCTTGAAGGTAAGAACGCAGTGGTCACCGGTGGCGGCTCTGGGATGGGCCGCGCGATCGCTCAACGCTTTGCGCAAGAGGGTGCCCGCGTCGCGGTACTCGACCTGAACCTTGAGACCGCCGAAGCAACAGCGGATCTCATTCGCGGGGCCGGCGGCCAAGCGCTTGCCGTGGCCTGCGATGTCTCAAACAGTGCATCGGTGACGGCCGCGAGCGAACGTGTGATCACGGAGTTGCCTGGCATCGATGTGCTCGTGAACAATGCGGGAATGCTTGACGGCTACGCACCGCTCCTGGACACGAGCGAGGAGTTGTGGGACCGCATCATCGGGGTCGACCTGAAGAGCATGTTCCTGGTGTCTCGGGCCTTCCTGCCGACCATGATTGCAGGTGGTGGCGGCTCAGTCGTGAACACCGCATCGATCGCCGGCTTCGTCGCGGGCGGCGGCGGAATCGCCTACACCTCAGCCAAGCATGGGGTGATCGGATTCACCAAGCAACTCGCAGCCGACTACGGCAAGCAAGGTATCCGCGCGAATGCCGTCTGCCCAGGGGCCGTTGAGACCGGAATGACGAAGGCCATCCTGGAATCCGGTGACGCTGCGGTCATGGACTCGATCCGCTCCGTGCCCGCGGGTCGCCACGCCCAGCCCGAAGAGGTTGCAAATCTGGCGCTCTTCCTCGCGAGCGACGAGTCGAGCTTCGTCTATGGCGCTTCCTACGTGATCGACGGCGGCTGGACCGTTCTCTGATTCATTCGGATCGACCGCGGCCCAAGAAGCCCAGACCGAACGAAAATGTGGTGGGAGCTCTGCGGAGCCCCCACCACATTTCTAGTTTCCGGCTGCTTCCCCGTGTCACTGCGTCGCGCACCGACGGATACTCGACCACAGTGAGGGCCGATGGGAGAAATACCCATCGGCCCTTCAGCTTCGCGGCTACTCGCTCAGGAGCTTCGTTACGTACCCGGTGTTGAACTCTCCTGAACGGAAGCCGGGACTGTCGAGGATCTCGGCCTGGAACTCGGCCGTGGTGACCACCCCTTCGATCACCATCTCGTCGAGCGCGCGCAGCATACGCGTGATCGCTTCGTCTCGGTCGTTGCCCCAGCAGATGAGTTTGCCCACCATCGAGTCGTAGAACGGAGGAATGCTATACCCTGCCTCGATGTGTGAATCGAAGCGCACACCGAACCCACCCGGCGCACGGAACTTGTCGATTTGCCCCGGGTTCGGCGCGAAGTTCTGAGTTGGGTTTTCCGCGTTGATGCGGCACTCGATTGCGTGGCCGTTGAGGCGGATATCGCTTTGCGAAAGGTCGAGCTTTTTGCCGCCTGCGATCCGCAGCTGCCACTTGATCAGGTCGATGCCGGTGACCATTTCTGTCACCGGATGCTCAACCTGGATGCGGGTGTTCATCTCGATGAAGTAGTACTTGCGCTCAACGTTGTCGAACACGAACTCGACCGTACCCGCGTTCTTGTAACCGACCTCCTCGCACAATGCGACCGCGGCTTGCGCGAGCCCCGCACGAAGCTCCGAATCGAGCACGGGAGAGGGCGACTCCTCAACGAGCTTCTGGTTGCGGCGCTGCGCGGTGCAGTCACGCTCGCCAAGGTGCAACACTGTCTCCCCGTCGGAGATGACCTGAATCTCGATATGTCGAATGTCCGTCAGGTACCGCTCGATATATACCGAGGGGTCCCCGAACGCGACCTCCGCCTCTGACATGATTTCCGACAGATCTCGTTCTAGCGTCTCTGCTGCCTGCACGACGCGCAGACCCCGCCCGCCGCCGCCCGCAGAGGCCTTAATGAGCAGAGGGTACCCCACCTCGGTCGCGACCTGCAGGGCCTCCTGGTAGTCGCTGATCGCGCCATCAGAGCCGGGAACGACGGGCACCCCTGCCTGGCGAGCGATCTTCTTGGCCTCGATCTTGTCACCCATGCGGGAGATCACCTGTGAGGACGGACCGACGAAGCCCATCCCTTCCTGCTCGCACAGCGCCGCGAACTCGGCGTTCTCCGCCAGAAAGCCGTAGCCGGGGTGGATCGCGTCGGCACCGAACGCCTGTGCGGCGCTGATCACTAGGCGCGGATCCCGGTAGCTGAGCTTTGCGTTTGCGGGGCCAATGCACACCGCCTGGTCAGCGAGCTTCACTGGGAGCGAGTCCGCATCGGCCTCGGAATAGGCCACGATACTGCGAATTCCGAGTTCCTTGCAGGCACGCACCACTCTCAGCGCGATTTCGCCGCGATTGGCGATTAGTACACTCTGCAGAGCCATTTCTCACACTTTCCTTTCGCGCTCCGATTCGCGGAGCCTGCCTCGGCACCCGGTTCGGAAGAACAGATATTTGCTTCGCCGTCAGAGCGATGTGACCCTGAAGCGGCAGGTGGGGTGCCCCGCAACAGCGAAACACCCCACCGACGACATGCCGTGATCGTGACGACTAGGCCTGCTTGATGACAATCAGGGGCTGACCGTATTCAACCGCAGCCTCGTTCTCGACCAGCACCTGAACGACGGTGCCGGCGACACCAGCCTCAACGTTGTTCATCAACTTCATGACCTCGACGATGCAGGTCACTGTGTCGGGCGCGACGGTGTCGCCCACCGACACGAACGCGGGGGAACCAGGCTGCGGGGAAGCGTAGAACGTACCCACCATGGGCGACTTTACGACGATCTCGCCCGGCGCAAGCACCAGCTCCGACGACTTCTGAGGTGCCGCAGCGGGCGCGGCAGCGGGTGCCGCAGCTGCCGGTGCGGGAGCTGCGGCCGGAGCAGCTGCAGCTGGTGCCGGGGACACAGCGGGGGCGGCGACCGGAGCGGAGGAGGCTGCGGAATTCCGCGTGTGCTCATTCTTCGAAATAAACAGCTCGACATCGCCCACCTTCAGCGACAGCTCGCGCACACCCTCGGTCAGGCTCGCCCAGTCGACGATCGCCTTCAGCTCACGAATATCAGTTGCATTTACCGACATGGTTGTTACTCCTTTTCCAGGGCGATCTCGAGATCGCCAGTCTTCAATATCTGCACGCCGGAGTCGGTGCTCGCAAAGAGCGCCTTGATGAGTCCGAGCAGCGGCTGAGGCACCTCATCCGGGTTCCCGCCAGCCGCGACCGTCCGCTTCATTTCGTCGACCTGGGTGCCCGCGAACATCGCGCGCAGCAACAGTTCATCGATCGATGCATCCGGGTACCGTTCGCGCAACCCTGGCAGCATCGGGGGAATGGTGGTGGGCTCCGACGCGATGTCCGATGCGCCGTTCTTCAGGATCAACTCCAGCACGCTCGGTTCGATCGGGGCGAGGAGCTTGCCGTAGTAGCCGAGGGCGTACTTCTTGACCTCGTTCGGCACGATGCTGTAGCGATCGCCGGTGATGACGTTCATGACCGCCTGCGTGCCCACGTGCTGCGCGAATGGCGTGATCATGATCGGGAAAGCTAGTTCCTGACGTACTCGAGCGGTCTCCAGAAGGAGCTCTTCGAAGCGATCACTCATGCCGGCCGCCTCGAGCTGCATGTGGAAGTTCGACAGCATGCCGCCGGGGAGTTGGTGCATGTAGTGCATGCCGTCGTACTCCATCGGAGCGCCGAGCGGCTTTCCCTCGGTCTCGGCGATCTCAGTGATGCGCTTGCTGATCGCATCCACCCGGGCATCGTCAACATTCACGACGTATCCGAGCGCACGCAGATCCTTCACGAGTCGCTGGGTCGCCGGCTGTGCGGTGCCATTCGCAAGCGGGGCGATTGAGGTGTGCAGCACGTCAGCGCCGCCCTCGACAGCTTCGAGGTACACGAGCGGGGCAAGCCCGGTCATCGAGTGCGTGTGCACCTCGAGGGTGCGATCCCCCATCACGGCCTTCATCTTCTGCACCAGCACGCGCGTGCGTTCCGGAGTGAGGAGGCCGCCTGCGTCTTTCAGCATGATCGCGTCCACGTCGGCGCGCTCGATGAGCTCCTTTGTTTTTGCGACAAAGAGCTCGTCGGTGTGCACCGGTGACTCGCAGAACGAGACTGCCCCGAACGTCGACGCGCCGAGTTTCTTCGCCCGAATCAGCCCCGGAACGATGTTGTCGTAGTCGTTCAGGCCGTCGAACGAACCGATCACGCGGAATCCGTTCGCGTACAATCGGTCGACCCAATTCTCGATGATGTCATCCGCGAGGAAGTCAAACGCCGCAATGTTGCGAGAGCGGATCAGGGCACGAAACTTCTGGCCCGGGGCGGCCTGGTGCATCAAACGCACCCGCTCCCACGGATCCTCCTTCAGGTAGCGCACCGAGACATCGAACTGAATCGGAGCAACCAGGTCCACCTGCTCGAAACCTGCAGCCGCGAAGTCATCCACCATTGAAAGCATGTGGTCCGTGCGCATCCGAGTCGCCCACAAGCTTTGATGTCCATCGCGCAGCGTCGTGTCAATGATGCGGATCTCACGTTCGCTGCCAACGGGACGTCCGCCCGTGCTCATTATCGACGCAATTGACTCACGGTCATTCGTCATCGTCACACCCCTTTGTAGTGAGTACTTTCATATCCTGAAAGTGAACTGCCTCTAGCGTTGATAGTATGAAAGTATTCGTGCTCGCTGTCAAGGAGAACATCATGGCCACTACCATTCAGTCCGTCGAACGGGCCGCCCGCGTGTTCCTGTATGTCGCGGATCACCCCCGAGTGCAGGCGAGTGAAATCTCCGAGAAGTTCGGCCTCACTGCGCCAACAACTCATCACATGTTGAATACCCTGGTTCAAACGGGTCTCCTGAAAAAAGATGCGGCACGGCAATACGAGCTCGGACCGGCTGCTGAGCGGATCGCAGAACGTGCGATTCGGCAACTACGCCCGCCGACCAAATTGCGCGTAGCGCTACATGAATTCGCGAGGCGCACGGGGGAATCCTGCTATCTCACTGCGTGGCGCGGAGATCGGATTTCCGTCATTGCCGCAGTGGAGGGAAACCAGGCGGTGCGTGTAGAGGGTCTCGTGGTGGGCTACTCGGAGAATATCCATGCGAGAGTGGGTGCACGAGTGATGCTCGCTTACGCAGGTGGTGAGGATCGGGACTGGGTACTTGCTAGCTGTGATTACGCAGCGGTTACGCCCAATACGGTGCGCAGCCGCGAAGAGCTCGAGGCGGTGCTGCAGCAGATCCGCGAAACCGGGGTCGCGATCGACCGCGAACAACTGCAGATCGGCGTCCACTCGCTCGCTGCCCCGATCTTCATCGACGGCGAAGTGCGTGCGGCACTATCCTTAACCGCACCGATCGACCGCTTCCGAGAGAATGAAGCCGCCTATCTCGCAGCAATCAGAGAATGTGCCGCACTGCCGGATGACGCTAGGCGTGAGCAGGTTCCCCTCCCGCCTCGCTCGACTCCTGGAGCACCTGGAATCGCTTGAGAGCCCACGATGCCTCCCACTGTTCGAACGGGATCCGGTTCGACCATTCTCCGGCCCCGGTTTCTGCGCGAAGCGTTTCCGGGGTGAGCGAACCATCCAGCAAGCTGGCCAGATACTGTTCGGCCTTGTAGGAAGGTTCATCGATGTAGCCTTCGTCAAACGCGGTGTAGCGAGTGTCGCGGTCAAGCGGTCGAAGCGGTGCGTCTTGCTCAAAGCGGGTGACCAGATCTGGATTGGGGAGGAACGGCCGGCCGAACGCCACGGCATCGAGACGCCCGGACTCGAGCGCCGCCTCTGCGCTCTGACGGTCGTAACGGCCTGCGGCGACCAGGCGACCGGAGAAGCACTCTCGCACCCACGCCGAGTCGATACCTTCTGCGTGGCTGCGGTGCGACTCTGAGCCCGAGATGCCTGGCTCCACGAGGTGCAGGAACGCCAAGTCGTACTCTGACACCGCAGATAGCACCTGTGCCCAGAGCTCGTAGGGATCGGAATCGTGCATGCTCTGGAACATGCTCGATGGCGAAAGGCGGAGGGCGACGCGATCCGCACCGATGGCTTCCGTCGTCGCGTCGAGAACCTCCCGAAGGAACCGGATCCGGTTCTGGATTGAACCGCCGTACTGGTCGGTGCGCTGGTTCGTGCCGTCCTGCAGAAACTCATCGATGAGATAGCCGTTGGCACCATGGAGCTCGATGCCGTCGAATCCTGCGGTGATGGCGTTTTTTGCCGCCCGGGCGTAATCTGCAACCACCCGCTGAATCTCCTCGGTCTCAAGCGCACGAGGAACCGCGGATGGAATCATCTCTCCATCGAGCTCGCGATCTCCCTCAATCGCTATCGCAGACGGAGCGACTGCAGGGGCACCATCTGGCTGCAGAAGAGGGTGAGATGCGCGGCCCGTGTGCCACAGCTGAGCGATAATCTTGCCACCACGAACGTGCACCGCCTGGGTAATTTCGCGCCACGCGGCGATCTGCTCGGCAGTCCACAGCCCGGGGAGTCGGCGATCACCAATGCCCTCCGCCGAGATGCACGTTCCCTCGCTGACGATAAGGCCCGCGCCTGCGCGCTGCTCGTAGTACAGGCGCGCGGAGGGGGAGGGAACCGCGTCCGCCCCGGCTCTGCGCCTGGTCAGAGGTGCCATGATGACGCGATTCTTGAGCTCGAAGGAGCCGAGGGTGACGGGTGTGAAGAGCTTCATTGTTCCTCCTGTTATTCCACGTTTCCGCAAGTGCGGGGATACAACTCAGGGAGCCGGATGTGGATATGCCGGCTCCCTTGCGTCTGTATTTCAGCTGACCTCTACTTCGCCCCGGCGGGGGCCTCCCGGAGGATCACCACGCCGTCGACCGCTTGCACGGTCGGCTGCAACGCCCCGTCCCGCTCAAGCAGCATGAGGGGATTGATATCGAGCGACTCAATGCGGGAGCCATCGGACACGAGCGCGTCACCGAGACGCACCGCCGCCTGTGCCCACGCCTCGACATCGACGGGAGCCTCGCCTCGCACCCCGTCGAGCACGGCGGCGATGCGAAGCTGACCGATAGCGTCCAGCGCGTCGTCGACGGTGAACGGTGGGATGAGCACAGTCGCATCGGGCATCGCTTCGACATACACCCCTCCCGCACCCAGGAGCACGACTGGGCCAAACAATGGGTCGACGTGCCCACCGAGCATTCCCTCGTGCACTCCCTTCACCAATTGGGAGATGATGGCACCCTCATTTCGCAGACCATGGTGCTCCATGATCGCGAACATCTCGCGCACAACTGCCGCAACCTCATCGGGGCCATCGACGCCTACACGGACCAATCCCAAATCGGACTTGTGCGTGGTGTCCGAGGTGCAGCCCTTCACGACGACGCGACCGTCGCCAAGCTGTGCGACTGCCGCCGCCGCATCCTGTGGATCCTGAACCAGCACGTGCTGCGCCACTGGAATCCCGATCTGCTGGAGAACCTCGAGACTTTCAGCCTCATTGAGCGTGACTGTTTCAGATCGATGCCCGGTCACCGGTGTGTAGGGTACGTGCTGTGCACCTGCTGACCGCGCCATCAGCTGATGGTGGTGCAGGAACTGCGCGAGCGCTTGCACCGCCGTGGCTTCGTCCGCGAACACCACCAGACCGCGCTTGCGGAACACCTCGGCAATGTTGTTCTGCGGAACCACCAAGACGATCGGCATACCGGAGTCGCGTTCGAACGTCTCAATGTTGTCGGCAAACCGATCGACATCGTATCCGCGGCCGGCCACAGGGATCCCGATGATGCAGGCGTGAACCGCTTTGTCTGCCCCGACGATAGGAAGCACCTTGCCGAACAACGAGCTATCGGTCAAGAGAGCCGCAGTGACATCGATGGGATTGTCAATTGCGGCGAAGGCAGGAAGTACCTCGCCGAGCGCACCGCGAGTTGCCGGCGCGAACTCGGCCAGCTTTAGGCCGTGGTCGTCGACCGCATCCGCGGTCAGCACGCACACAGCACCTGAATTGCTGACGATGGCGATGCGGTCTCCGTGAGGCACGCGGGCACGCAAATACAACTGCGTCGCCGACACCAATTCACGAGTGCTGTTGGCCCGCCAGATCCCGTGCTTCTTGAGAAAAGCGTCGACCACCCGTTCTTCGTTAGCAAGCGCTCCGGTATGTGATGCGGCGGCGCGCTGCCCCGCCTCGCTTCGACCACCCTTCAACGCAATCACCGGGAGATCCCGTTTTCGCGCAGCCTCGGCAAGAAGTGCCAAGGAATCTGGATCCTTCAGATCCTCGAGGTACAAGAGCAACAGCTGAATATCGGGATCCGCCACGATGTCGAGGGCGAGCTCAGCCGCCGAGACATCGATGTCGTTGCCGGTGCCGTGGGCGTACCGCACCCCAATGCCGGCCTCGCGCAGCATGCCGTACGGAACTGAACACATCGCACCACTCTGGCTGATGATGGCGACGGGCCCATCGAGAGGAGGCTGCTCGGTGAACAGTGTCGAAAACCCCAACACTGCTCCGTTGGCGAAGTTGGCGAGGCCCTGGGAGTTCGGGCCCACGATGCGCATTCCGCTCTTCCGGGCCGCCGAGAGCATCCGTTCCTGCGCCTCGAGTCCTTCCGCGTCGCCGGTTTCACCGAAGCCGGAAGCCATCACGATGCAGCCCGACACCCCGATTTCAGCACACATGATGACCTGCTCGACCGCGTTCGCACCCGCAACCGCGACGATGACGACTTCGGGGACCTCCGGGAGATCTCTGATCGAAGGGTACGCCGCGAGTCCCTGCACTTCTGCGCGACCGGGGTTGACGGGGTAGATGGCACCCGTGAAACCGAACTCACGCATATAGCGGATCGGGCGGCCACCAATCTTTTCCGGATCGTTTGACGCGCCGATGATCGCAACAGACCTGGGAGTGTGGAAGGCGGAAAGGGATTTCATGCTGAGAGCACCTCACAGTTTGGCAGGAGAGTTTGACTTGGTCCGATTTCCGCGACCGACACCGCAACGCGCGAGCCCACCGTTACTGGGCCGGAAGCGCGTGTCATCAGCCGAACACCGTCATCAAGATCTACGAGGGCGATCTGTACGACCTCGGGTGCGCTATCGGTTCGTCGGTGCAACTTGGTCAGCGCGACGATCGTTCCGCTCTTGCCCGGTTCAAAGGAAGTCGCCTCGCCGCCGCATTTCGGACATCTGAGGCGCGGAAGATACCAGGCATGGCCCGCGCCGCACTTCTGAGCCAGAATGCGCGGTTCTCCGCGGCTCCAGTCCTCATGTTCGATCATTCGCTGACCTCCGTCGTTCGCTGTTGAAATTCGGGGGCGCTGTCGACCACGAGGGAAACGTGCGCCGAGAGCACACCGCCGTCGGCGTGCAGGAAGCCCCGGCGAGGGCGATCCACCAGCTGCCGCGCACCTGCCTCCCCCCGGATCTGGGTGACTACCTCGACGAGGTGCGCCATTCCACCGGCCACGCCGGAGTGGCCATAGGACAGGAGGCCACCGTGCAGGTTCAGGGGGTAGCGCCCGCATGCCGAGAATTCACCAGCCTTCGCCATTTCGCCCGCCGTACCAGGTGCAGCGAAACCGATCTCTTCCAGGAGAATGGCGAGCGTCACGGTGAAGCTGTCGTAGACCCCGAGCACGTCGATGTCAGAAAGACCGATGCCGGCCTCGTCGAGGGCCTGTTGGGAGCTTTCCCGAGCGCCGAAGTCGCGAAAGTCTGCCTCGCTGATGTGCTGGTGGCGATTCGCCTGACCCGTGCCGGTAATTGCGACCCCTCGGCCACTGTCGGTACGATTCGAGATCACGAACGCCGCGCCGCCGTCAGAGACGGGACAGCAGTCAAGCAGCCCGAGTGGTTCCGCGACGGCGGGCGCAGCCAGCACATCCGCAACTGTGCTCGGCTTCGTGAATTGGGCTCCCGGGTGAGTGCTCGCGTGACCGCGCATCTGCACCGCAAGATGCGCGAAATCCTCACGAGCTCGACCGTGTCGATGCAGGTATTCGGAGGCGAGGAGCGCGTAGTAGGCCGGAATGTTGGCTCCAAGGGCAACCTCGTGCGTCGAATGGCCGACCTGTGCGAGCGTGGAAATGGCCGTGTCACGGCTTTGGCCGCTGGAACGGTTCTCTCCGCCGACGACGAGAACCGTCTCCGCTTCCCCGCGCCGAACAAGGCGTGCCGCTTCTGCCACCATCCCGATCCCAGTCGCGCCGCCAATCGACATCCCGAACGCCTTGTTGGGTTTCGCTCCGATGTACTCGGCAAGGAGGTTCGCGGGCATCAGGTGTTGGATTGTGGTGGCATAGCCGGCAATAACGGTATCGAGATCTCTCGCGGTGATGCCGGCGTCATCGAGCGCGGCGAACGAGGCAACCCCCTGGAGTTCGAGCGCGCTCATTCCGAGGTTCTTGCCGAAGGGCGTGAGCCCGATGCCAGTGATGTGTGCGGTTTCCGGGAACCTCTGGGCTGTGTCATTCATAGTTACTCGGTTCCTCCGATTGCGAAACGGCGGGTAGCCGAAGGGGAGCTCACCGGTCGCCATTGACGTCTGGTCAGAACTCTCTACCCTGCGAACCCCAGTGTTCACGGAATCGGTGTCACCTGGCTGTCCCAAATTGCAACGTGTTCGCCTGCGTCAAGATGCCTTGTTCCGCGCTTACCTGCGGGCATGGGTGAAGGATCAGCGTTTTCCACTGTGTTTCTCTGACCTTTGCGGCCTCCCAGATGCGGCTCATGGAAAACGTCGCGAAATGGGACAACCGTGAAGAGCGCGCGCACCACACACTGTTTGCACGGGCAGATACTGCCGTGTGTGTACCGAACGCTTGACGCCGTCAAGCGTGAATGAGATGGATATTGAAAGGACGGTCCGAACATGAGCAACGTCGCCGAACGGACAAACGCCACAGAAATCGACGCAGTCGTTATCGGTTCGGGATTCGCCGGACTCTATTCGGTTCATAAGCTGCGAAACGAGATGGGTCTGAGCGTTCAGGGGCTCGATAACGCCGGTGGCGTTGGTGGCACGTGGTATTGGAATCGATACCCGGGCGCTCGATCAGACACTGAGGTCAACGTGTACTGCTACTTCTTCGATCGCGATCTGTACGAGTCGTGGGAGTGGAGCGAACGATACCCGCGTCACACCGAGATTCGCGCATACCTCAATCACGTGGCAGACCGGTATGACCTGCGCCGCAGTTACCAGTTCAATACTCAGGTAGAGAGTGCCGTGTGGGACGAAGAATCGAGCCGCTGGATCATCTCTACTGACCGCGGCCAGACCTTCGCCGCACGGTTCCTCATCGAGGCCGTCGGACTCCTCTCTGCAACCAACGTTCCGGAGTTCAAGGGCCAGGAGAGCTTCAAGGGCCAGATCTATCACACCGCTCGTTGGCCCCACGAGGACGTAGACCTGAGCGGAAAGCGCGTCGCGGTCATCGGCACGGGTTCCAGCGGCATCCAGGTCATTAGCGAACTCGCTCCGGTGGTCGACCACCTGACGGTATTTCAGCGCACTCCTCAGTGGGTGGTTCCCTCGAAGCACCGGCCGATTGACCCGGAGCTCACAAAGCGTATTCACGACGACTACGAGGGCTACCACCACAGCGTGATCCACTCCACGACCTCGTTTGGTTTTGACGAGAGCCAGATCTCCGCGGAGTCCGTCTCTGAGGACGAGCGACACAAGCGGTTCGAAGAGGTCTACAACGATGGCGGCGGCTTCCAGTACATGTTCCGGGCATTCAACGACGTCGGAACCAGCATGGTTGCCAACAAGGCCGCGACCGATGTCATTGAGAAGAAGATTCGTGAAACGGTGAAGGATCCTGCCCTTGCGGAGAAGCTGATCCCGTCTGAAATTTATGCTCGGCGTCCGTTGTGCTGCGACAACTACTACGAGAGCTTTAACCGCGACAACGTCACCCTGGTGGACGTCAAGGAGACTCCCATCACCGAGTTCACAGAGAACGGGGTGAAGGTAGGCGACACCGAGTACGAGGTCGACGTGATCGTACTCGCCACCGGATTCGACGCGGTCTCCGGTAACCAGCTCCGGATCCACCACGAGGGCCGCGATGGGCTTGAGCTCCGCGACAAGTGGAAGGAACGCACGAAGTCCTACTTGGGCATGACCATCAACGGGTTCCCCAATCTGTTCATGGTCTACGGACCCATGGGCCCGTTCACGAACCAGCCTCCCGTGCATGAGTTCCAGATCAACTGGATCGCAGACGCCATTAAATACACGCTCGAGTCGGGTGCGGCCACGATCGAACCGACCGCTGAGGCTGAGAATCAGTGGATGGTTACGTGTGACGAAGGTGCCGCGGCCACCCTGTTCCCGAAGGTGAACTCCTGGATCAACGGCGCCAACGTTCCCGGAAAGCCCGTGGTGAACTACTTCTTCATGGGGGGGATGGACGCGTACGCGGCAATCACCGACGCAGACAAGGCCTCGAATTTCAGCGAGCACTTCCGCATTGAGCGGAAGGAACCGGCGGCGGTATAACCCGAGTGACGAACCGGAGGGCGCGTGTAGATGCGCCCTCCGCTTCGTCGATCCGCACCAATGGCGATGCGAGAAACTGAGGAAAGGTGGGCAACCACGTGACATCTGAAACGAAGTTCGACACACGAAATCCCATGGGGCCGGCACGAGACCTAGGTCCTGCAGAGCTCCGGGGGCACGCAATGGAACTGCGCAGAACAATGATGCGCATGGCTTCCGACAAGGGCGAAGGCTACATCGCGCAAGGCTTGGGCATTGCCGACATGCTGGCAGTCGTCTTCAACCGCGAGCTTGTCTATGACCCCCAGAATCCCGAATGGCCAGATCGCGACCGTTTTGTGTTGTCGACTGGTCATTATTCAATTGCGCTCTATGCTGCGCTTTATCGCGCTGGGTATCTGCCCGAGGATCAGCTCGACCGATTTGGGCTGAACGGGAGCGAACTTGCGCTGAGCACCTTCGACGACGTTCCGGGTGTGGAAATTACCGGTGGCTCGCTCGGACACGGTTTGGGTCAGGCCGTGGGCATGGCCCTGGGCAATCGCCTCGACGCGAACGATGCGCGTGTCATCTGCGAGCTGTCAGACGGTGAACTCCAGGAAGGCTCCGTGTGGGAATCAGCAATGGTTGCCTCAAATTTCAAGCTTGATCGTCTGATTGCGATCGTCGACTGCAACGGAATCCAGGCCGACGGACCGATGGTCATTAACATCGAGCCAGTTGCTGACAAGTGGACCGCGTTCGGCTGGGAGACCATCGAGGTAGACGGAAATAGCATCGCAGAGATCGTGGCCGCATTCGATCGCTTGCGTGAAGCGAATGGTCGTCCGAAGGCCATCATTCTGCGTACCACGCCCGGTAAGGGCATCCCGACGCTTGAGCGCCGCGAACGGGCGCACTTTGTTCGTGTGGGCCAGGACGAATGGGACAAGCTGCACGCTGAGCTGGAGGAGAACTATGTCTAGTCAGATGTCCAATCGAGCCGGTGCAATGGGTGAGATCCTCGATGTCGAGGGTCCCTACGAGATGGCCCCGTTTGCGAAGGCGCTCCTGAAGCTCGGAGCCGAACGCCCAGAGGTGGTCGCATTGACGGCAGACATGGGTCGCTTCAGCGACATGAACGAGTTTCGTGACATGTATCCGGAGCGCTTCTTCAACGTTGGCATGGCGGAGCAGGATTTGCTGATGGTCGCGGCTGGCATCGCGAAGACCGGCAAGGTGGCCTATTGCACTACTTACTCTGTCTTCGTGACTCGGCGCGCTCTGGACTTTCTGCAGATCGCCTGCGCGCACAGCAATGCCGACGTGAAGATTTTTGGCGGCATGCCCGGGTTGACAAACCCATATGGCGCGACCCACCAGGCCACCGACGATTTGTCGATCCTTCGGCTGATCCCGAATATTACGATCATTGATCCGTGCGACGCCACCGAGCTTGCTCAGGTGACGGCCGCGGTGGCGGATATTCCTGGGACTGTGTACGTTCGCTCGCTGAGGGGAAAGGTGCCCGTCGTGCTCGACCCCGATACCTACACCTTCGATGTGGGCAAGGCGAAGCGGCTTCGTTCGGGGAGCGATGTTGGCGTCATCAGTACTGGCACGATGACGGAGCGCGCCCTCCGTTCCGCCGATCTTGCGACCGAGCATGGACTGTCTGTCGGTGTCCTCCACGTGCCGACGATCAAGCCGTTCGATTCCGAGGCGGTCGTTGAATTTGCCCGGAGCGTGGATCGACTCGTGGTCGCCGAGAACCACCAGATGACCGGAGGCTTGGCCACCCTCGTCACCGAGGCGCTCTACGAGACTGGGGTGCACCGGCCGATGATCCGAATTGGCATTCAGAACGTCTTCCATGAGTGCGGTTCACAGGCCTACATCGAGGCGAAGTACGGTCTCGATCAAGAGCGCATCACGAGGGCGGTGATTACGGGTGCCTGAAATGCGCGAGTCTCAGCTGCTGTGCGGGCGAGCGGCACTCGTCACGGGAGCCGGGAGCGGGCTTGGTCGGGAAACCGCGCTCACGATGGCGTCAGAAGGCGCCCGTATCGTCGCCGCCGACATCAACGTCGCGGGACTCGAAGAAACGCTGGAAATGCTGGGCGGCGGGGATCACTCAATGGCCGTCGGCGACCTGTCGAAGCCCGAGGGCGTCGAAGAGACGGTGAAGGGCGCGATCTCGCATGCGGGACGCATCGACATTCTGGTCAATAGTGCGGGCATTGGTCAGGGCGCCAGCCCGACGATTAACGAATCGTTCGCTACGTGGCAGCGGATCATCGACATCAACCTCACCGGCACCTACCTGGCGAGCCAGGCGGTCGCGGCCCACATGCGTGACCACGGCGGAGGCGTGATCCTCAATCTCAGCTCCATCGCGGGAGTCATCGGGCTTCCGCAACGCAGCGCATACAGCGCTTCGAAGGCAGGGGTGGGGATGCTCACCCGAGTCCTGGCATCTGAGTGGGGGCCATACGGAATTCGCGTTAACGCGGTTGCGCCCGGCTATATTCTCACCCCAATGACCGAACGATTGATGCGTGAGGGCAAGCTCGATCTCGACACCGTGGTGCGACGATCACCTACCGGTCGCATGGGCACGAGTTCCGACGTGGCCGAAGCCCTCACCTTTCTCGCTTCGGATCGGGCGGGGTTCATCAGTGGTGCCATTCTTCCGGTCGACGGCGCCTATATGGCGCACGGTGCCCCGGCAGACGCGTATCCCGGTGTCTTCGGCACGCACTCGGTGGGCGAAGATGACTGACCAGAGCGCCGAGCTGCGAGTGTTCAGCTCGGCCTCTCGATATGTGCAGGGTCCAGGGGCGCTTGATGCGCTCGGCCAGTATGCGGGACATCTGGGTAACCGCGCAGTCGTCCTTATCGATGCTTTTATGCTCCCACGTCTCGGAGTGCGGATTGAGCGCTCGCTCGCCGATGCATCAGTGACGAGCAAAATCACTCCCATCGAGGGCGAGGTCACGCCGGCGCGCATTGCCGCACTCGCTGCGCGGGTCAAGGCATTTGATCCGGGTTTTATCGTTGGCGTTGGCGGAGGAAAAGCTATCGACATCGCGAAGGGAGTCTCCCGAAGTCTGAGCATCCCGATCGTGACAGTGCCAACGATTGCGAGTAACGACAGCCCGGCGAGCCGGGTGATTGCGGTCTACGATGACGATCACCGTCTCGCAGAGGTGGTGCCGATGGATAGCAACCCGGCGCTCGTGGTGGTCGACTCAGAGGTGATTTTCGACGCTCCCGCGAAGTTCTTGGCGGCCGGCATCGGCGATGCGATCTCGAAGCGATTCGAGGCTGAGGCGTGCCGGTTGGCGGAAGGACTGACTCCGCAGGGCACTCGGAGCTTGCAGGTCGCCAGGCTGATTGCGGATGGCGCCTACGACGTGCTCCGAACGCATGGACCTGCGGCGACGGCTGCCGCGAAGCGCGGAGAACTCAACGAAGATTACGAGCACACCCTCGAAGCCGTCATCCTGCTTTCGGGGTTGGCATTTGAGAACGGCGGGCTTTCGATCGCGCACGCGGTCACGCGGGGTCTTATGGCAGTTTCAGAGACCTCCGCACACCTGCATGGGGAACACGTTGCATATGGGCTGCTCGTGCAGCTTGCGCTCGCCGCCGAGGCGGATGAAGTTCTCGATGACCACGCCGAGTTCCTCCGCTCCATCGGGCTCCCCGACTCGTTGCATGCGCTCGGGTGTGAACCAACGGGCTCGGTGCTCGACACCATCGTGTCAGCTGCGCTGACTGCGCCACACATTGTGAACTTCCCGGCACCGGTCGACGCAGGGTCGCTCACGGACGCGATCCTGCGCGTCGAGCGCCGATTTGGGTAGCCGGTGCGGGTCGAGACGCCCATTCGGGCGCGATCGGTAACCTATTTCATTGCGCCCGGACCGCGACCGTCTTCACCCGGGTGTAGAAGTTGAGCACCTCGGTACCCTGCTCCTTGTAGCCCGAGCCGGAGTCTTTGAACCCCCCGAACGGGTGGTGAATGTCCCAGCCGCTCGTCGGAAGATTCACCGAGACCTGACCTGCGTTGACCTGATTCGTGAACTTCGTCGAGCTTGCAAGGCTCTCGGTAAAGATCGCCGCAGAAAGACCATACGTTGACGCGTTGACCTGCCCGATGGCCTCGTCGAGCGTCTCGAATGTGCGCGTGGCGATGACCGGTCCGAAGACTTCATCGGTCCAGAGCTCAGCACTATTCGACACGTTCGTGAGGAGTGTGGGGCTGACGAAGAATCCCGCATGTCGGAGGCCGTCTGCGACAATGCCCTGGGCGCGGATCACCCCGCCAGCCTGCTCCGCGCGCTCGACGAACCCGACGACGGTATCGCGTTGTCCGGCCGACACGAGTGGACCGACCTGGGTTTCGGCATCGAGGCCGTCGCCCACGCGGAGGGCAGACACCGCGTTTGCAAGTTTCGTAGTGAACGGCTCCTCGATCTCTCGGGCTACGAGGATCCGGCTGGTTGCCGTGCAACGCTGACCCGACTGCCCGAACGCGCCGGCGATCACTGTCGGCACCGCGAGCTCGAGGTCGGCGTCGGCCATCACTACGACGGCATTCTTGCCACCCATCTCGGTCTGCACCCGCACGTTCGATCCGGCGAGAGCGCGCTGAATGCGCAAGCCCACCGCGGTGCTCCCAGTGAAGGACACTGCGTTCAGGCCATGGCCCGCCTCAAGGAGGGGATCCACAATCTCGCCACCTTTGCCCGTCAACGCGCTGATAGCGGTACTGGGGAGTCCAGCAGCGAGCAGAATTCGCGTGAGTGCCAGGGCGATCAGCGGCGTCTCTGAGGCAGGCTTGAAGATTACTGCGTTGCCGGCGAAGAGTGCGGGTGCGAGCTTGCGTGCGGGGGTGAGGAGCGGATCATTCCACGGAGTGATGACGAGCACTGTGCCGACCGCTTCATAGCGCGCCTCGGCATGCGTGCCCGGACGTCCGTCGGCGAGCAGGTACCCGTAGGGATTACGGCTCATCCCGCCGTAGTACTCGAAGAACTGCGCTGATTTCTCCACCTCACCGGAGGCCTCCGCGAGTGTCTTGCCGTTCTCGCTCACGATGAGCTTCGCGAGGTCGCCGGCTTCGTCTCGAATTAATCGAGCGACCCGCTGTAGCGCAAACCCGCGATCAAGGATCCCGGTGGTCGACCACGCAGTCGCACCGGAAGCGAGTGCGTCTAACGCACGCGCGGCGAACTCTGGGCCGAGACGCGGTACCGCGCCGATGACCAAACCTGTTGCGGGATTCACAACCTCGATGCGATCGGGGGAGGTGACCCACTTTCCGGCGACGTATGCGGGTGACTGTTCGATGGCTGTTGACATGGCAAGTGCTCCTTGGGTGGGGATCAGCGAGTTGCTGTGTAGGTGCTGGTGAATGCGCCGTCGACGTCGCCGGTGCGCATGTGGCCGAGCAGGGTGACCAGCGCGGCCTCGCTTAGTGGGACCGGGTTGTTGGCGCGCGGGAACGAACTCACGATCTCGCGGGCGACCTCGGCCTCCGAGTCGACCGGGAGACCCACCTCGCTCAGACTTGTCGGGAGCCCGACGGTCGCGGTCAGCGTTTTCACCACGTGGGCGAGTTCTCGAAGTGTCGTACTCGGTTCACCGATCACGCGTGAGGAGATCTCTTGCCCGAGTGCCGGGTCGGCCTCATGATTGAAGGCCAGGCAGAATGGGAGCGCGAGTGCGCACCCGGCCCCGTGCGAGAGATGCTGCCTGGAAGCGATCGCGTAGCTGAGGCTGTGTCCGACCACTACCGCAGCGTTGAGCGAGAGCCCGCCGAGGTATGAGGCATACAGCAACTCGCCACGAGCTTCGGTTGATCCACTGTGGAACGCCACAGGAAGGGCGCGGATCACGGTGCGGGCTGCAGTCGTGCCGAGAGTCTTCGTGAGGTGGTTGCGGTTCGTCGACAACATGGACTCGATGCCGTGCGAGAGCGCATCGAGGCTTGTGGCGGCGACCACCGAAGCCGGCAGATGCTCGACCATTGCGGCATCGAGGAGCGCGATGAGAGGAAGGAACTGATTGCATACGACCGCGACCTTGAGGTCGCCACGGGAGTACATCGCGACCCTGGTCGCTTCAGAACCGGTGCCAGTAGTCGTGGGAATTAGCACGAGCGGCGGGAATCCGGCGACGCTCGGCACCTCGCCTTTGAGCTCCTCGATGCTGGTACCAGACGCCACCGAATAGGCGACAAGCTTGGCCGTGTCGAGCGCGCTCCCACCCCCGATGCCGATTACGAGGTCGGCCCGGTGGCGACGTGCCCAGCTGATCCCAGCGTCAATCATCTCCACCGTGGGCTCCCCAGCGATCTCATTGAAGACCTCGACCGAGAAGCCGTGTGCCGTGAGTGCGTCAAGATACGGACGTGTGTGTCCGAGTTCGTCGACGAGGCGGTCGCAGACGATGACAACGCAGCCCGATTCGACCCCCCAAGCGGAGAGAGCGGTGATCAATCGATCGGCACCGCCGGTTGTTGAGATCATTTCTCGAGGGGCAAGAAATCTGCCGATATCTTCAAACATTTCGAGGAGGGTCCTTCCTGGTGCCTTGCGCCGCGGCTTGGTTAGCTGGCCTGAGCCGTGAGGTGTGGTTCGAGTTCGTCTGCGATGTAGCGGGAAATCGCGAACGCAGATGTTGCTGCGGGCGAAGGCGCGTTCCGAATGTGGGCGATGCCGTCTTCTTTAGAGATGATGAAGTCATCGGCCATCCGACCATCGCGCGACACTGCTTGCGCTCGAACACCAGCGCTGGCATGTTTTTTCAGGCGCACGCCGGCAAGGCTCGGCATGAACTCGGCGCATGCCGCAACGAAGGTCTTTCGGCTCATCCGGAAACGGAGCTCTGAGAGGGCTGTTTTCCAGAATCCGCGGAGCACTCTCCAGCTTCCGGGCCAGGTAGCGATCGACCAGACATCTGCCAGGTTGAAGCTCCACGTACCATACCCGTTGCGCGCGAGCGAGATCATCGCGGTTGGCCCGAGGGAGACGTTGCCGTCGACGTGACGGGTGATGTGCACGCCAAGAAAAGGGAGATTCGGATTGGGCACCGGGTACACCATGCCGCGAACCACGTCTCGAGGATCCTTCCCTTGTAAATCGAGATGCAGGTATGCGCCACGGAACGGGAGAATTTGCGGATCCGCCATCGACCCCGATGCCTCGGCGAGCTGGTCGGACCATAATCCCGCACAAGCGATGGCGTATCCGACAGCCATTTGCTCGCCTGCGGCGAGCTCGACGACCGTTCGATCCTCCCTTCGCGTGAGTCGATCTACTTTCGACGACAATCGAATGTCCGCGCCAGAGGCCCGCAGGTCACCCGCGAGGGAAAGTGAAATTTCACGGTAGTCAACGATTCCGGTGTTTGGTGAGTGTACCGCGGCCACCCCGACGCAGTTCGGTTCGATCTCGGGGATCTCGGATGCCTCGAGCCAACGGACACCTACGACGCCGTTCACGCTTGCCCGCCGGAACAACTCTTCGAGGCGAGGCACCTCCTCGTCGGTACGCGCCACGATGAGCTTGCCGCAGCGATCATACGGAATGCCCTTCTGATCGCAGTACTCGTAGGTGAGTGCCGCGCCCTCGACGCAGAGTTTCGCCTTCAGCGAGCCCGGCGCGTAGTACACACCACTGTGGATCACGCCGGAGTTGTGACTGGTCTGGTGAGCGGCGACCTCGGACTCCTTCTCGAGCATCAGCAGCCGGAGGCCGGGCTGGCGGCGCAGCAATTCAGTGCCCACCGCGAGGCCCACGATGCCGCACCCGATGATGGCGACGTCGTACTCGGGGAGTGACGCCGGGTTTGATCGGGGGTGCAAGTCGGAGTGGGCGCGTGTGGGGCTCATGCGGCGAGCCACCCACCGTCGACCGGGAGCATGTGGCCGGTGATGTGGCCTGCTGCCGGGGAGACGAGAAACACGGCAGCACCCCCGATGTCGGCGGCTTCGCCGAATCTGCCCTGGGGGATCCGCGCGAGGTTGACGCGCTGCCAGTCCTCGTTTGCAAAGACTGCCTCGGTCAGCTCCGTTCGGATGTAGCCCGGCGCGATGCCATTCACTCGGATCCCCCGACTCGCCCACTCCGAACTGAGACTGCGCACGAGACCATACACGCCCGACTTCGCTGCTCCGTATGCGGGGATACCAGGCATAGAGATGAAGCTCGTGAGCGACCCGATGAAGACGTGCTCTCCCCCGATCTCCAGTTCGAGCTGACGGCTGGCGATGGCCTGGGTGAGCGCGAATGGTGCGATCAGGTTCACCTCGATGACCTTGCGAAACGCGTCGAGATCGAACTCCTCAGCTGGCTGCCGGTGCTGCACGCCGGCGGAATGGACGACGCTCGTGATCGGGCCCCCGAGCTCCTCTTCGACCTCCGCGAGTAGCTCGGGAATCCGCGCGTAATCGGCGATGTCGAACACATGACCCGAGACCCCTTCGATTTCCTGCGCGGTACGATCGACCTGCTCCGGTGTCCGTGCCGCGATCGCGACCCGCGCTCCTGCGGCCGTCATCGCCTCTGCGATGCCGCGACCGAGACCACGGCTTCCGCCGGTGACAAGGACCCGCTTACTGCTGAGTGGCTGCTCCGCTGAGGTGCTCATGCGCCCGCACTCCTTCATGCTCTGCGCGACGGGAAACTTCTGCATCCGCGCGCGCATTTCGATTGTTCGACGTTTGCTTCGACGTCGACAGTCTGGCATTAATCTGGATCCAAAACAACTTCGTATCACGGTTGCGTCAGGCAAAAAGTGCTGTTTTGCTGACATTCGGGCCCGAATGTGCAGCATTTTTGGATCCGAAATGACATCGGTTCTCGCCGATGAATGCTGCAAGTGTGCAATACTCTGAACCGTTGCCATGCCGAGATCATGGCAAAGACAACATGGTGCCAGTGTTACGCAAGTGCACCGCGAGTACGGTGCACGATCAGAGCACGCACGATCCGAGCAGGGAAGGAACGCGTGAACGATGGGATCCACACCCGCCACTGTGCCCACGGTTCGCGAGGAGCCTCGTCAGGTCGCTCGCCTCAACGTGGTCAATGAATTGCGCGAACTGATCCTCGGAGGTGAGTTTTCACACGGTGAGTGGATTCGCCAGGAAGAGATTGCCGAGCGCTTTCAGCTCAGTAGGATCCCTGTGCGCGAGGCGCTCCGCACGCTTGAGGCCGAGGGCCTCGTTATCATCCAACCGCGTCGCGGCGCTCGTGTGGCGTCGGTGGACCGATTTGAACTGGAACAGATCTACACGTTGAGAATTGCGGTCGAGCCGCTGGCAATATCCCAGAGCATCTCTCAGCTTACTGAGGAGCACATCCTCGAGCTTGAAGAGCTTGCGGCTCGGATGGAGTCATCGACCGACATCGAGGAGTTCCTCGCCACCGACCGCGAATTTCACCTCATGAGCTATCAGGGTGCTCAGTACCCGCTGATCACTCAGTTGGTGGAGCGGTTCTGGAACACAACTCAGCACTATCGTCGCAGATATGCCCTAGTTCGTTCGGATCGCAGCTTCCAGCACGCCTATTCCGATCACCGCCTACTCATACAAGCTATTCGGGATGGAAACGGAGATGTTGCCGCAGCGATAGTGAAGCACCACATCGAACGCACTCGAGACGATTTGCTTGCGACGCTCGACGAGGTGGATGGCACTGCACAGAACCTCAAGAGATAGAGAGCCGTGGGTGGTGGCGTCGTGCCAAACGTGCCAGAGCGCTTCACCCTAGGAGCGGGGCTCGATCCATTCCCACGTCGGGAACTTCGCGGTGCGACCGTCGCCACTCGAGCGGCCGGTAAGGCGGCGCTTGATCCAGGGCAGTACGTGCTCGCGAGCGTAGCGAAGGTCCTCGCGACGAGTGGGGGTCGGGATCGGGTCGGCGTCGAGGATCCAGTCAGTCGGGTTTGCATACCCGAGCGTGCGGAGCACATTTGCGGCGACTCGCGCGTGACCGACGGGTGCGAGGTGGAGGCGGTCGTGCGACCAGTATTCGCGGCGCGCGAGCACCGGGTCGCTCCAGTTGTCGCAGAAGCGAATGCCGAGGGCCTCGGCGAGGACGCCCGCCGCCCGGGTCATCTGATCGCCCTTTACCTTGACCTGGGCGCCGCGCGGGATGCCGATGGTCGGATTTGCGCCGGCGAGCAGCAGCGGTTCGGCGCCCGCCTCACGGATACGGATCAGCGCGCGCTCGGTCTCGGCGACGATCCACGGCACGTCGGTGCCCGGGCGCAGCATGTCGTTACCGCCGCCGTTGAAACTCACGAGCGTGGGCTCCAGCTCGAGCGCCGCCTCGAGTTGCTCGCCGATAATCCGGGCGAGCAGCCTGCCACGAATCGCGAAGTTCGCATACTGGATCGGCTCGCCGGTCGCATCCGCGAGGCCCTGGGCTACGAGATCGGCCCACCCGCGCACGCGCCCACCCGGCAACTCGTCACCGACACCCTCGGTGAAGCTGTCGCCGATCGCGACGTACCTGATTGCTGCCCGGGGTTCTGCGTCTGCCACGCCCTCAGCCTACGCCCCGGGCGTGCAGAGTCCAGGCGGGTCGCCGATCCACCCCCACGTCAGCGCGCCCGAAACTCGTGATAGAGTAGGTCTTTGGCTGTGCAAAGTCCCATTGCGCAGACCGTGTGGAAGCAGCGCTGCGGATTCGACGTGAGTCGGAACTGAACAGGCGATCCACGCAGACAAGAAATCTTGGGTGAGGCCGTCCGGTCTCACGGTATGAGAGGAATCACCATGGCAGCAGTGTGCCAGGTGACTGGAGCCGTTCCCGGCTTTGGTCACAGCATTTCACACTCGCACCGTCGCACCAAGCGTCGGTTCGATCCGAACATTCAGAAGAAGACCTACTACGTGGCCTCGCTGGGCCGCAAGGTGACCCTCACCCTGTCGGTGAAGGGCATCAAGATGATCGATGCCCGCGGCATTGAGTCCGTGGTCGCAGATCTGCAGAAGCGTGGGGTGAAGATCTAATGGCTAAGCAGCAGGATGTCCGTCCGATCATCAAGCTCCGTTCGACGGCTGGAACCGGTTACACCTATGTGACCAAAAAGAACCGTCGCAACACTCCCGACCGTATCGTGCTCAAGAAGTACGATCCGGTTATTCGTAAGCACGTTGAGTTCCGAGAGGAGCGTTAATCATGGCCAAGAAGAGCATGATCGCGAAGAACAAGCAGCGCCAGGTTATCGTTGCCCGCTACGCGGAGAAGCGCCTGGAACTGAAGAAGGCCTTGGTTGACCCCAACGGCACCGACGAGAGCCGCGAGGCCGCTCGCGTGGGTCTGCAGAAGCTGCCCCGCAACGCGTCGCCAGTGCGCGTGCGTGGACGCGACGTCATTGACGGCCGCCCCCGTGGTGTGCTGTCGAAGTTCGGCGTGAGCCGTGTTCGCTTCCGCGACATGGCGCACCGCGGCGAACTGCCCGGCATCACGAAGTCGAGCTGGTAGCAGCTCGACCGAGTGCATCTGGGCGCGCAAGCGGTCAGGTGAGTCGGTAAGTAGCGCTTCAGAACGGGCGTGGATCCTCCGGGGTCCGCGCCCGTTCTTGTTTTCTCCGGCGCGGCGGTCGCTGTGAGCGAAATTTGCCACGGGAATCTATGAAAATCCGCGTAATTCCGCCACATTCGCTCAATTCTGGGGTAGATTCGTACGCGATCACCCGATCGGCCCCGTTTTGCGGGGTTCAACTGGAATTCAGGGGCAGGCTCGTCCGGGCCCCCTGGGAGGACACAACATGTCACTGAACAAGACTGAGCTCGTCGCAAAGGTTGCCGCTGAAACTGGCCAGAGCCAGGCTGCCGTTTCCGCAGTTCTCGACGGCCTGTTCGCCGCCGTTGCTGAGACCGTTGCTGACGGCGGCAAGGTTTCGATCCCCGGTTGGCTCTCGTTCGAGACCGCAACCACCGCTGCTCGTACCGGCCGCAACCCGCGCACCGGTGAGACCATTGAGATCGCCGCTGGCAAGCGCGTGAAGGTCTCGGTTGGCAGCAAGCTGAAGGCTGCAGTCAAGTAGGTCTCACACACTTCTTCGAATCCCCCGGGGCCCGCATGGGCGACCGGGGGATTCGCGGTTTTGGGCACGGGGCAGCGCTGGGGTGGACGACATCGCAGGGCTTCGGGCTCGTGAAGCGTGCGGTCTTGTCCACTCGAGGGGCGAGACCGCACGCCGTTCCTGAGGTACCGGGGGCGTAGGCTTGAGGAATCATGCCTCGATCCCTGCGCATTCTCGCGCCCGCCGTGCTACTCGCCGCGACACTCGCCGCACTGCTTGTGGCCCTCGCAATCGGCGGTGCGGCTGCCGAGCGTACTCTGGCCGACCCCGGTGCGGTCGTGAGATTCGGCTTGCCCATGGCCCGCACGCTGGTGAACATCAGCGTGGCGGGTCTCATCGGCTCCCTCGTGATGGCAGTCTGGGCCCTGTCTGCCGATAAGCCCGAGGGGCGGCTCGCGCTCGACCTCGCCGCGGGTAGTGCGGCCGTGCTCACGGTGGCGAGTGCCGCCACGCTCATCTTCACCTATGTTGATGTCTCGGGGCTTGCCTTTTCGGGCGACGAGACATTTGGTGCCGGGCTCGCGCAGTTCGTCACCGAGATTGAGCTCGGCCAGTTGTGGCTGATCCAACTGTTGTTGGCGGCAGCGACCACCGTGCTGTGTTTCGCGGTGCGCGACCGCCGCTGGGCGCTGCTCACCCTCGTCGCGGCGCTCGCCACGACGATCCCGCTTGCACAGCAGGGCCACGCGGCGGGAGCCTCGGGGCATGCTCAGGCAGTTAACTCCCTGCTCGTGCACCTGGTGGGTGCGTCGGTCTGGCTCGGTGGCCTCATCACGCTGGTGTTTCTCGCGAAGACGGTGGATCGCGCTCGCCTCGCGACGCTCGTCGCCCGCTACTCAACACTTGCGCTCCTCGCCTTCATCGGTGTCGCCGCCTCCGGAGTGGTCAGTGCGTGGCTGCGGATCGGTTCGACCGCCGACCTTTTCGGAACGGGCTACGGTCAGATCGTACTGCTGAAGGTCGGCGCCCTTGTGGTGCTCGGAGTTTTCGGGGTGCTGTGGCGGCAGCGCCTCATCGGCCGCATCGCTGGGCCCTCGGGTACGAGGGTCTTCGCCTGGTTCGTGGTCGCAGAACTCGCTTTCATGGGGCTCGCGAGTGGCCTCGCGGGTGCGCTCGGCCGCACGGCGACGCCGGTGTCGCTCGAATCGGCGCGGGCCACCGGTGCGATTGATGTTTCGCCAGCCGAGTGGCTCACGGGCGATCCACTGCCACCCGAACTCACCCCGATGAGCTACCTCACCGAATGGAAATTCGACCTCCTGTGGGCGCTCGTGTGCGCGTTCGGCGTGATGCTCTATGTGGCCAGCGCGATCCGCCTCGCCCGCCGTGGTGACAAGTGGCCGATCGGTCGCTCCATCGCCTGGGTCGCCGGGCTTGCGATCCTTTTCTACACAACCAACGGCCCGTTCAACGCCTACGAGGCCTACCTGTTCAGCGTGCACATGCTCGCGCACATGCTGCTCACGATGCTGATTCCGTTGGCCCTCGTGCTCGGGGCCCCGATTACGTTGGCCTTGCGCGCGACGCGCAAACGCACAGATGGCTCGTGGGGTGGCCGCGAGTGGATCATGTGGGCGGTGCAGACCCCGTACTCGAAGGTCATCACGCACCCGGCGGTGGCAGCCGTCGTGTTCGCCGGCTCGCTGTGGGTGTTCTATTTTTCGCCCATCTTCCGCTGGACGATGGAGACGCACCTCGGTCACCAGTGGATGATCGTGCACTTCCTCATTTCGGGGTACCTGTTCTCGCTCTCGATGATCGGTATCGACCCGGTGCCGTACCGCTTCCCGTACCCGATGCGAATTGTCACCCTCTTCGCAACCATGGCATCCCACGCGTTCTTCGGAGTGACGATTATGACGGGTAATGCGCTCATGCTCGCGGACTGGTTTGGCGCGATGGGTCGCACCTGGGGTGCCACCCCGCTTGAGGATCAGAACCTCGGCGGCGGGATCGCCTGGGGCATTGGCGAGTTGCCGACGCTCGCGCTCGCGCTGATCGTCGCGGTGCAGTGGTCGCTCAACGACGACAAGGTGCAGAAGCGGAAGGATCGTGCGGCGGATCGCTCGGGCGATGCCGAGCTGAACGCCTACAACGAGATGCTGTCTGCGCAGGCCAGGCGCGACGCGCGCACTCGTCGCGTATAAGCCCCGAGGCACGCGTACCAAGAGCGGGCTAGAATATATCTTTGGCCGCCCTGTGGGCGATCTCCTGCTGCCGACACTCTCACCGCGCCTGCGCGGGGAAACGGATCAAAACGTGACTCGACGCCGCCCCACCATGCTCGCTTCGACTGCGAGCATCCTCGCCGCCGCCGCGCTCGCCCTCACCGGCTGCGCCTCGAACGGCGCGACCGATACGGCCACCACTGAAGGCCCCGAAGCGACCTCCGCGTTTCGCATGGGTACCCAACCGTGGCTCGGGTATGGCCAGTGGTATGTCGCCGAGGATCAGGGGTTCTTTGCCGACCGCGGAGTTGCGGTCGAGATTTCGAGTTTCGCCGCCGATGCTGAGGTGAACGCAGCGCTCGCGGCCGGCCGGCTGGACATGGCGAACGTGGGAAGCCAGGCCGCGCTGCAGTTCATTGAAGAGGGTCTCGACGTTTCGATTGTCATGCTGCTCGACTCTGCCACGACCGCTGATGCGATTCTCTCGGGCGAGGGCATCGACTCCACCGCCGACCTCGCGGGCAAGCGGGTCGCGTTCGAGGAGGGTGCGACCAGCGAAATCTTGCTGGCTGAGGCGCTCGCCGGTGCGGGTCTCGATTTCACTGACATCACGGTCGTGCCCACTGGCGCAGACACGGTCGCGCCGATGCTGATCGCGGGTCAGGTTGATGCCGGGGTGACCTATGAGCCCTACGTAAGCGAGGCCCTCGCCGCCGGCGACGGGATTCAGATGATCGAGAGCGCGGCGGATCACCCGGGACTCATCTCAGATGTGCTGGTGGTGCGGAATGAGGTGCTGCAACAACGCCCCGATGAGGTGCGCGAAGTCCTCGCTGCATGGGGCGATGCCGTGACGTTCTCCACCGAGAACGTCGACGAAGGCCGCGCCATCATTGCCGCGGGCGTTGGGTCGAAGCCCGAGGAACTCTCGACCGCGTTTGACGGTGTGCACTATTACACGCTCGAGGAGAACCGGGAACTCCTCGCCGGCAGTTACCTAGAAGAGACGCTTCCGGCACTCGCCAAGGTCGCGGCTCGCATCGGTCTGATCTCGGGATCGGTCGATGCCGCATCGACGATCGACGCTTCCTTCCTCGGCAAATAGTCTCAGCGAGACTCAGACAATGACCACAGCCACAGCAGCGGTGAAGCCTGCGGTGCGCCGGCGCCGGCGCCGGATCGGCGACCGACTGTCCCGCCGCTCCTACGTCACGACTGCCATCGCGACGTTTGCGCTGCTGCTGTTGCTGTGGTCTGTAGTCGCCGCACTGGGCCTCATCGACCCTATGTTTCTGCCTGGGCCGATCGCGGTGGCCCAGGCGCTTATCGATCATGCAGCCACGGGTGAGCTGTGGAGCGACATCGGTGCGAGTTCGGTGCGCATCGTCGTCGGTTTCCTTCTGGCGACGGCCATGGCCGTCCCGATCGGTACGTTGATGGGCGTGAATGCGCGAGTCGAAGCCGCGCTCGAGCCACTCATGGATTTCATCCGCTACATGCCGGTGGTAGCGTTTGTGCCGCTCACCATCGTGTGGGTCGGCATCGACGAATCGCAGAAGTTCCTCATCATCTGGATGGGCACGTTTTTCCAACAGGTGCTTATGGTTGCCGACGCGGTGCGGCGGACGCCGGTGGGGCTGATCCGCCTGGGTGAGACCCTCGGTATGGGCCGCACGGCGCTCCTCTTTCGCATTGTGGTTCCCTCAGCGATGCCACGCATCTGGGATGCCTTGCGGATCACCCTCGGGTGGGCGTGGACCTGGCTGGTGGTGGCCGAGCTCGTTGCCGCATCGAGCGGCATGGGATACCGGATCACGGTGGCGCAGCGCTATTTCGATACCGAAACGATCCTGGGCTACGTGTTCGTGCTCGGCCTTCTCGGCCTGATCCTTGACCAGGCGATGCGGGCCTCCGGGCGCCGCCTGTTTGCTTACCAGGAGGGTCGAGCATGAGCGCGCCAAAGATTCGAATCAAGGGACTCACCAAGCGCTTTGGTGACGTGACGGCGATCGAGGGGGTGGACCTCGAGGTTGCAGAGAACGAGTTCGTGTCGATCGTCGGCGCGTCGGGCTGCGGCAAGTCCACGCTGTTGTCGGTGATCGCCGGTCTCGATGATGCCTCCGACGGACAGATCCTGGTGGGCGGCGAAGAGGTGACCGGCCCGGGCCGCGACCGAGGCGTGGTGTTTCAGCAGGCCACGCTGATGCCGTGGCTCACGGTGCAGCGCAACGTCGAGTTCGCACTGCGGGGCGAATCGCTGAACAAAGCAGAGCGGGCGGATCGCGCCCGGGAGTTCCTCGGGCTCGTTGGACTCGACGGTTTCGAAGGGGCCTACCCTGCGCAGCTATCGGGTGGCATGCAGCAGCGCGTCGCGCTCGCTAGGTCGCTCTCGTATGGCCCCGAGGTGTTGCTCATGGACGAGCCATTCGGTGCGCTCGACGCGCTCACCCGGCGCACGATGCAGGAGCTGCTGATCGAGATCTGGGAGCGGCATCGGCTCACCGTGCTGCTCGTGACGCACGACATTGACGAAGCGGTGCTGACCAGTGATCGTGTGGTCGTGATGAGCCCCCGCCCGGGTCGGGTGCTGCGCGAGATCGACGTGCCGATCCACCGCCCGCGAACTCGGGAGGATGCCGAACGGCCGGAATTTCGCGAACGGTCACGGGAGATCCTGGGACTTATTCACACTGTCGGGGCGTGACCGGAGCGGCCCCGAACCCGGGGGTGTGCTGCTTCGCTGGTGGCTGAGCCCGGGCGGTGGTGCCAGCGCAGATTTCGATGAACGCTACGCGTCCTTCTCTGAGAAACTGGCGCTGTAGCGCCAGCGCAGATTTCTGGAAACGCTATGCGTTTCCCTCTGAGAAATCTGCGCGGTGGAAATTGAGGTGGGAGCGGGAGGCCGTCGGCCCCCGCTGCCCGAGATACCGCGAGAACGTGGCGCCGGCGCCGTAGGGGCGATCCGCCGGTGACGAAAGCCGGAAGAAGCAGAGCTGCCCGATCTTCATGCCCGGCCACAGCCGGATCGGCAGAGTCGCGACGTTCGAGAGCTCGAGCGTGATGTGCCCCTCGAACCCCGGGTCGATGAAGCCGGCGGTCGAGTGAGTGAGGAGGCCCAGCCTGCCAAGTGAACTCTTACCCTCGAGCCTCGCGGCGATGTCGTCGGGCAGGCTCACCGTCTCATAGGTGGATCCGAGCACGAACTCTCCGGGGTGCAGGATGAATCCCTCAGCGGGGTCGACCTCGATTAGCCGGGTGAGGTCGGGCTGGTCTTCTGCGGGGTCGATCACGGCATATTTGTGGTTGTCGAACAGCCGAAAGTACCGGTCGAGGCGCACATCGATGCTCGAGGGTTGCACCATCTCGGGTTCGGTCGGCGAGAGGCTGATGCGGCCGGAGGCAAGCTCGGCAGTGATGTCGCGATCTGAAAGCAGCACGGCACCAGTCTAGAACGTGTCGGCTATGCGGGCAGCGGCTCAGTGATCGCGAAGAGTAGTTCGGCGAGGCGCCAGCCGAGTTCACCGAGACCCTCGGGCGCGTCGGGCCCGGCGATCGCCGTGATCGTCAGAGCGCGCTCGTGCACCCCGCCGAGTACGGCGACCGCGTGATCCGCTGGCAACGTGAAGCGGCGCCCAGCTGCGGCGAGCAACGGCTCGACCAGTTGCGCGAGCTGGCCGCGAAAGCGCTCCATGAAATCGACATAGCCCGGCGCGATCGATGGGTCGCGCATGGCAAGCAGCAGGAATTCGGTCTCGAGGGCGAACCACGCGGGCTCCTCCCCGGTCGGCGCGAAGTACTCTTCGATGAGCTTCGTCGTCGCGTCGAGGGTGATGGGCGCCTCGTTGCTTCCGAGGAGCGGCGCAAGTAGCGTCGAATTCTCCTGCAGCCGCACGGCTCGCCGTTCGTACTGGTCGGCTAGCACCGCGAGGAAGAGCTGCTCCTTGCTGTCGAAGTTTGAGTAGAACGCGCCGCGGGTGAACCCGGCGTGCGTGCAGACCGCCTCGACCGAGGTCGCCTGCACGCCCTCTGCGACGAACACCTCCGCCGCGGCCTCCACCAGGCGGCGGCGCGTGCGTTGCCTGCGGGGGCTCGGCTCAATATCTTTCACAACGTACCCCTTCACAGTCGCCTCGAAGCACGAACGGATACATTAGTGTATCGAACTGCGCGACGGGGCCGGGGTACTGATTCGTGGGCCCCGAATTCCGCTCGGCGCAGGCTCGTCGCCCGCCTTCGAAAGGTTCGCATGTCGTCTGTGTTGTATGCCCTCGGCACGTGGGCTGCCCGCGCCAGGATCCTGGTACTCATGCTCTGGGTGGCGCTGCTCGCCCTGCTCGGTGCAGGCGCGCTGTTTCTGGGCCAGGGTGCGAACGCTCCCATTACGATCCCGGGTACCGAATCTCAGGCAGCAATCGACACGCTCAGCCGCACGTTCCCCGAGGTGAGCGGCACGAGCGCGACGATCATCGTGGTTGCGCCGGGCGGCGAACGGGTCGACGAGGAGCCCTACATCGGGCTCATCGAGCAGGCGACGAGCGAACTCGAGGCGCTCGATCTCGTCTCAGCGGTGCAGACCCCGTTTACCGAACTCGCGAGCGGCGGGTTGAGCGACGACGGCCAAGCCGCGCTGATCCGCACTCAGATCGATGCCAGCTCATTCGAGGTGCCCGAAGCGACGAACCAGGGCATCATCGATGTCGCGGCCGAGCTGCAAAAGGCCCTGCCCGAGGGTGCGGTCGCCTCGTACGGGGGCGACCTCTACGCGACCTCAATTCCCGGCTTCACGATCACCGAAGCCCTCGGCGTCGTCATCGCGTTCATCGTGTTGATCTTCACGCTCGGCTCGCTCATCGCCGCGGGCATGCCGCTGATTATCGCGATCCTTGGCGTCGGCGTGAGTATCGCGGGACTCTTCTTCACGACTGCGTTCATTCCGATGACCTCGACCACGCCGATGCTCGCGCTGATGCTCGGCCTTGCCGTGGGTATTGACTACACGCTCTTCATCGTGAGCCGACACCAAGAACAACTCCGAGCCGGGCTGAGCGTGCGCGAATCGATCGCGCGGGCGACGGCCACGAGTGGCTCCGCGGTCGTCTTCGCGGGCATCACCGTCATCATCGCCCTCGTCGGGCTCTCGGTCGCGGGCATTCCGTTCCTCACCGCGCTCGGCGTTGCGGCAGCCGCGGGTGTCGCGGTCGCCGTGCTCATCGCGATCACGCTCACCCCCGCGATCCTCGCGATGGCGGGCATGAAGATCCTGTCGAAGAAGCAGCGGGCCCGGCTCGCGGGTGCGAGTGCGGGTGCGGGCAACGGTGCTGGTGCCGATGCATCAGGCAACGCAGACAGTGGATCGGCACAGCCTGCCCCCGGCGAAACGACCGGGGCCGAGCAGGCCGGATCCACCCACAAGCCGGGCAAGGCCGAACGCTTCTACGGTGGCTGGGTGAAGACGGTCACGCGCAAGCCGCTCATCACGATTGCGGCCGTGCTGGTGACGCTCGGCATCGCCTCGATTCCCGTGCTCGACCTGCGGCTTGCCCTCCCCGGTGCCGAGCAACTGCCGCTCGATAACCCGGCCCGCATCACCTATGAACTGACCGGAGAACACTTTGGCGCGGGGTCGAACGGCCCGCTGCTGTTGACCGGGTCGATCATCACGAGCACCGATCCGCTCGGCCTGATGGAGGATCTGGCCGATGAGGTGCGCGCGATCCCGGGCGTCGCCGACGTGCCACTGGCGACCCCGAACCAGGGGGCAGACACCGGCATTATTCAGGTCGTGCCCGTGGACGGGCCGCACGCGGAGAGCACGAGTGAGCTCGTCGCCGAGCTGCGCGCGCACCACGACGAGTGGGAGGCGAAATACGGCGTGAGCCTCGCCGTCACCGGGTACACGGCCGTCGGAATTGACGTGTCGAACCTGCTGTTCGAGGCGCTGCTGCCGTTCGGCATCTTGGTCGTCGGCCTCTCGCTCGTGCTGCTCGCGATGGTCTTTCGCTCGGTGTGGGTTCCGCTGAAGGCGACCCTCGGCTACCTGCTCTCGGTTGGGGCCGCCTTCGGCGCGGTCGTCGCCGTCTTCCAGTGGGGATGGTTCGCCGACGCGCTGCACGTGAACTCCGTCGGGCCGGTGCTGAGCTTCATGCCGATCATCCTGATGGGCGTGCTCTTCGGCCTCGCCATGGACTACGAGGTGTTTCTCGTCTCCCGCATCCGCGAGGAGGTGGTGCACGGTGCCGACGCGACCACAGCGATCCGCCGCGGTTTCATAGGCTCGGGGCCGGTGGTGACCGCCGCCGCAATTATCATGTTCGCCGTCTTCGCGGCCTTCGTGCCTGAGGGCGACCCGTCGATCAAGGTGATCGCGCTGGGTCTCGCCGTCGGCGTATTCGTCGACGCGTTCATCGTGCGCATGACACTCGTGCCCGCGGTGCTGCAGCTGCTCGGCGACCGCGCCTGGCGCATGCCGCGCTGGCTCGACCGGCTGCTGCCCGCCTTCGACGTCGAGGGCGAGGGGCTGGCGCGCGAGCTTGCCCACGCCGAGTGGCCGGGGGATCAGCCCACGGCCCGCGTCGCGAGCTCCCGGCTGGTGCTGCCCGGCAACCTTTCGGTGCCCGACCTGCGGGTTGCGCCCGGTGAGGCATTGCTGCTCGACCCCTCCGAGCCGTATGCGGCCCGGCTGGCCGAGGTGCTCAGCGGGCGCGGCGCGATCCACACGGGTACATTGAAAGCGGTGGATCTGCTGCTGCCCGAGCGCGCCTCGACCCTGCGCTCGCGTGCTGCGTGGGCGACCCCCGCGTTGCTGCGCGAGGCTCTGGCGGATCGCCCGTCGCTCGTCGTGCTCGATCTCCGATCTGCGGGCGCCGAAGCGGGCAATCTGCACGAGGCCGAGCAGATCGAGGCTGCGCGTTCGATGCTGAGCGCCCGTGAGGTGGAGGCGGAACGCGGCGACGTTCCCGCCGTCACCGTGGTGGTGCTGGGCAGTCGCGAGCTTGCCTCCCGCGTGCTTCCCGTGAACACCACGCTCGTGCAGATTTCGAAGGAGACGACCCGATGAGCCTGTCGCTGACCCGACTGCGGAGCACGAAGCGCGTGAGCTGGCGCACGATCGTCGGCCTGATCCTCGTGCCGCTCACGGCTGCTGGGCTGCTGCTGTGGGGCTTGTGGAATCCGACCGACCGCCTCGACACCATCACCGCCGCCGTGGTGAATCTTGACGAACCGGTGGAACTCGACGGGCAGCTCGTGCCCATGGGGCGCGTGCTTGCGGGTGAACTGATCGGGGGCGACTCAGAGACGAACTTCACGTGGGTTCTCACCGATGAGGAGGACGCCGCGGCGGGGCTCGACGACGGTCGCTACGGAACGGTCGTGACGATTCCCGAGAACTTCTCGAGCGCGGCGACCTCACTCTCGCGCGGAGTTGACGAAGCCGAGACCGCGACCATTGACATCACCACGAGCGATCGCGGGCGCCTGCTCGATTCCGCGCTCTCAGGCATTGTGACCAGCACCGCGACGGCCGTGCTCAACGAGCAGCTCGGCGCGCAGTTCGTCGGCAACATCTTCGTTGGTTTCACCGAGCTGGGCACTGGCATCGGTGAGGCGGCGGACGGCGCTGCGCAGCTCGCCGATGGTGGATCCCAGCTCGCGGACGGGGTCGCCGAACTGGCCTCCGGCGCAGCCGAACTTTCCTCGGGTGCGAGCCAACTCGCGAGCGGGGGCGGGGCCCTCGTCTCGGGTGCGAACGAGCTCGCCAGTGGGTCCGCCGCGCTCTCGGGTGGAGCCGGGCAGTTGGCCACGGGTGCGCGCGCGGCCGCCACCGGCGGCGCCGAGCTGGCGACCGGGGTCGAGGGGTATGTCGGAGCCATTAATGGCATTATCGATCCAACATTGTCTGGCGGAGCCGAACTGATCACGCAACTCGACCAGCTCGTGGCCGATATAGAAAGTGGTGAGATTCCGATCCCCGAGGCGGAGTTGAAAAAAGAGGTGCTTGCCGGAATTGCCGAATTGAGGGCGCAACTCGCTGGAATTGGCGATCAACTGGGCCTTCTTCGAGGATCGGGATCCGCTCTAGCCGTTGGTATCCGCGCGTCGGCCGATGGGCAGGCGCAGCTCGCCTCCGGCGTTGAGGGACTCGCCGGCGGGCTCTCGCAGTATTCGGCGGGGGTCGCGCAATACGCCTCAGGCATCTCCCAGTACGTGGGTGGAGTGGGCGCGCTCGCCGCGGGCACTCCTGCGCTCGCCGACGGTGCGGCTCAGCTCGCTGACGGCGCGCGCCTGTCCGCCGACGGTACGGCCGAACTTGCAGACGGGCTGTACACCGCAGCAAACGAGATTCCGGCCTACACCGACGCGGAGCGCGAGAAGCTCGCCGAGACGGCCGTGAAGCCGGTCACCGCAGTGGGTGGGAGCGACGAGCTGTTTAACGCGGCCGGTGTGCCGTTGTTTGCGGGCATCGCCCTATGGGCTGGTGCACTCGCCACCTTCCTAGTCTTGTCGCCGCTGTGGCGTCGCACGCACGACGCCGCCCGCGGCATCGGCGCGATCACCCTGCGCAGTGCGCTTCCCGCAGCGGGCATCGGTGCGGCGCAGGGCGGCATCGCCGGGGTACTGCTCCCGATCATGCTCGGGTACGACCTTGCACAGGGGCTGGGGTTCTTCGCCTTGGCACTCGTGGCCGGAATCTCGTTCGCGCTGGTGAACCAGGGTCTCTCCGCGCTGCTGGGAGGGTTCGGCCGGTTTATCTCGTTTGCGCTGCTCGTCGTGGGCTTCGCTATCGGGGTCATCTCGACCGCGCCCCCGCTCCTGCAATCGATCGGCGATGCGAGCCCGCTCGGGGCGCTCTTCTCCGGGTTCCAGGCGATTGCCGGGGGAGTAGGGGGCACCGGGAGCGCGATCTGGGCTCTGGCGGTGTGGGCCGGCGGTGGCCTGGTGCTGACCGCCTTCGCGGTCGCGCGGGCGCGGAAACGCACCGCAGAATGAACCCTGCCTGAACGCTGAGTGAAGGGGGGCCCTCGAGGCTCCCCACACGGCGGCCCGTCGGGCAAGATAACAATATGGTTACTTCTCCCGCGCCTGTTGCGATTGTTGGTATGGCGGGAGAGAAGCGCGCTTCCGACTACATTGAGCCCACCGATCCACCCACCGGACCAGCCCTTACTCGTGCCCGGCCGCACGCGACCGCGATGCTGTTCATGAAGTCGGGTCGCCCCCACGAGCCCGTGGCCGTGCCTCAGGTGTTGCTGGGTTCGGGTGAACTGCTGGTCGAGGTGGAGTTCGCGACGGTGTGCAGCTCAGACATTCACACGGCGCTCGGCCACCGCGTCGAACCCGCGCCGGCCGTGCTCGGTCACGAGGCTGTTGGCCGGGTCTCGGCCATCGGTGGGGTGGTACCGGCCATCGACGGCGTACCACTCGTTCCTGGGGATCGGGTGGTGTGGTCAGTTGTCGCGCAGTGCGGCACGTGCGACCGGTGCCGGCGCGGGATCCCTCAGACTTGCCGTACATTGCGTAAGTATGGCCATGAGCGGATCGGCCAGGGCTGGGAACTGACCGGAGGATTCGCCACCCACGTGCACCTGCGTGAGGGTACGACGGTGATCCGCGTCGATGAGGGGATTCCCGCTGCGGTGCTCGCGCCCGCCGGATGTGGCATCTCAACGGCATGGGCGGCGCTCGCTGCGGCCGAGCGAACAGTGTCGCTTCGCGGCGCGACTGTGCTCGTGACCGGTGGTGGGCTGATCGGTCTCTCAGCCGCGGCGATGGCTCGCGAACGGGGGGCCACGGTCATCCTCGCCGAGATCGACGAGGAGCGCCGCAACCTGGCTCGCAGATTTGGGGCCGCGGCGACGTTCGATCCTCTCTCTGACAGCACCGCGCAAAGTGTGCTCGCGTCATCGGGTTTAAAGGGTCGTGAAATCGATGTCGTGATCGAGGCGTCGGGGTCACCCCTCGCTGTCGCGGCAGGGATCGACGCCGTCGGCCCGGGCGGGGTCGTGGTGCTAGTGGGCAGCGTGTTTCCCACTGACCCGGTGGCACTCGTGCCTGAGCGCTTGGTGCGCTCGCAAGTGACCGTGACCGGCGTGCACAACTATGCACCCGAGCACCTGCGAGGTGCACTCGAATTCCTAGCGTCGAACTGGCGCACCTATCCCTTCGAGCAACTCGTGGGGCGCGTCTACCCGCTCATTGAGCTGGATGCCGCGCTCGATCGTGCGGCGTTCCGACGCGAGGTGCGCGTGGGCGTCACCCCGGCCGCGCTGCGCCAGCGGTAGTTCCGCCTCAACTCAAGGTGCCCTGTTCACACCGGGGTGCCTTATTTGCGCAAATAGGGGACCTTGAGGTGAATAGCGCACCGTGGGGGTGGTGGTGGGGGCATCAGCGGATCGCCACGTTGGCCGGGTAGGCAGGGCGGGCCGGGCGGGCTGGGCAGGGCCGGCAGGCCTTGCCACGCGGGGTCGCAGGGGGTGGCGGATCGCTGCGCCTCGGTGCCTACGGCACTCGGCGCAGCCACTCCTCGGTTGCGAACTTCTTCTCGACCAGCCGCTCGGCCGCATCGTACTCACCCTCGGTGACCTCGCCACGGGTACCGCCGTGACGGCGCACGAACGTGTCGACCATCTTCTCGATGATCTCGGCGCGCGCGAGGCCGGTCTGGGTGCGGAGCGGATCCACCCGCTTTTGTGCGCTCGCGATGCCCTTGTCGGAGAGCTTCTCGCGACCGATGCGGAGCACCTGGGTGAGGGCGTCGCCGTCCATGTCGTAGGCCATCGTGACGTGGTGCAGCACCGCGCCCGAGGCGAGGCGCTTCTGTGCGGCCCCACCGATCTTGCCGTGCGGGCTCGTGATGTCGTTCAGCGGCTTGTACACGGCGTCGATGCCGACCGACTTCAGCGCCTCAAGCACCCACTCGTCGAGGAACGCGTACGACTCGGCGAAGCTCATGCCGCGCACCAGCTCCTCGGGCGCGTACAGCGCGTAGGTGATGCTCGATTCGGGCTGCATGAACATGGCCCCGCCGCCGGAGATGCGTCGCACGAGCTGCCCACCTCGGGCCGCGAGCTGCGCCTCGTCGACCTCGTTCTGCACCGACTGGAAGCTGCCGATGATGGCGGCCGTGCGATCCCACTCCCAGATGCGCAGCGTGGGCCCGCGTAGGCCCTCGCCCACGGCGATCGTGAGCACCTCGTCGAGTGCCGCGTTCATCATTGGCGACATCGCCGGTTCGTGCACGATCTGCCAGTCATAGTCTCGCCAGTGCGCCGCCCCGGTCACGCCTCGGCGCACCGCAATGCCCACCGACTCGGGCGTGAAACCGAGCAGGTGCACCTCGCTCGGAAGTGCCTTGCGGATCGCCTCGGCGAACCCGTCAATGGTCGAATTTGGGCTGAGCCCGTTCACCGCGCGGTTAATGTCATTCAGCGCCTCGTCGGGCTCGAGAAAAAAATCGCCAGACAGGTGAAAATCGGCGATGCGATCGTCAACCAACTCGAAGTCGACCACCACCAGCTTGCCGCCGGGAACCTTGTACTCGCCGTGATGTGTAGCCATGTCACCAGAGTACGCCGCAGCTACCCGCGCGGGAAGCGATCAAGCATCCAGGTGATGATTTCTGCGGTCACCTCGTCGCGGTTGGTCTCGTTGAGCAGCTCGTGCCGCGCGCCAGGGTACACGCGCATGGTGACATCGCGCACGCCGCGAATGCGGTACGCGTCGGCGAGGAGGCGCAGGCTGTCGCCGCGGCTGAGTGGGTCGTCGCTGCCCGAGACGATGAGAATCGGCACGTCGGGCGCGGCACTCGCCGCGGGGGTGCCGAAGAGTCGCAGGGCGTCTGGCAGCCCGAACAGCTTGATGATGTCGGCCGGAAAGCAGAGTGGGTCTGCGATAAACGCGCGCTGCACCTCGGGGTCGCGGCTCAGCCACTCGAACCCGTTCGCCCCCTCACCGCGCCAGCGCTTGTTCAGGTCTCCGGATTCCATCGACATCGGGGTGCGCTTGGCGCTTCCCGAGAGCACGACGCCGTCGTAGATGCGCGGCTCGCGGTTGATGATCCGCTGCGCCATCAGGGATCCCCACGAGTGGCCGAACATGATTACGGGCAGGCCGGGGTGCCGTTCGCGGGCAAGATCAGTGAGCTGGTGGATCGCGGCTTCCGCCGCGCGCAGGCCGCCCGGGCCGAGCGTGCCGAGCTTCGAGAGGTCGCCGCCCCACTGCCGCCGGCCGGTCTCGCCGTGGCCGCGGTGATCGTTTGCCACCACCGTGAAGCCCGCGTCGCGCAGCGCCTGGGCAAACGCGGCGTAACGCAGGGCGTGCTCGCCGACCCCGTGCGCGATCTGCACGATGGCGTGCGGGTCGTCCGCAGCCCACTCATATGCGGCGATCTGAATGTCGTGTGCGTCGGTGTAATCGAAGCGGGTGAAGTGCGTGCCAGCGTCAGTGCTCATCCTCCCATTCTGCCGGTCGGTGGCCTCCCGTGTTTCCCTAGACTGAGTGGGTGCGCAGATGGCGGTGGATCGCGGGACTGGCCGCGGTGGCGTGCGGAGTCGCCGCGCTCACCCTCACGGGGGTGCATTGGATGACAGGAACGACGGGCGAGGAGTTCTCGGTGTCAATACGTGACGAGGAGATCGGGGTGTCCGTGCGCAACGAGCTGCTGCCTGGCCCGGCCGCCGCCGCACCCGGCGCGCCCGCAGACACAGCGGGCGCTGGCCCCAGTGGATCGCCGAACCGCCTCGGCTCGGCCGCCGTGCCGGTGCGCGTCTATGAGCCGCAGGGCCAAGCGCCATGGGCAACCCTCGTGTGGGCGCACGGGGGCTCGTTCGTGCGTGGCACCCTGGATTGGCCCGAGGCCGACTGGGTGGCGCGCGCCTTCGCCGAGGCCGGCATGCGGGTGTACTCCGTCGACTACGCGCTCGCGAGCGACTCCGTCAAAGCCCCCGCGCCGGCGAACGATCTGGCGGCGGTCGTGCGTGCGGTCGCCGTGCGCCACGAGGGGCTGCTCGTCGTCGGTGGCGCGAGCGCGGGGGCACACCTCGCGGCCCTGGCCGCGCTCGCGCAGGCCGACTGGGCGGGTTCCGAGCCACAGCCTGGAGGCACCGGCGGTGCTGCCGACTCGCCCACACCAGCACGGTCAGTCGATGCCCTGCTCATGCTCTACCCGACCGCGCACCGGGTGCAGCGCGAAGACCCGCAGATCGCCGCGCTCACCGCGGTACTGCCCGAAGCGCGTCGGTTTGATTCCGCTCGCATCGCCGAGATGTACGCGTATTTCCTTGGCGAAGAACCCGGGGCCGACGCAGCCCCGGGAACTGGAATCGATGCCGGTGCAGACCCGGGAATGAGCTCGCCGATCGTTGGCCGGGTCGATCCGCTCGCGTACCCGGACGCCCCCACCGTGGTCGGGGAACTCCCACCCGAGCGACTGCGGCAGCTCCCACCGACCATCATCATCAACGCCGATGCCGACGACCTGCGCGCGTCGGGTGAGCATTTCGCAGAGCAGCTCACCGCAGCCGGGGTGAGGGTGACGCTCACCCTGCAGCCGGGCACCTTGCACGGCTACCTCAACCGGCCCGAGGAGTCGGATCGGGCCCGGGCCGATGCCCGCGCCACGATCGATCGGTTCGTGACCGAGGTGCGCGCGATCCACCCTGAATAGACTCGACGTATGACTCATCTCACAGTGTCACTTCCGTCCGATGCGGGTCTCGCGGAGGCGGTGGGCGAGGTTTCGGGTGTCACTTTCGTTCCCTGGGATCTCGACGGACCGTCGCCGGCCGAACGGCTCGACATCGTGGTGCCGCCCTACTGGGGCGGAAACCGCCAGCTTGCAGCGCTCGCTCGGGCCGACGTGCGACTCGTGCAGTGGCAATCGATTGGCTTTAACGGGGTTGAGAAGTATGTGCCGGCAGGAGTGCCGCTCGCCAACGCCGCCACCGTGCACGAGACCTCAACCGCGGAGCTGGCCCTGGGCCTCGCGCTCGCCGCCCAGCGCGGCATTCCCGAGTTCGTGCGCCAGGGCGACCGGCGCGAGTGGGTGACCCCCACCCTCCCGAGCCTCGCGGGTCGGCGCGTGCTGATCGTCGGTTACGGCGGCGTCGGAAAGGCGATCGAGGCGCGGCTTGCCGGCTTCGAGGTGCATGTCGAGCGGCTCGCTCGCACGACACGGGTGGATCGCGATTCGTCTGGCACCGCTGTGCCCGTGCGCGGGTTCGACGAACTGCACGACGCGCTCGCCGATGCTGAGGTGGTGTTCCTCGCGGTGCCGCTGACCGCGGAGACCACCGCACTGATCGACTCGTCGGCGCTCGCCGCCATGCCCGACGGCGCGCTGCTCGTGAACGTCGCCCGCGGTCCGGTCGTTGACACGGACGCACTCGTCGCCGAGCTCACAGCGGGCCGCCTGCGCGCGGCGCTCGACGTGACCGATCCCGAGCCCCTGCCCGGGGAGCACCCGCTCTGGGCCTGCCCGAATCTGCTCATCACCCCGCACGTGGGCGGTGACTCATCGGCGATGATGCCGCGAATGGCGGCGCTGATCCACCGTCAAATCGCACACCTGCAGCGGGGCGAGACGCCCGAGAATCTCGTGCTCGGCACGTGGCCCGCGGCCTGAACTCACCCACCCCGACAGACGCAAGGAGACGCGCGATGGAGCGAGCCCTCACTGGTCCGGTAGCGCTGACGCGGCACGACGGCACACTGAACCCCGACGCTGTCGGCTGGGCGGCGCAGCCCGTGGTTGACACGAGCGACCTCGGCGCGGGACGGGGGCGCAACAAGCGCTGGGAATACTGGAACGTCACGACGCCGACGCACATCATCGGGCTCACCGTCTCGTCGATCGACTATGCGTGCGTGCACGAGGTGTGGGTCTACGACCGGCAGACGGGGCAAACCTGGGGCGAATCGGCCACCGTCATTCCGGCCCGCGGTGCGGTGCTCGCCCCGGTGCTCGAGCAGGGTCGCTCGATGGCGCGGGCGAAGAACCTGGCAATCGACATCGACCAGACCCCAGAGGGCACGCGGCTGCGGGCGCAGATCCCCGGTCTCTTCTTCGACGTGCTCGCCGAGCTGCCCGAGGGTCACGAGCGGCTCGCCCTGGTCGTGCCCTGGAGCGAGACCCGGTTCCAATACACGGTGAAGGATCTTGCCCGCCCGGCGAGTGGCACGCTGCGCATCGGCTCGGTGGATCACCCGGTGCTAGCCGGCGAATCGTGGGCGGTGCTCGACCACGGGCGTGGGCGCTGGCCGTACGACATCAGCTGGAACTGGGGCGCGGGATCCGGTTGCTCGAACGGGCACGTGATCGGCGTGCAGGTCGGCGCACAGTGGACAGCGGGCACGGGGGTGTCTGAGAACGCGTTCTTCGTTGACGGCCGCATGCACAAGATCCACGGCGAAACCGACTGGGAGTATGACATCGAGAACTGGCGTGCACCGTGGCGGGTGCGAGGCAGTGGGCTGGATGCGACGTTTGAGCCGTTTCACAACAAGACGACCCGCACGAACCTCCTGATCCTGAAGGGTCACACTGACCAGTGCTTCGGGTTCTGGAGGGGCACCTTCACCCCCGAGGGGGCAGCGCCTATCGAGTTTGATGGGATCCTCGGGTGGGCCGAGGAAGTGCACAACCGCTGGTGAGCGCCGCGAGAAGAGCCGATACTGAGAACACTTCGACGATGGAGGACGAGATGCGCGCGATCGTTGCACTGCAGGCCGGAGGCCCCGATGAGCTGACGCTGCACGAGGTGCCCGTTCCCGAACCGGCGGCTGGCGAGTTGCTCGTCGAAGCCGCCGCGATCGGCGTCAACTTCATCGAGACCTACCAGCGCTCGGGCGTGTACCCCGTGTCGTTCCCCTTCACACCGGGAGCCGAGGCCTCGGGCACCGTGGTTGCGGTCGGCGACGGGGTGTCGGGGTTTGTTCCCGGCGACCGGGTGACCACGAGTGAGGCACGGTCGAGTTACGCCGAGCGCTTTCTCGTCGAGGCAGAGCGTGCCGTGCGGGTGCCGGATGCGGTGGATCTCGACACGGCTGGCGCCCTCCCCCTGCAGGGACTCACCGCGCACTACCTGGCCACATCGGCCGCTCGCGTGCAGGCCGGCGACACCGTGCTCGTGCACGCCGGGGCTGGAGGGGTGGGGCTGCTGCTCACCCAGTTACTCGTTGCGCGAGGGGTGCGGGTGCTCACCACCGCGTCGACCGAGGAAAAGCGCGCGCTGAGCCGTGAGGCCGGTGCCGCAGAGGTGCTGGGATACGAGGGATTCGCCGATCGTGTGCGTGAGCTCACCGGCGGCGAGGGTGCCGCGGTGGTCTTTGACGGGGTGGGCCGCGATACCTTCGACGCTTCCCTCTCTGCCCTCCGCGTGCGCGGCCAGATGGTGCTCTTCGGCGGCGCAAGCGGCCAGGTGCCGCCCTTCGACCTGCAACGGCTGAACGCGGGTGGATCCCTGTCCATCACGCGGCCTGCGCTGCCGCACTTTCTGCGTACCCCCGACGAGCGCGCCTGGCGCTATCGCGAACTATTCGACGCGATCGCAGCGGGCTCGCTGAAGGTGCGGATCGGCGCGAGGTTTCCTCTCGCTGATGCCGCGGGCGCCCACCGCGCCCTGGAGGGTCGGGGCACGACCGGCAAGGTGATCCTCATCCCCTAATCGCCGCGCCGCACGGATACCCTCGGCGGCCTTGCCCGTAGCGGTATTCTGGCGAAATGGCTGACACACGCGAAAACCTACCCGAACAGGTGCCGGTGGGCGCTCCCGCCGAGACCGGGGTGGCCGCGGAGGCCGGACGACCGACGCATCACGAGGGTTCGCACGACACGCGATTCTTCGGACAGCCGTGGGCGCTCGCCAACGTGTTTGGTGTCGAGATGTGGGAGCGTTTCAGCTTCTACGGCATGCAGGGCATCCTGCTCATCTACATGTACTTCACCGTGTCGGAGGGCGGCCTCGGTATCGATCGTGCCGTGGCGACGGGTATCGTGGGTGCCTACGGCGGCACCGTCTATCTTGTTGCCATTCTGGGTGCGTGGCTCGCCGACCGGGTGCTCGGCTCCGAGCGGGTGCTCTTCTACAGCGCCATCGTGATCATGGCCGGGCACGTCGCTCTCGCGGTGCTTCCGAACGCCTGGGGGCTCGGCGTGGGTCTCGCCCTCGTCGCGATCGGCTCGGGCGGGCTGAAAGCCAACGCCACCGCGGTCGTCGGCACGCTGTATGCCGAGGGTGACACCCGGCGCGATGCCGGCTTCTCCCTCTTCTACCTCGGCATCAACCTCGGGGCCTTCCTCGGGCCAATCATTACGGGCCTGCTCCAGTCGACCATGGGCTTTCACTGGGGCTTCGGCGCGGCCGCCGTCGGCATGGCGATCGGCCTCGTGCAGTACTCGTTCGGGCGAAAGCACCTCCCCGAAGATTCCCGGCTGGTCGCGAACCCGTTGCCGCGAAACCAGCGGGGCCGCTTCGTTGTTGCGGGCGTCGCCGGGGTGGCAGTGCTCGCGATCGGGGTGGTCACCGGCGTGATCCGCGCTGACAATCTCGCGACAATCGCCATCATCATCATCCTCGCCGCGGCGATCGCCTACTTCATCGTGATCATCGGCTCGAAGCACATCGACGCGACGGAGCGCTCGCGGGTGATCAGCTTCATCCCGCTCTTCATTGTGAACGTGGGGTTCTGGTCGCTGTACCAGCAGCAGTTCACGGTGCTCACGATCTACTCAGATCAGCAGCTCGATCGAACGATTTTTGGTTGGGAGATGCCGATTTCGTGGATCAACTCGATCAACCCGATCTTCGTCATCATCCTGTCGGGAGTGTTCGCAGCGGTCTGGTCGAAGCTCGGCACTCGCGCGCCCGCGGCGCCCGCGAAGTTCGGGCTCGGCTCGATCATCATGGGCGCGGCGTTCCTGCTCTTCATCCCGTGGGCGGGCGGCGGCCCGTCATCGACGCCGCTTCTCGCGATGGCGCTGATCCTGCTGGTGTTCACCGTTGCCGAACTCTTCATCTCGCCTCCCGGGCTCTCGGTCACCACGAAGCTCGCCCCCGAGCGCTTCCGCACGCAGATGGTTGCGCTGTACTTCCTCTCGGTTGCGCTCGGCACGTCGATCGCTGGCTGGCTCGCACAGTTCTATGACCCCGCCACCGAGGTTCCCTACTTTGCGCTGCTCGGAGCGATCGCGATCGGTATCGGCCTGCTGATGCTTGTCGCCGTGAAGCCGGTGCTGAAGCTCATGCGCGGGGTTCGGTAGCTGGCGCGTCTACTCTGACTCGAAGCCCTGCGCCCGCAGCGACGCGCGCATCGTGTGGCGGCCGTGCAATCCCGCAATTTTCGCGAGGCGGCCGACGACGGTGCGCGCCCAACTGCGCCCCGGGTGCCCTTGCCCGGCGAAGTACGCTTCGTAGCTCACCTCATACTCGTCGGTGGCGGATCGCCACCGTTCCGGGTCGTACACCTCGTGGTGCAGCACGCCCGTCAGCGGCAACCGCGGCTTGACCCCGGTACCCTCGAACGGATCCGCCACGCCGATCGACATCCCCACCAGCGGAAACGTGTGCTTCGGGAGCCCCAGCTCGGCGCACACCGCCTCGGGGGCGTTGCGCAGACTCCCGACGAACACCCCGCCGAGACCCAAGGATTCTGCGGCGAGCAGCGCGTTCTGCGCGGCGATGCCCACGTCGATCGCGCTGATGAGCGTGTTTTCAATCAGGCCAAGGGTTTCGGGTTCGGCACCGTGCGCGCGCATGAGCGCATCGTTACGGCTGAGATCCGCGATCCACACGAGAAATACGGGCGCCTCGGCCACGTAGTCGCGACCCCCCAGCATCTCGGAGAGTCGTGCCTTGCGAGCCTCATCGCGCACGGCGATGACCGACCACACCTGCAGGTTCGACGAGGTCGATGCCCGCTGGGCCGCGGCCACGATGAGTTCGAGTTGCGCGTCGGTGACGGGCTCGTCGAGGTACTTTCGCACCGACTTGTGCGCGAACTGCTGCGCGATGACTGCTGATTCGAGTTCTTTCTGCATGGTGGTCCTCTCGAGTACGCACGTCTTCGACGTGGTACAGCCTAGCCCGGGAAGAATTTGCGCTCGGGGTTCACGCGAGCCAGGGGTTGATGAGTTCCGTGCCGTGTCCCTCGAAATCACCCGTGTTGCGGGTCGCGATCCGTGCACCCTGGGCCTGCGCGATGCCGAGGATCTGGCCGTCGGCGAAACTGAGCCCCCGGCCAGCGCGCTCCGCTCGCCCGCGGATCTCAGCGTGGAGTCGAGCAGCATGCTGATCGTAAGCTAACACCCGCTGGGCCATCCCCTCGAACAGGGCATCGATGCGAGCGGAGAGCGCTTCTTTTCGCCGCCCAGTTGGCAGCCGATTAACCCCGAACTTCAGCTCGTGCACCGTGATGACGCACAGCACGAGATCGTGGCGCTCTGCCCGCAACCACTCAAGAACCCGTGTGTCTGGTTCTTGCCGCAACGTTTCCGACCAGACGTTGGTGTCGACGAGGATCACAGCGGCGGTACCTCGCGAGCCTCGCCGCGCGTGGGGAGCTGGATGTCGATACCCTGCTCTGCGAGCCGCGATTCTTCGCCCTCTGCAAGCCACATCAAAATCGGATCTGAAGCCGTCGGCGTCACAATATCGACGAGAATTTGCCTGGCTTCTGCTTCCATTGAGCGCCCATGGCTGCGTGCTCTGGCCCGGAGTTCCTCCTTCACCGGCGCTGGGAGATTTCTGATGAGTAACTGCGCCATTCTTGCCTCCTGTGTGTATTGATATCGATGATATCAGCCAGGATGCCTGTGACAGGGCCGATCCGACACCGTTTGCCCGGTGCCCCTTCACCCGCCCAGCTAGACTTGAGCGGTGTGCCCGGCGCTCTCGCCGGGCCTTTCCCAAGATCCCCGCTTGCCCCTTGGAGTGTGCTTCACCATGGCCGAACAGTCCCGTCTCGATAAAGTCATCGCCCTCGCCCGTCACCGCGGCTTCGTCTACCAGGCGGGTGAAATCTACGGTGGATCGCGCAGCGCCTGGGACTACGGCCCACTGGGCACGGCGCTGAAGGAGAACATCAAGCGCCAGTGGTGGAAGGCCATGGTGCAGCGGCGTGACGACGTGGTCGGGATCGACTCGAGCGTGATACTGCCGAAGCAGGTCTGGGAGGCCTCGGGCCACGTCGAGGTCTTCAGCGACCCGCTCGTCGAGTGCCTGCAGTGCCACAAGCGGTACCGCGAGGATCACCTCATCGAGGAGTTCGAAGACAAGAAGGGGCGGGCACCCGAGGGTGGGCTCGCCGAGATCGTCTGCGTGAGCTGTGGCACCCGCGGCCAGTGGACCGAGCCGCGGGCATTCTCTGGCCTCCTGAAGACCTACCTCGGGCCCGTCGACGACGAGGCGGGCATGCACTACCTGCGCCCCGAGACCGCGCAGGGGATCTTCGTGAACTTCGCGAACGTGCTGCAGTCGGCTCGCATGAAGCCCCCGTTTGGTATCGGTCAGATCGGCAAGAGTTTCCGCAACGAGATCACCCCCGGCAACTTCATTTTCCGCACCCGCGAGTTCGAGCAGATGGAGATGGAGTTCTTCGTCGAGCCCGGCACCGACGAGGAGTGGCAAGAGTACTGGATGAACGAGCGGATGTCGTGGTACGTCGGGCTCGGCATTGACCCGGACAACCTGCGCTTCTTCGAACACCCGAAGGAGAAGCTCTCGCACTACTCGAAGCGCACTGCCGATATCGAGTATCGCTTCGGCTTCACCGGCGGCGAGTGGGGTGAGCTCGAGGGCATCGCGAACCGCACCGATTTCGACCTCACCACCCACTCGAAGCACTCGGGCAAAGACCTGTCGTACTTCGATCAGGCGAAAAACGAGCGCTGGGTGCCCTACGTGATCGAGCCGGCCGCGGGCCTGACGCGCTCGCTGATGGCGTTCCTCGTCGACGCGTACCGTGAGGAGGAGGTGCCAAACGCCAAGGGCGGCACCGACACTCGCACACTGCTCGCGCTTGACGCACGACTCGCGCCGATCAAGGCCGCGGTCCTGCCGCTCAGCCGCAACGAGGCGCTGTCTCCGCTCGCGCGCGAGATCGCCGCCGAGCTGCGTGACGACTGGAACATTGACTTTGACGACGCGGGGGCGATCGGCCGCCGCTACCGCCGCCAGGATGAGATTGGCACGCCATTCTGCGTGACCGTCGACTTCGACTCGCTCGAAGATCACGCCGTGACCGTGCGCGACCGCGACACCATGCAGCAGGAGCGCGTGCCTCGCGCCGAGCTTCACGCATACCTCGCCGAGCGCCTGCGCGGCTCGTAGCCCACCGGTTCAGCGCATGAGCAACGAACAGCACCCCCAACAGGGGCCAGTGGAGCGACCCGCACCACCTGAGGAGTGGGGGTGGGCGCAGCGTGCAGCTGCGCCGATCCACTGGGTTGAGACTGAACCGCTCGAATACCACCGACTGCTGCGCGGGGCACCGAAATATCGCTGGTGGAAGCCGCTGCTCGCACTCGTGTTGGGGTTCTTCTACTATCTGACCTTCACCGTGGTGTTCAGCGTCGTGGTGATGGTGCCCTATCTTCTGCTCTCGGGGGCGGAGCTCAGCGAAGAGACCATTCTCGCGCTCGCGATCCCCGACACACAGCAGCCGATCTCGTTGGTGGTCACCCTCGGATCGGTCGCGCTCATGATCCCGGCGGTGTGGCTTGCGATGCTCAGCACCGGACTGACCCCGATCGGTCGCGGCTGGTCGGTCGCTCTCCGCATTCGCTGGCGGTTGCTGTTCCGTACCGTCATCCCCGCGTTCGTTGCGCTCGTGGTGATGAACGTGGTCGGTATTGCATTTGAGCTCGCGTTCGCTGCCGTCATTGGTGACTCGACGCCGATCGCCGAGGTGCCAACCATCGACCCGACACTCGCGCTGTGGTCTGCGCTCATCATCCTGTTGCTCGTGCCGATTCAGGCGACGGCCGAGGAGCTGGTGTTCCGCGGCATGTTCATGCAGACGCTCGGCGCCTGGTTCGGTGGATCCCGCGCGGCGGGTGCGGTTGGGGCGTTCTTGCGTGGGCCGTGGATCCCGATCGTCGTGCCCAGCATCATCTTCGGGTTCGCACACATCTACGACATCTGGGGTTGGATGGCAGTGGTGCTGCTTGCCTTGGTTGCCGGCTGGCTGAGCTGGCGCACGGGTGGGCTCGAGGCCGCAATCACCATTCATGTCGTGAATAACTGGATCGCATTTGGACTCATGGTGTTCGCTATCGGAGGCGAAACCAAGCAAACCGCGAGTGGTGCTGGCCCGGGTGCACTCATTGGCGAAATCGTTGGTTTGGGCCTGTACGTCTGGTGGGTGGAGCGCATCTTCGTGCGCAAGGGCGGCCCGCGCACCCGCATCGACCTCGTGCAGTCGCGACTCGCCGCCCCGCCGGCGACCGCCACTGCGACCCCGCAGGTGGCCCCATGATTGACGCGCTGGTGACTGGGCGCAGCATCGCCGCGTTGCTTGCCGCGCTCGATCTTGCCGAGGTGGGCCTCCGTGTCGGCCTGGCGACCGACGAACGTGTGGGTGAGCCTCCCGCGGCTCCGGTGCGGGACCCGGATGGGATCGTGACCGAGTTTCTGAACCGTGTTGCGGCACCCATCGCCGGCACCGATGCGGCGCCGCCAGCTGGTGCGCTCCCGCGTGTGAGCTCACCCGAGCCCCCGTTGCTGCAGGATCGCGCCGGCGAGTGGGCGCCGCAAGCTACTCCCGCGGTTTTGGGTATCCCGGCATCTCCCCTCGCGACCGAGACCGTGCGGTTGCTCGGCACGGGTGCCGCCATTCGTGCGTACCTCGATCGCGTCATGCCCCTCCTCGCAGTGGGGAAGGCGAAGACACTCGGGCCCCTCGTGCGGAAACGCGTCGGAGCCCGGACGCTCGCGCGCCTGGTCGAGCCAGAAGTGCGCGAGCGGTACGGAGTGGGTGCCGATGAAGTGGAAGTGGCGCTCGCGGCCCCTGGACTCAACGAGGCGCTCTCGCGAGTCGGGTCGTTGACGGGTGCGGCGCTTGCATACTCCGATCGGAATGTTGCACGTGAAACGCGAGTGGAGCCTGCGGGCGGGGGAACAGCGCTCAAGGCGGAGCTCCTGCGAAAGCTCACGCTTTATGGTGCCGAGTTCTTTGACGGGCGGGTGACGCAGGCGGTTGCGTCTGAGGGTCTCGGCCAGGCAGCCGAGCCACACGTCGGATCCTGGTCAGTTACTCTGAGCGATGGTCGGGCGCTCGAATCCCGGTCCCTGATCCTCGATTTCAGCCGGAACGCGACCCGCACTGAACTGCTTTCCGAGCTCGCACCCGGGCTTCATGCACAACAAGTTCGTGTTCATGCTGAAATTGACATATCTTGCCCGGATTGGCTCACTGAGGGAGAGCGAGCGCTCGCGGTGCGCGGAGGTTGGACGATCCTCGCCGAATGTCGAACTGGTCGCACAGCTCGGGTAATCCTGTCCAGTGATGTGCTTTCAGAGCCTCCCGCACTCGACGGTCTTGACGGGGTGCTCTCGCGGATCCTCCTCGACTATGCGCTCCAACCGCTGCCAGGCGCCGAATGGTCGATGGGTGTTGCGGCAGCCCCGTTCTCGTCGCATGCTGACCGAGGCCAGGCGGCATCGCGTGTGGCCAGCATCGCGGCACAACACCCACCCATGCGTGCGGTGGGCCGGGCGCTTTTCGGAGACGACCTTCCGTCGGCACTTGCCGCGGCACACGCCGACGCTGTTGCGCTGCGGCGCGAACTCACCGGGCTCACCGCCTAGTTCCTGGCCGCAATCCTGATGTATCTCGATTCTGGAATATCTCTCAGGCTCGAAGTTCTGTAGGCTGGCTGAACTAGGAATGGTGGCGCTCGTCACGGGAATCGGAGGAACCATGAAGGGCAAACTCGCATTCGTTCTCGGAGCAGCCGTGGGGTACGTACTCGGTGCCCGCGCGGGTCGTGAACGCTACGAACAAATCAAGCGGCGCGCGGAGGCGGTCTGGAATACGGAACCAGTGCAGCGCGGGGTGGCGGCCTGGCGCGAGACGGTCGACGGCCAGATCGACAATCTCAAGGGATTCGCCAAGCGAGTGGGCGCAGACGCGGTCAGCAACATTGCCCAGAAAGCGGGCGGTGGATCGCGGACTTCAGAAACGGCTTCGACGGGCACATCGCCCGCTCAGGCCGCAGCTACGACAAAGACCGCAGCGCCCGCACCGGAACCGGCGGCCACCGCTGCCGGTGACAGGAAGAACGAAGCCAAGAAACCGGAAGCCAAGTCATGAGCCGTAAGAGTGATCAGGCGGGCACGTTCGAGCTCCTCGCGCGGCTGCCACAGCAATTCATTGCGCTCGCGAAAGCAGAGTATGAAAATGCGAAGCGCGAAATTACCGCGAAGGCGAAGCGGAGTGGCATCGGCCTGTTGTCGATTGTCGTCGCGTTGTTTTTCCTCTTCTTTGCCATTGCAGCATTTGTGACGGCGGCGATTGCTGGAATCGCTGTGGTGTGGCCGGTCTGGCTCTCCGCGCTCGTGGTGGCCTTCGGGTTGATCCTTCTCGCCGCTGGGGCAATTCTCGGCGGAATCGCCCTGATCAAGCGCGGTATCCCTGTGCCCGAGCAGACCATTGACCGTGTCGAGGGCGACTTTCAAGCAATGTCTGAGGTTCGCTTCAATTCCTCGACCCATATGCCGCAGGCCGACGGAAAGGGAAACTGGCGATGAGTGATGCACCGCAGGTTCCAAGTGGAGTACAGAAGGCCCAACTGGCGCGGGCCGAACTCTACGACACGCTCGGGCAACTCCGTGGACGTCTCGATTACGCCCAGCGCATTGACGACACCATTGCACGCGCCAAGCAGCGTGTGGCGGATGTCGGGAACGAGAATCCCTTGGCCTTCGCTGCTGGTGTCGCCGGGGCTGCTGTCGCCGCTGGTCTCACGGTCTGGGGTGTTGCACGGCTCGTGATGCGCGCCTTCGACTGACGTGCCCCGGTAACGGACTAGCCGATCCGCACGAGCCCGATGATGACTGATGTTGACGGGTCATTGTTCAAGCACGTCTGGTAGTACACGTCGTAACCACTCGGAACCGCGTTCATGTCTTCCATGTACGCATTGACCTGCTTCACGATGCCAGCGGACTGGTACACCCCGCTGCCCGCGATAGTGACGATTGCTCCAGCCTTTTTCGGGAACGCCGCCCCGCCGCAATGCCAGTGCTCGGCAAGATAGGGAAACCAGGAAGGCGTCCACCACACGGGGCCCACGCACGCGTCGATCAGGGCCTGGCCGCCCGAGCCCGCAGGTGACACCGTGTAGCCGGACTGGGTTGGGCTCACCTGCGCTGGCGGCGAAGCGACCGCGGGCCGCTGGGGGGCAGCGGAGACCGCAGCGGCCGTTGCGAGAACCCGAGCGGCCTCGGCCTGCCGAGCGTCCTCCTCTGCCAGGTGCGCTTCGATGGCGCCTTCCCAAGCGCTCAGACTGCCGCGCAACTCGTTCAAGTCGCGTTCGAGCTCCGCGAGCAGCTCCGCATTTCCTTCGACCAGATGGGCACCCGTGTCATTCGCGGTGAGCCAGGCGCTCGGACTGAGGTGCTCTGCCGCGCGGATGTGCTGGGACAGTGCAGTGCCGGCCTCATCGATGGCGGGGGAACTGACGGCGTTTGCCTCGATCGCTTGGGTGGCTGCCTGGGTAGCGTCGGTCAGCTCGGCCAATAACTCAGGTATGCGCTCGCTCGCATCGGCCTCCAGAGTTTGGCTAGTCGCAGCCGAGCCGGCTGGCTGGAGCAGCTCAGCCTGGGTCGGGACGGCCGCGGCGCCGGTGAGGACCTGGGTGACGACGAGCGCGCTGAGCACGAGGCCCACACCGAACTTGGGCACAGAAAATGACACACGGACTCCCGGGGAAGTGAAGGAACAGGCCTCCCCATTGAGTCCACCCGTGCGACATTGGCGCAGGGCTGCTACAGGTTACGTGCTCTTCCTGAGAGTCATATATGATCTGGTGCGCCGTGAGCAAGCTGAAGCCGCGCGCGCCGAGTGTTACGTTTCGGTTGCGTTTCGCGCATCTGTCCGCTCTGTTTTGCGTCTTTGCCCCCGCAGGGTCAGAATAGGGACATCTGGAACGACTTTTCCGGAAAGCCGAAACCGCGTCAACGGAAGACTCGTTCGTAGGTTGGCTTTTGGTGTGTCCGAACAAAGTGAGTGGAGTCTATGGCGGCTGAGGCGAAACCGCTAAGCGGTCTCCGTGTGCTCGTGCCGCGCGGCGGTACGTGGGGCGAGCTAGTTGCAGAGGCGCTCCGGGAGCAAGGAGCGAGTCCAGTCATCGCTCCGCTCGTTGATTTTGCTCACACCAGCGAGGAAGATCGACTGGTCGAGGCGCTCCATCGGCTTGAGGCTGGATACTACGACTGGATCACCGCGACCAGTGCGACCGTGGTGGACGTGCTGGCGCACCACCAGGCCGTCATTCCCAGCACCACTCAGGTCGCAGTGGTCGGCGAGGCCACTGAGGCGGCGTTCGTGCAGGCGGGTTATCAAGTGAGCCGCACGCCGAGCGTGGAGAACTATTCGACCGCTGGCCTGCTTGAGGTCTGGCCAGAGATCGACGCGGGCAACGTGCTGAAGGTGCTCACCCTGCGCTCAGACGTAGCCAAGCCAGTCCTCACTGAAGGCCTGATCAATCGCGGCCACGATGTCACCCAGGTCGTGGCATTCCAGACCATTGGCATCCCAGTTTCCGTCCACATCAGAGAAGACGTCGAGTCCGGGCGCATCAACGCCTTGCTCGTTGCTTCGGCGAAAATTGCCCGCGAGGTTGCGAGTCAATTTCCCGAGCTTCCCGAGGGTACGATCGTCGCCTGCGTGGGGCCGCGCACCCACGACGAGGCGGAAGCTGCTGGGCTGATCCACAATCCCGAACACACCAGCTCGCCGGTGAAGCGGGCCTTGATCGAGACGGTGGAATCCGCCATCGACCAGAGCGACATGCTCGACTAATGAGCATTCTCGTGCCCGCGCGGTAACGATTCGGTGCCGCATGGGCGTTATATGCGGCAAAACTTCGCTGCGACCGGCAAACTAGGGGGCATGGCGCGAGTTGAGGTGTACCCAGACCGAGTGGTGATCCAGCTCACCGCGACCGAAAAAGTACTCGCAATGCATCGGCGCGATGTGGTGATCGACCGCGATGCCATCACCTCTGCGCTCATCACCGATGATCCGTGGGTCTGGTTGCGGGGGGTGCGTGCTCCCGGCACGATGATTCCGGGAAAACTGGCGTTCGGCACATGGAGAAGCATTTCCGGCCGGGACTTCGCGCTCGTCCGAGGTCGGCGATCCGCCATCGTGATTGACATTGATGTGCCCGAGAGTATTGAGGAAGATCACGGGTGGGTGTCGGAATTCGATGGCTTTGCCCGCGTGGTGCTGTCGACGACGCACGCCGCCGAACTCATTAGGGCGTTGCGGCTGGACGGCGACGATACGGTGTACCGCACCGTCGCGTAACCCATCGCCGCGTCAGTCGTTGAGCAAGATCAGGTCGTCTAGATCCATGCGGCTGCGCGGGGCCACTTCGCGCTCGCGGAGGGTGTCTGGAAGCTGCTCGGGCTCGCCGATCGCGCCGATCGCGCTCACCGATACGGGCACCTGATGCTCGGTCAGGCCGAATGCGGTTCGTAGGGCCTCGGGGTCGAACCCACCCATTTGGTGCGCGTACAGGCCTTCGGCGCGAGCCTGCAGCGAGTACGTCGCCACGGCCTGCCCGAGGTCGTACTCGGCCCAGCGCTGCGTCTTGCCCTCGGCATCGACGGTCTCCGCGACGTTGACTACGAGCGCGGCGGCACGGCCGGCCCACTGCTGGTTGAAGCCGATCAGCGTGGCCTCGACCTTCGCGAAGGCCTCGCCGCCGCGACGAGCGATGATGAAGCGCCACGGCTGCGTGTTGCTCGCACTCGGGGCCCAGCGGGCGGCCTCAAACACCCCACGCAGCGCGCCCTCGGGCAGCGAGTGCTCGGTGGCGAAGGAGCGGGGGCTCCAGCGGCTGGCAATCGGGTCAATGATGGGGGCGCTGGTTTCGGCGTGACGGGCGTTCATGAGGTTCCTTTACTGGTGGATCACAGCTGCGTGGGCGCCCGGCGAGCTTTAGAACTGTCGGAAGTGCCGTGGGTGTGAACGCTCCGGTGCTGGACAATATTCCTGGCCGTGATCCACTGTGTAACGAAAACGCGAGACAAAGCTGGGGAAATGGTGCCTTGTTCACCTGAGGCACCCTAATTTCCGCGAATAGGGCACCGTGAACTGAATAAGGGACAGGGACTGGGACTGGGACTGTGGCAGTGGCTGGAGCGTCCACGGCCCTTTCCCCACCTAAGCGGCCAACAACCACGCAATCGCCGCGATCACCGGGAGGGAGGCGAACGTGGTCAAGAACACGGTGTCGCGCACCTGCGTTTCTGCACGCCGATAGGTGGCAGCGTAGTTGTACACGTTTTGCGCGGTCGGAAGCGCGGCGATCGTGGTCGCGACGAAGGTCTCGTGCGCGTTCAGCCCGAAGGCGAGGCACAGCACCCAGGTGAGGGCGGGCATCACGAGCAGTTTGATGCCGCTTGCCACGAGAACGGCGGGGCGATCCGCACCGGCTTGCAGCACGCGCTGCCCGTGCAGCGAAATGCCGAAGCTCAACAGAACCATGGGGATTGACGCGTCACCGATCATCTCGATGGGATTCAGGAAGATCTCGGGCACCCGCAGATCGAGCAACGCAACCAGCAGGCCCAACATCGAGGCGACAATGATGGGGTTGCGTGCCGCCCGACCCAGCGCGACCACCGCACCGCGTTGGTTGCCCCGGGTCGACTCGAGAATGGCGAGGATCAGCGGTGCGAACACCACCACCTGCAGCAGAATAAGCGGCGCGACGTACGCAGCATCACCGAGGATGTAGATTGCGACGGGGAGACCCAGATTGTTCGAGTTCACGTAGCCCGCGCTTGTGGCCCCGAGCGTAGTGCTCGCGAGGTTGCGGCGAAACCAGAGCCGAGACACGACCACGTAGATGCCCGCGACCACCACCGCGGCCAGCCCGGTAATGAGGATCACCGGAGAGACGATGACCGCTGGATCACTGCGCTGCAGCACCACGAACAGAAGCGCCGGGGTGGCAACGTAGAAGGCGACCCGATTGAGCACGAGCCGCTGGTCGCCCTTGACCACGCCGAACCGTGACGCGAGATAGCCGGCGCCGATAATGCCGAGAATCAGGGCAAACCCCTGCATCACCCCCATCATGCGCGGGCCCCCTTCGACTCTATCGAGCCTAGTGCGGCCCGTGCCTCCTCCGTCACGATTTCGGAGAGCCGGTCGAGGACTGCAGAATGCAAGTTCCAGCGTTGCCAGTACAGCGGCAAGGCGATTGTGGATCCCGGTCCGATCTCCACGAGGCGACCGTCCGAAAGTGGCGTCCGGCACTGCAGTTCTGGCAGCATTCCCCAGCCCATACCGAGCTCAATCGCGAGAGCAAACTCCGCCGACGACGGTATGTAATGTCGTGGCGGATCGACTTCTGTCTGGGTGATCCGGCGAATGAATCGACGCTGGAATGCATCCTGCCGGTCGAATTCGATCATTGGTGCGAGGCGCAACGCATCTGGGGTGACGCCAACGGGGAAGTGGCGTGCCGCAAACTCGGGCGCGGCGACCGCACGGTATCGGTCGGTGACAATCCGGGTGCTCGTGCACCCCGGAACTGGCTCGCGGGTCGCGGTGAGAGCCGCCATCACCTCTCCTCGTCGCAATTGTTCAGTACTGAGGGTCTCGTCGGCGCGGATCACTTCAAAGTGAGCTGACGTCTCCCGCGAGGCGCGCGCGAGAGCGGGAATGAACCAGGTTGCAAGGGAATCGGCGTTCACCACGATTGGGATGACCGTGCCGCCTGAAGGACCGCTGCCGAGCTCTCTCGTTGCATCGTCGACGATGCGATCGAGCTGTCGGGCAACGCGCAAGACGGTGGTGCCCGCGGCGGTAAGGAGCACGGGGCGGGTGCGCTGCAGCAGTACCGAGCCCACCCGCTGTTCCATGGCTTTCACCCGCTGGCTGACTGCAGATGGGGTGATATGGAGTCGCCGCGCGGCACCCTCGAAGCTGCCCTCATCCACGATGGCCGCGAAGGTTGCGAGGTGCTCGACTGGCAGATCCATGCGCTCCCTCGTTTCTGCGCCGGCAGGAACTCATTGTTGGTGGCGGAGCTTGATGAAGTAATGCTAATGCTTCGTAAATAAAGTTAGGCATTCTAAATTAGGAACTGCGTTGGTTTGGGTCGTAGCGTCAAAGGGTGATTACCCCCATGCTCGTCGGCTTCGGCACCGGACTCTCGCTTATCGCGGCCATCGGCGCGCAGAACGCGTTCGTGCTGCAGCAAGGGATCCGGCGGCAGTTTGTGCTGCCCGTCGTGCTGATTTGCGGCCTTGCCGACGCGCTCCTCGAGTTTGCGGGGGTCGCGGGGATCGGCTTCGTGATCGAGCGGGCCCCGCTCGTCATCGAGATCGTGCGGTGGGGTGGCGTGGTGTTCCTGCTCTGGTACGCGTGGGGCGCGGTGCGACGCGCGATCCGCCCGATCGGGTTGGTGGCGACCGAAGGCTCGCAGGTTTCGCTCAAGAAGGCCGTGCTCGCGTGCCTCGCCATCACCTGGCTGAACCCGCACGTCTACCTCGACACGATGGTGCTCATGGGGTCAATCGGGAATGCGCAGGGAGACCCCGAGCGTTGGTGGTTTGCGCTGGGCGGCGCGATCGCGAGCCTCGCCTGGTTCGCGCTGATCGGATACGGTGCACGCGCGCTGACCCGCTTCTTTGCGTCGCCGCGTGCGTGGCAGGTGCTTGACTGGTCGGTCGCCGTGGTGATGGTGCTGATCGCCGCGAGGCTCGTGTTCGACGGGGTCGGGGTCTAGCTACGAGCAAGCTCGGCGAAGGTGGCGAGGAGCGCGTCGACGTCTTCGGGTGTGGTGTCGAACGAGCACATGAGGCGCACAAGCTCGTCATTGCCGGGCCAGCTGTAGAAATGAAACTGTCGCCGTGCGCGTTCCTGAGCGGCCGCCGACACGAGAGCGAACACCGCGTTCGACTCGGTGCGTTGCGCGAGTTGCAGACCGGGCACCCCTCCGCTCATCGAAAGCCGCTCGATGCCGGCACTCAGCCGCGCGGCCATGGAATTCGCGTGGGTTGCCGATCGCAGCCAGAGGTCGCCGTCGTACAGCGCAAGCAACTGCGCCGAGAGAAACCGCATTTTCGAGCCCAACTGCATGTTCGTTTTGCGCAGGTAGTGCAGCCCGCGCGCCTTCTCCGGGTGGATCACCACGACAGCCTCGGCCCCGAGCAGCCCGTTCTTCGTGCCCCCGAGGCTCAACACGTCGACGCCAGCCTCGGTGGTGATCTCGGCGAGCGAGGCGCCGAGGTGCGCGGCCGCGTTGCCGAGGCGGGACCCGTCCATGTGCAGCTCCATGCCGTGGCGGTGGGCCTGATCCGCCAGCGCCCGAATCTCAGCCAGCGTGTAGCACGTGCCGAACTCGGTGGTCTGGGTAATCGAGACCGCGAGCGGTTGCGCGCGATGCTCATTTCCCCACCCCCAGGCCTCGCGATCCACCAGATCGGGGGTGAGCTTGCCATCGGGAGTGTCGATGGTCAGGAGCTTGAGACCGCCGACCTTCTCGGGCGCGCCGCCCTCGTCGACGTTGATGTGTGCGCTCGCAGCGCAAATGACTGCGCCCCAGCGGGGGAGGGATGCCTGCAGACCGAGCACATTCGCGCCCGTGCCGTTGAACACCGGGAAGATCTGCGCCATAGGGCCGAATGCCGTGCGGGCCCAGTCGGTGAGGCGGGCGGTCCAGGGATCGTCGCCGTAAGCGGGAGCGTGGCCCACGTTGGCCGCGACGATGGCCTCGAGCACCTCGGGGTGGGCCCCGGCGTAGTTGTCTGAGGCGAAGCCGCGCGGGTGTGCGGTGGGGTCTGAACTTGGCAGGTGCTGCGGGTCGCTGACGGTCACTCGCCCAGCCTACTCAGCCCCCTGCCTCCTTCTTCTCCCTTTCCCTTTCCCTTTCCCTCTCCCTCTCTTCCCTCCTTCCCTCCCTCCCTTCCCGCCCTTCCCCCTCCGCCGAGGAGTCGCAATTCCACCGCGAGACTCTGTCCGGACGTGGAATTGCGCCCCCTCGACGGGGCCAGCGCCCCAGCAGACGCTGTTGCAGCAACGCGGACACTGACAGGCTTGCGATATGCAACCACACGCGACACACAGTGAGAGCCGTCACGACGCGGTCATTGAGGTGCGCGGCCTGAGTAAGCGCTACGGCGACCGCCAGGTGCTCGACGGGGTGGATCTGGCGATCGCCCCCGGGGAAACCTATGCTCTGCTGGGCCCGAACGGAGCGGGCAAAAGTACCGCCATCGAGATACTGGAGGGGTTTCGTCGCGCCGATTCGGGCACAGTGCGCGTGCTCGGCGCGGATCCGCTTGGCGCCTCACGGGAGTGGCGATCCCGCATCGGCATCGTCTCGCAGCAGACCGGAGACCTCGGCCCGAGCACACCGCGAGAGCTGGTCGCGCACTTCCGAACCTTCTACCCGAATCCCCGTGGGGTCGACGAGGTACTCGACATGGTGGGGCTGGCCGAGCACGCGGGAAAGCGCGCGAGCAAGATGTCGGGCGGGCAACAGCGCCGCCTCGATGTCGCGCTCGGGATCGTCGGACGCCCCGAGCTCTTGTTCCTTGATGAGCCGACCACGGGCTTCGACCCCGAGGCGAGGCGCCAGTTTTGGTCGATGCTCGAGGCGCTGGCGACCGAGGGCACCGCGATCGTGCTCACCACCCACTATCTCGACGAGGCGGCGGTGCTGGCGGATCGCGTTGGCGTATTGACGGGTGGGCGAATCGTGGCGGAGGCGCCTCCCGCGGAACTTGGAGGAGCAGAGGCGCGAGTGCCCGTGGTGAGCTGGCGGGATGCCAGCGGTGCTGTGCGTGAGGAGCGCACGGAGCGACCTGCCCAACTGGTCGCGCAGCTGCAGCAGCACATGGGCGGCGAGCCCGCCGAGCTGCAGGTGCGCAGGCCCGAGCTCGAAGACATCTATCTCGCCCTCATCGGCGACCACGAAGGGGAGGTCGCGGCATGAGCGCCCGCGTCACGAACGCAGGCGGCAGCGGCGAGAGTGCTGGCGGTGGTGCGGGTGCGAGCGCAGGCCTTCCGGCTTCCGGTGGAGTAACGAGCGCGATCCACCCCCGTGTGCCCGGCGTGCTGAGCGGAGCGATCGCCTCGGCCCGGCTCGAGCTGCGCGCGTATTTTCGCACCGCAGATACCGTCTTCTTCACGTTCCTCTTCCCGGTGCTGCTGCTCGCCATCTTCGGTACCGCATTCTCGGCTCAGGGTGACGTCGGTGTGCGGCCCGACGGCACGGGAGGCATCTCGATGGCCGAGTATTACCTTCCGGGCATGGTGGCGGCAGCGATCCTGCTTTCAGGCCTACAGAATCTCGCGGTCGATATCGCGCGCGAGAAGAGCGAGGGGTGGCTGAAACGACTCGGGGGCACGCCGATTTCGCCGGTGAGCTATTTTCTGGGGAAGGTGGGGATGCTGGTTGGCACCACGATCCTGCAAATTGGGCTGCTGTTCATCTTCGCCGCGCTCGTGCTGGGGGTGCGACTGCCGACCGAACCCGAACTGTGGCTGCGGTTTGCCTGGGTGTTCCTGCTCGGCATCGTGACCATGGCCTTGCTCGGGGTGGCACTCTCGGCCCTGCCCCGCTCATCGCGTAGTGCAACCGCGGTGGTACTGCCAATTGTGCTCATTCTGCAGTTCATCTCGGGGGTCTACCTCATGTTCACGATGCTGCCCGAGTGGCTGCAGAATATCGCCGCGGTGTTTCCCTTGAAGTGGCTTGCGCAGGGCATGCGCAGCGTGTTTCTCCCCGAGCACTTCGCGGAGGCGGAACAGGGTGGCACCTGGGACCTTGGGCTCGTTGCGCTCAACCTCGGGGTGTGGCTCGTCGTGGGGCTCATGGTGAGCCTCCTCACCTTCCGGTGGACCCGACGGTCGTAGCCCTACTGCTGCCAGTGACAGGGTGATGGCCAAGTTGCGCCGGTAATTTACTCCCCGGTGGATCGCCGCGGCGTCCGCCTGGTCACATGCCCGAGGCGCGGTACTGGGCCGCAAGCTCCTGGTAATGGAAGGCGTTCGAGCGCACGCGCTCGGCCATCTCCTCGCCCATAGGGCCGCGGTCCTTCGCGGGCAGACCTGCCACGAGGTGTCCGGGCTCGACCTGCTGCCCCTCGAGCACGAGTGCGCTCGCCGCGACGAACGCGCCAGCGCCGATCACCGAGTTGTTCAGGAGCTTGGCGCCCATGCCGATGAGGCAGCCGTCGCCAATGGTCGCACCGTGAATGAGGGCGAGGTGGCCGACCCCAACGTTCTCGCCGATGATGGTCGATACGCCGTGGTCGGTGTGCACGACGACATTGTCTTGCAGGTTGCTGCCCGCTCCGAGCTCGATGCGATCCATGTCGCCGCGTAGCACCGCGCCGAACCACACGCTGGCACCCGGGCCGACGCGTACGTCGCCGATCAGGGTTGCATTCGGTGCGAGCCACGCGGTGGGGTCGACCTGCGGATGAATGCCGTTGAAAGGGATCAGGAGCGCCATGCACCCACTGTAGCCGGGTTGCTGTCTTCGGCTCGAGGTCCAGATTCCGCACGTTCGCCAGCGCGGCGGGGCCGGAATGCCGGGAGAAGTTTGAATCTGACCGGAGGCGCTCGTGGCCGATACCGGACTGTGGCCACATTTGGCCACACTCTGGGGTTTACTCTCTGATCTGCGGGAACTGAATCGGAGGTGCAGGGCGCACTCCGAACGCAAAGGGGCAGCACGATGGCACGCCAGCAGCATGCGCGACGAGCGACACTTCGTCGCGCACTCGATATGACCCGGTCTGGCTTTGGCCCAGCGGTCGCCGTACTGGCGCTCATGAGCGGGCTCGCGGCGTTAGTGAGTGCCGTCGCCATCCTCTTCGTTTCTGAACTTGCCTGGGCTCAACGCGGCTCGCTGTTTGCCGAGGGTGCCCTGACGGCACCCGGGGTGTTGAGCTTGGTGCTCCAAGTCGGTCTGCCCGCGGGGCTTGTGCTTGCCGCCATTGCGGGGGCGGGTTACCTCGCCACGGCAGCGGTGCTTGCGGGAACGAGCCGGGGCACGGAACGAGGGGGTGTGTTCTCAGAACTCGTGCGCGGAGGCTCGCGCACCCCTGCATACCTGGGCGCCTTGGCTCTTGCCATCCTGGTACTCGCAGCGCTGGTGGTGCTCGCGCCGGTGGTGAGCGTGGTGGGGATAGTCGGACTTGTCGCCCGGGCGGGTACGAGTCTCTGGCAAGTCCGCACGAAGGTGTCGACGCGGTGGCCCTCTTGGCGTTGGCTGGTGACCGCGGCGATCCCGTTCGGGCTCGCCGCGGCGCTTTGGATGCGATTTCTGCTTGTGTTGCCCGTGTCTGCGTGCGAACGGCACGGCCCGGTGGCGACGCTCCGACGCTCCAATGAGCTCGTGCGCGGCCGGGGCTGGCGTGCCGTCGCGTTCGCCGGCGGCGGGGCGCTGATTTATGCGGCGGTGCAGGCGGGAATTGCCGCCCTCGCTGTTACCGGTCTTTCACCACAGTGGATCTCAGCACTCCTCATTCTCGCTCAACTCACCGTGACGGTGATTCCCATCGCACTGCTCGTCGCGGTCTACCTCGAATCGGTGGGCGGGCGCGTGCCGCCGGCCTACGCACTTCCTGTCCCGATCCTGCGCCGGTCTCCCTTCACCGCGGTTGTCGCGGGGAGTGTCGCTGGCGCGCTGGTGGTCGGGCTTCTCGCGGGGGCACCTGTTCAACCTGCGTGGGCCGAGGAGGATCATGCGAGCGGGGGAGTGATCTCTAGCGAGCTGCCGCCTGCCGAGCCGAGTGAAGGTGGCGAAGGTGGATCCGGCGAGGGTGGTGCTGAGGGTGGATCCGGAGAGGGCGAAGGTGGCGAAGGCGGTAGCGGAGGCACGCAGTGGTGGTACCCGGGCATCAGCCTCGGAAGTGCGGCGTGTGCCTGGGCTCCCGATGCCACCGAGGCACACAACTATCCGCAGCTTTCCAAACCCCCACTGAGCTTCTGCGTCGATGCGCTGGGTGACGAGTCCGACTCAGTTCCCGGCGATGGCTGGTGTGAAACCGCAGTCGGCACCTGCACGCTCCGTGCCGCGGTCGAAGAGAACAACACCTGGCGTCCCTCGGGCATCAGCCGTATCGTGACCGCGAATGCAGGCATCGCAGCGGGAACTGTCCTCCTCGCATCGCCCATCTCGATCACCATGTTCGTCACGATTGACGGCGGCGGGCTGACGATCGATGGCGCGAATATGACCCAGCTGTTTCGCTACGACTCGCCGGCATGGAATTCTGAGCTCGTGAGCCTGACGCTGCGCAACGGCTATGCTCCAGGGCCCGGAAGCGGTGCGGCGGTCGAGGCGATCCGCGGGAGCATCCGCCTGAGTGATGTGACGCTGCAGGGCAACCATGCGACCTCAGGAGCGAGCGCCCTCTGGGCACATGGCTCCGGGCCCGACTCGGTGTCGCACATTGCTGTTGACGATTCACGTTTCATCAACAACACCGTTCCTGCTTGCCACGGCGTAGACATCGATGTGTGGAGCGGCACTCCCACCCTGATCGATGTCGCAGATGCGTCGTGCGCGGGCACCGTGCTCACCGAAGGTGCCGTAGACACGAGTCTGACCATCGCCGTGGATCCGGAGCAGCCCCTGCGGGGTGGCCCTGTGCGGTACACGATCGACATTCGTTCTGTGAATGGCGGCGGCGCACCTCTGTCGGGCACCGTCACCCTCTTTACGGGTGCGGAACAGATCACGGTTCCGGTGACATCGGGGGACTCGGCATCTGGGCAGGCGGTGATCGATGCGTCAGCCCCCGGCACCGAGAACTACCTGGTGCGCGCGGTCTATTCAGGGAGCGAGCACTTCCGCGCCTCGCAGGCCGAACTCGAGGTGGAGACCGCGGGTGCCACAAGCTCGGTCACGCTCGCGATGGAAACCGATCATGAGTTTGACTGGCTCCGCGGCCATCCGCTGCGACTCGTTGCGACGGTAGATTCAGGGGCCGACGGAGGGGTGCCGACTGGAACCGTGACCTTTTTTGGAGGTGAAGACGAGCTGGGGGAAGCAGTGCTCGGACCGGACGGCACGGCCGTGTTCGACACGACGATCACCACGGAGGCCGGGGAGTCGCATGGCGGGCAGCTGCGCTACGGCCTTCGCGCAGTGTATTCGGGAGATGATGACCATCCCGGTGCCGAGGCACAGGAATACCTCGCGCTCGCCGCCGATCACACCCAGGTGAGTGTGACCCCCTCGGTGCCAATCGCGACACCCGGAGAGTCCGTGACCTTTACCGCGAGGGTCGCTTCCCTCGAGCCAGGTGCCGGCGCCGTTTCTCTGGGCAGTGTGCGGTTCACCGTGGGAGTGGTGGACCAGACCGTCGAGGTGGACGCCGAGGGAGTGGCGCAGCTGACGTTGTCCAATGCTACCTTCGGAACACGCACCGTTTCGGCCTCATACCAAGGTGCGGCCGGGCGGTTTCGCGCGAGCACGACGAGCCTGCCGTACTCAGTGACGGCGGCGGTCGAAAGCTCGATATCCCTCCAGCGAATGAGTAGAAACCCTTCCTGGCTCGGAGACGAGGTCACATATCTGGTCTCGGTGCATCCGGGGGCTCACGTTCCAGCTGAGGGCCTCCCCGCGCCGACCGGTCTCGTGCGCGTGAGCGCAGCAGACGTGGTGCTCGCAGAGGGCCTGCTGGGCGCGGTGTCAGTGCCGAATCTGGGTTTGGGAACGCACGATCTGCGGGTCGAGTATCTCGGAGATCAGCACTATCTCCCTGACGCGGTGACCGTCAGTCAGTCCGTGGAGCGCATCCCGACCCGCACCGCGGTGTTGGTGAGTGCTCCCTCAAGCGTGATTGGCGAGGCCGTCGATTTCTCGGTCGAGGTTCGCACTAACGTCACGGGCGAACTTTCGGAGCTCGTGACGAGCGGGTCGGTGCGCATTTTCTCGGGCGCAGAACTGGTGACCACCATTGATCTGGCGGGCGGGAACACCGCCACCGCTTCCCTCCCGCCCGCTCTTGGTACCGGGACGATCCGTGCGGTGTTTGACGCAGATGCGAGGTTCGCCGGCTCGGAGAGCGCCGCGGCCGTGCATCAGGTTTCGCGAGCGAGCGCCGCGGTGACGCTGACACTGGCGCACCCTACCGTGGCGTACGCCGGAGCCGTCGAGACGATCGTCACCGTCGCGGGTGTCGCTCCCAGCACGCTCACCCCAACGGGTGGCACGGTGCAACTCCTGGCAGACGGCATCCCCATTCCTGGCGCAAGCTCCACCTTGGGCACCGGCAGCTCAGTCCACCTCTCCTTCGATGCAGCCAGGCTTGGGGTCGGAACCCACATGCTCCAAGCTGCATACAGCAATGACCCGTGGTTTGTGGATCGCACGTCAGATCTGGGGGCACTCTCAGTGACGGCTCATATCCCGGCCTTCGAACTCGCAGTGACGGGCACTGGTTCGAGCCTGTGGAGCGAGAGCGTGCGGCTTGACGCCGATATTGAGATTCCGTGGGTGCCGGATCCGCTCGCTGATGCGGCGCTCGGGACCGTCGAGTTCGTGCGTTTGACCGACGGTGTTGAAACCTCACTCGGCACAGTTGCCGTTACCGAGCAGATGCGGCGAGCGTCCCTCGAGATGCTTCCCGCGCAGCTGCCCATCGGGGCGCACAGTTTCGTTGCGCGGTTCACCCCGAGTGATGCCACTGCTGACCGACTGAGCGGGGCAACGAGTGACCCGGTACCCCACCGGGTCGAACCCGTGCCCGCATCCCTCGAACTGCTCGGACTCGACGGAATCGTACCTGGAGAATCGTTCGTTCGGAGTGTGACAGTGCGCGAGCACCCCGATCACGTCAGTGGGGCGCTGCCCGCGGGCACGGTACAGGTCACGCTCGATGGAGTGGATCTGGGGCTGTTCCCGCTGGTGCCCGTCTCTGTTGCGCAGGCCTCCATCGCAAACGTGACGTTCCCATCGCTCGGCGCGGGCTCCCACGCGATCGACATTGCCTATGTGCCAGGCGAGGGAGATCCGCACGCGGCCGTCGAACGACAGTTCTCGTTCACCGTGGGGCTTCTCGCGCCTGTGGTCAGCCTCGAGGTGGACCACGCGAGTATCGACTGGGACGATCCGCTCACGGTACGGCCTGGGGTTACCGCAGCTCACCCGTGGCTTCCCGAGCCGCGCGGCACCCTGGTCGTGAGTGATGGCGAGCTTGGCGGTGCGAGCTGCACCGTGAGTGTGGCGCCAGACGCGTTGCTGCCAGAGACCGGGTGTCAGCTTGTCTGGCCCACCGCCGGGACACGGACGCTGCACGCAACATTTGTGCCCGATCCCAGTGACGCCAGCTACGAATCAGCCGTGTCTGCTGCGACCGTGCAGGTGACGGTGCGACACCGCCACCTCACGCTCGACGGAACGCTCGCGGCCGCAGGCGGGTGGGGCCTTCGCCCGACCGCAGGAGATGCGGTGCGCGCTGGATGGACCGTCTGGGGGGCGGAGAGCGGTCAACGTGCACCCACGGGCGAACTCATGCTTACCGCGTCGCCGGCTGGCTCCGTACCGACAGCCAGCTTCGACGGGTGCGAGACGGGCATCTGGATGGGTGCGTGCGATTTTGCCCTGAGCATGGCTGGTGCGCAGCAGGCACTCGTGCAGGTTACGTTGAGCTACCCCGGCGACGAACGCTACGCTGCGGCAGAGTGGAGTGGCGCGCTCACGCCGCGCGAGTGTGTGGTCGTTGAACTCAGTGTGTCACCCGCGGGCGCTGGCACGCTCTCGCCCGATCGTCCCTACAACTGCGGCGAGCCAGGGCAGGCGGCGACTGGATTTGCTGCCGGCACCGAGTTGGGGTTCGTGACACAGGCAGTGTCGAGCGGCGAGCCCTCGTTCGACTGGAAGGCGCCGGAACGCATCGAGACGGCTTCCGGCTCCGATGTGCTGCGAGTGAGCGCTGCGGCGAATTGGGCAAGTGCCGCGTTCCGCCAGACCTTCAACTGCGCCACGGTGCTCGTCCAGAGCACCGTCGTGCGCGGCACGTCGGGTTCCGTGCTGTTGCCCGGGTTTGAGGGGGCACCCTCAGGCCTGGGCCCCGCCCCCAACTGTCCACTCGCCCAGGCGCCGGGATCCACCTCATCGACCAGTTGGTTCACCTCCGTTGCGTTCGACGCAAATGCGGGAACTGTGACGCAGTCGCACAGTGCGCGATACCTGCTCGGTACCGAGCTCAATTTCGAGCTTGCGCCCGGTCGTTCAGATACCCAAATTTACGACTTCCGCAGTACGGTCGCAGCTCGAGTCGGCGTTTCCCGTGTCACGGTGCCCGCGATCTCGCAGGCAAGCAACGCAGTGAACGTCACCTTTGGGCCCACGTGCTATCCGGTATCGGCGGTGGCCTCGGGCCCGGGGTCACTCACGCTCTTGAACGCACCCAACTGTGCTGAGCCTCGGGGCGGCACGCAGGGCTGGTTCGCAGACACGCTCCTCGAGTTTTATGCCCAACCCGAACCGCAGCCAGCCAAGTCGCTGTCATTTGTTCGCGAGTGGATGGGAGCTGACGGGTCCTTTGACGCGTTGGTGGCGGCGAACGGCTCGGGCGTGGTCGCCGCGGCGCTTGCTCGGCACAATCGTCTCGCGGAACTGGGCGCCCAGCGTGGAGGAAACGAACAGGTGAGCACCCTGCGTGTGCGCGCCGGGGCGTCCGCTCAGTTGGTGTCGGCCGACTTCGGTGTGTGTCACGCAGTGGGCGTTCGGCACGGTCTCGCGAGTGACGGCATGGTCGTGCCAGACGTTGCTGCAATTGACACCACAACGACGTGCCCGCACCCACGTGCTGCGCTCACCACTCGGTCGCTTGCGGGCACTGCCGGAAACTTCCTGGCGGGAGCGAACCTGCCCGATGCGGCGACCGCGTACTTTGAAGAGGGAACCGAGGTGACCGTCTCAGCCCCCGACTTCCTTGATCTCAACGACAGTCGGCGCGTGAAAGACACCCGATATTTCGGTGAACAGGCATCACTCGCAGGATGGGTGGTGGTCGGCTCCAGGGCGGGACAAGCAGGAACCACCGAACCCTCAATGCGGGTCGGAGCCGAGCAAGAATTCACTGTCTCGCGACCCCTGACGCTCCAACCGCGATACTCATTTGCCGCTGACTGTCGGGTCCCGGTGACGCTCTACGCGGTGTCGAAAGATGTGTTGCGCGTGACGGCGACCCCGAACAACGTTCCGAGTGTCTGTGCCTCGGGTGGGCTGGAGCAGGGGCCCGACCTCTGGCTCACAGGAACTCTGCCCGGCGGAACACCCGGCGACGACAATCCGGAACTCCGTCACGCCTCACTCACGATTGCCGCGGAACCGGTAGACGGGATGAATCCGCTCATTGGGTGGCAGATCACCTCTGGCAGAGGTCGAGGCCAGATCGAAGTCCGCAACACCGACGGATCGACACTGATGAGCAGCACCCCGCCGCGAAGTGTCAGCGACACGGTGCTGGCGAGCCAGGTGCAGCTCCCCCTCGGATTCACCAGCCTGACCGCGAAGGCTATCGCGTGTCAACAGATCGAGTTCCAGATCAACGTGCGCGACGAAAGCGGACGAGTGATTGAGGACTACGAGGATGAATCCGGCGAGCTCCTCATGGTGCATCCCGCGCCGAACTGTCCGTTCGCGCCGAACGCGTGGATCGCGGGCACCCAGGTGGAGCTGTGGGCCTTCGGAAATCCGCTGGGCTTTGCCTTCACCGGCTGGTCAGGTGAGGTGGATGCGGGCTCGGTGCTGCACGATGCGGCTGTGCCACGCGTCGAGCAGCTCGCTACGGAGCCGGCTGTGGCCGAAGACGTTCAGGACGGATCCACGGTGGACGAGTCAACCGGCTTCGATGACGACTTTGCGCCAGGCGTGCAGACCACTGTGACGCTCGATGGTAGGGCCCCCTCACGCACGATTGCGGTGAACTACGACGTCCAGTGCGCAGACCTGTCACTGCAAGGGTATGCGGGGCGCATCTCGTTCTATCCGGAGCCGAATTGCCCGGGATTCGAAGGTCAGGTCGCCACGAAGGAGTATTCCAACGATTGGCTGCTCAACCGGTACGGCGGCACTCAAGAGGGGCAGTCGCGCAACTTTGCCGCGATGCGGAAGATGGCCGGACCCTCTGAAAAGTCGGGTCGCTTCATTCAGGGCACCGAAGTGTTGATCCAGACTCGAGGTGTGAGCGACCGGGTCTGGACGGGCTGGCGGGGCGACGTTGTGGAGGCCGGGAGAATTAACCCTGCGATCGTGTACATCAACGGAGATTCCAGGGTCGAGAATACCTTTCGTTCACTATCGACCGGAGAGAAGTTCGAGAGCTTTGGTAGCGATGTTGCGATCTTTGGCAAGAAGATCGTCGGATTCGGTGCAGCAGCAGCGACGGAGTATCTGAAATATCTTCCGCCACTCGGCGTCGTGATGGGCTTGGCTGACGTGATGTCGATGGCCGGAATGATTCTTGAAGCGGCTGGGGTGAGCCCAGGCGATGTTGCCTGGTTGCACTACACGAAACAGCTACTGAATCTTCCGTTTGCGGTGTTGGGCTGCGTCGGAACCTGGGGAATGGGTGCATCTTCTGGAACCACCGTGGGTGGCGCGGGGCTTGCTGCCGAAGCGGCGAAGCAGCGCACCTATCGCATCACCAACATCTCCGATGCCGCGAGTCAGGTCGGCGCTACGCAGAAGGCGATGGCCGCGGGCGACACGGGCGCCGTTATGGCGGCAAAGCTCAAGTTTTATCAGGGCAAGTTGGGCCTGGCGACCCTGTCACGGGTGACTGGGCCGGTGTTGGCAACCGGCATGGTGGTCTTCGAAGCAGTCGAAGGCGGAGCTGTGTCCTGGGACAGCGACGCGTCATCCGCCTGGGGTGATTGGTCGGGCTACACCGATTGCCTGCAGCGGGCGGTGCCCGGGTTCGTCACCGACGCGATTGGCGGCGGCGACGATGCGCTTCGCGAGCTTGCGACGCGGATGGGTGGATCGGCTACTCACGGATCCTCGTTTGTCCCAGCAGGAACGGGGACGCTGGTGAGCCGGCCCCGACGGGCCCGCGCGGGAGCTGCGCACCGGCGACCCCAGGCCAGGGGCGATGTCAGACCTCCCTCGCGATCGCGTGCGTCCGCCATGATCCGCCGTCGTCGCACCAGCCTGTTGCTTCTCGCCAGTCTCTCGCCAGTTCTTCCGCTGGGTCTTGCTGGGTGCGCGCCGCAAGCGGACTGGGATGGATCTGCACGGCTGGCCAGTTCCGAGTGTCTCCTCGCCGCACAGCTCTTCCTCGACACCGAGGCTGTCGCCGCGCAGACTGCGGCGAGCCAAGCGGTGGATCCGCTCGTGACCGCTGCCGATCCGGCGGCACTCGCCGAGGCGCTGCGACCCTATGTGCTGGAGGAGCTGCACCCGGCGCTCGACGTGTTCGCCCAGCCGCGTGAAACGACCGATGCTGCGGCGCCACCCCGTGATGCGGCGGCCAACATCGCCGAGGTTGAGCGCTGGGGAGAAGCGCGCGATCTCTTGCACGAGTGGGCGGTCATTGTCTGCGGACCCGAGGTATCAGGTGCCGCACTGCCGCCTGCTGCCGGCGCCGAAGGCATCTCCCGAGACGTGCAGCTGCCGACGCTTGAACACATGCAGGTGATGTATTCGGGGGAGGGCGCTGCGGCGCTCATGTCAGTGAGCGGCGCCCAAGAACCCGTGCACGCGGTGGCGCTGTGCGAAGAGGCTCGAGCGAGCGACCCACACGCCCGCATTGAGGTGAAGGATGCGGACGGCTTTCCACTGGCGTTTGCTGAGGCGACCGCAGGGTGTGCGGTAGATCCACTTCTTCTGGGTGAGGTCGTCACCGATGACTGACCGTTTGCCCAGGGGTGCGGTGCGCCCGATTAGGTCTCGCTCGGAGCTTCTTGGTCGCGCAGCACCTGTGCTTGCCACGCGGCCCCGAGTGAGAAGTGGCTGGAAACCTCGAAGTGCGCCATCGCGTCGGCCACGCGCCTGCGCCCCGTGCGCGGTGCAAGCCCAAGCGCGGCCGCGGCTGCATCCATGGTGAGCCCTTTGTTCATGAGGAGGAGCATCCCGTCCCACGGCTGCCCGTGCTGATGCATCAGAGATTCCACTGAGATCGCTTCGGCCCACACGCGCTCGTAGATCCAGGTGAATGCGGCGGCAAGCGTGGGTGACTGAATCGCAACCACCGTTTGCGGCCAGACTTCTCCCCAGGAGAGGGGCAGGCCCACCGTGTCGTTATCTGTGATCCAGAAGAAACTTGGCGGCCTCGGGTGCATGCGAATCTTCACGCCCGAGACGAGTTCACCTTGCACTCGCTCAGCCGCGGCGGGGTTGGTCGCATCCGCGAGGCTCATGAGGAGGCGAACCTCGACCTTGTGACCAGCGCGGCCCTCCCAGAACGCGGCCTGATGCTGGTTCTGGGGTGAGAACAACGCGCGGGTGTCTGGCATGCAGACATCGCTGACCTGCGGAACCCGGCGAGTGGATTGCAGCCGCCACATGTCGGCAGGAGCCCAGGGGCCGTGCGCGACGTCGACCTGCAAGTTCGGGGCGGCTGCGGTTCCCTCGGCCCATGCCTGCACCAGGCCGGGTACGGCGCCGAGCGCGAGCTGCGCTCGCCCGAGGGTCTGGGTGAGGTGGGCGTCGACATCGGCGAGCAAGCGTTCGGTGAGCCCTGAGGCTGCGGCTTCAGGGCGGCGATAGGTGATGACATCGCTGGTCACGCTGACGAATCCGAGCACCTCGAGCTGCTCGAGGCTTGATCGTGTCTGGGTGTGGGTCATCCCCGTCAGTTCCGACAGCGCTTCGGGAGTGTTGGGTCGACTACGCAAGGCCGTGTCGAGCAGGGAGAGCAGATCGTGCAACTCTGACGGTGAATGCATATGGCCCCTTTGCGACATCGGCGGGTCACGAGTGCGTTCCCGTCGCTGAGTCTACGTGGCTTGACTGCCACGCCTCGGGCTTGCCACACACGCTTGAGGTGTGTAGGTTAGTTAGTGAAGTAATGAACCAGAGAAGTTGACTTACGAAGCCTGGCCCACAGATCCAGAGAATGCGAGGTACCGAGTGTTCGACGAATCGCGGCCCATCTTTCAACAGTTGGCGGACCGGCTCGCACACGACATCCTGCTGGGCACCTACGCCGAAGCCGAGCAGGTGCCATCGACCAATGAGCTGGCTGCATACTTTCGCATCAACCCCGCCACGGCGGGCAAGGCACTGAATCTGCTCGTCGACCGAGAGGTGCTGGTCAAACGCCGTGGCATTGGCATGTTCGTTGCTGAAGGAGCAAGATCTCGGATCATGGCTGAGCGCACCCGCGAGTTCGTGACTGACTACATCAGTCCGCTCCTTGCGGAGGCGGCCGCACTCGGCCTCAGCACGGCAGAGGTGATCCGCCTCATTGACAGCGCGCGAGAACATGTTTCGCGCACAGAAATCGCTGCAGACCACGCCGAAAGGGGCACACTATGACCATCGCCATCGAGACTCGCGGGCTTACGCGAGTGCACCGGGACGTCCGGGCGCTCGACGACGTGAGCGTGCGAATACACCGAAACACCATCACGGGACTTCTTGGACGCAACGGCGCAGGAAAGACCACGTTCATGTCGCTCGCGACCGCGCAAGATCTGCCCACCGAGGGATCAGTGCTGATCGATGGACAGGCTCCCTTCGAACACGCGAGCGTGCTCGAACAGCTGTGCTTCATCCGAGACAACCAGCGCTACCCCGATGACTATAAGCTCAAGCACGCTCTGCGAGCTGCGGCAATCTTCTACCCCAACTGGGACGGCAAGCTTGCGAATGAACTGGTCGGTCTCTTCCGAATTCCTCAGAAGACGATCATTAAGAAGTTCTCGCGCGGGCAATTCTCGGCGCTCGGTATCGTGTTGGGTCTTGCCTCGCGTGCACCCATCACTTTTTTCGACGAGCCCTACCTCGGGCTCGACGCCACCGCCCGCACGTACTTCTATGACATGCTGCTCCGCGATTTCAGCGAACACCCGCGCACCTTCGTCATCTCAACGCACCTGATTAGTGAGATGGATCGGTTGCTTGAGCGGGTCGTGATCCTGGATCGCGGCCGAGTGGTGCAGGATGCCGAGGTCGACGAATTGCGAGGTCTGGCATTCCAGGTAGCGGGCCGGGCCGAGATGCTCGAGGGGTTTGTCGCGGGTCGCAGGGTGCTTGCTCGTCACCGTGTGGGTGGCCTCGCCACTGCGGTGGTCGAAGGACGAGTGACCGCGGAGGACCGCGAGGCTGCTGCCGCGGCCGGGCTCGATCTGGGGCAGGTATCGCTACAAGAACTCGTGGCTGCCTATGGTTTCGATGCACATGAAACCTCTGAAAACGGGCCCGAGTGGCCTGACGCCTACCCCGCGCACGCGCACAGCGCACCGAGCGTACCGAACACTGAGGAGACCCGATCATGAACCGCGCTCTTAAGGTCACCCGGCTGCAGATGAATAAGCCGGACATCACTTTCATCGTTCCGGCGAGCATTCTTCTGATCGTGTTGGTGATCTCGGCGATCATTGCGCTCGCGATCCAGCGCTCGGGTGTGGATCCATCCACCCCCGGCTACGTTGATGGTGCCCGCTCAAATCAAGCCATGTTCTGGGCGCTGCCCGGGTTTCTGATCTATTTAGGCGTGCAGGCGGTCTCCACCACCTTCCCATTTGCCCTTGCACTCGGCACCACGCGCCGGGCATTTGTTGCGGGCACCGCGCTCGCACACCTCGTGCAGGCGGCGTATATCTCGCTACTCATGGTCGCGCTATTGGGACTCGAACTCGCGACTAACCACTGGTTCTTCGGACTGTACGTGCTCGATACCTACGTGGTCGGCGCCGGAAACCCCTGGCAGTTGCTCGCGAGCGCGTTCATAGGCACCTTTGTGTCACTCTCAATCGGCGGGATCTTCGGGGCGGTATGGGTGAGATTCGGAGCGAAGGGACCAACAGTGCTGGGGCTGGTACTTGGGCTTGCGGCGGCGCTTCTCCTGCTCTTCTTTGCGCCTCGCCTCGGTGAGATCTTTGCGGCGATGACGCTGCCGATGGTCGCGGTCGGAGCAATCGGAGTAGCTCTGCTTGCGCTCGCGGGCACCTGGCTCTGTATGCGTCGCACTGCGGTGCGATAGGGCTCGCGAGAATGTCAGTGCGCGCCTATAGGTTACGTGTACAGCCGAACACCGGCTGATCGCGGTGAACAGCGGAGAACAGCGGAGAAAACATGGACGTGGTTGTGATCGTACTGCTGGTGCTGAATCTGCTGGCGGTGCTCGGGGTGCTGGCTGCGGTGCTCGTGCGGTGGGGCAGGGGTAAGTCGGGTTCAGTCGGCGAGCTCGAGGCGCTCGTGCGAGTGCTGCGTGAAGAGCAGCAGGCCGGCACCGCCCTGCTGCGTCAAGACCTGCAGGCGCAGCGCGTCGAACTTGGCCAGGCGGTGCGCGCGGCGAGCGAGTCGCAGGCGGCCGAATTGTCCCGCGAGCGTGAGGCGCGCACCATGGCGAGCGCGCAGCTGCGTGAGGAACTCGGGGCGCAGGGCACCGAACTGCGCAAATCGGTGGAGGGGCGGCTCGAAGCGATCCGCACTGACACTGAAACCAAGCTCGAAAAGGTGCGTGAAACCGTCGATGAGAGGCTGCAGGGCACGCTGAGGACCGCGCTAGATGAGAACGCGAAGCAAATTCGGGGGCTGACAGATACCAATGTGAAGAAGCAGGCCGAATTGCGCGAGACGCTCAGCGTCGAACTCGAGAAGCTACGACTGGGCAACGAAGCGAAGCTCGAAAAGATGCGCGAGACGGTCGACGAAAAACTGCAGGGCACGCTCGAGAAGCGCCTGGGCGAGTCGTTCTCGCTCGTCAGTGAGCGGCTGGAGCAGGTGCAGAAGGGCCTGGGTGAGATGCAGACCCTCGCGACCGATGTGGGGGGCTTGAAGCGGGTGCTCACGAACGTGAAGTCGCGCGGCGGTTGGGGCGAGGTGCAGCTCGCGCGGCAGCTGCAAGACGTGCTGACCTCAGACCAGTACGCCGAAAACGTGGCGGTGTTGCCCGATTCGAACGAGCGCGTCGAGTTCGCGGTGAAGCTGCCGGGCGCGGGTGACGGTGAGACTCCGGTGTGGCTGCCGATCGACTCGAAATTTCCGCAGGAAGACTACGAGCGCCTGCTCACCGCGCAGGAGTCTGGCGACCTCTCCGCGATCGACATCGCCGGGCGCGACATCGAACGCGCGGTGCTCGCGCAGGCGAAGCTCATCTCGAGCAAATATGTGGATCCGCCGCACACCACAGACTTTGGCGTGATGTACTTCCCCACCGAGGGGCTCTTTGCCGAGGTCATGCGTCGCCCGGGCTTCGTCTCCAAGCTGCAGAACGAACATCGCATTGCCGTGGTCGGGCCGACGACCCTGATGTCGCTGCTGAATAGCTTGCAGATGGGGTTCCGCACGCTTGCGATCGAGAAGCGTTCGAGCGAGGTGTGGAAGGTGCTGAGTGCCGCCAAGAGCGAGTTCGAAAAGTATGGCGACGTGTGGGACAAGGTGGGGAAGCAGCTCAAGACCGTCCAGAACACGGTGGAGCAGGCTGGCACGCGCACCCGCGCGTTGCAACGCAAGCTCAGTGGTGTTGAGTCGCTCGAACCCGGCGAGAACGCCGCCGCGATTCTCGGTGAGGTGTTGCCCGCGATCGAGTCGCTTGAACTCGCTGACGGTGACACCGAGCTTTCTAAGGCTTAGTTCGACAGCGCGGGACCCTCCCCGCAACCGTGCCATGAGACAGGGCGGTCGGCGCATCCACTGCTCGACCCCACAGTGGACTGCATCTGGCCGGGTCTGCCTGAGAGTGACAGACTGAGGGCATGGCACTGCACCTCACCGACAACGAAGCCGCCGATGCGCTCCTGACCAGCGACCCGTTCGCGCTGCTGGTCGGAATGCTGCTCGACCAGCAGGTCGCGATGGAGCTCGCGTTCGCGGGCCCGTTGAAGATCAAGGAGCGGCTCGGCACGCTCGACGTGGCAGCGATCGCCGGCGCGGATCCCGAGGAGTTCGTCGCGGTGTTCAAGCAGACCCCCGCGGTGCATCGGTTCCCGGGTTCGATGGCTGGCCGGGTGCAGGAGCTGGCGCAGGTGCTGCGTGACCAGTGGGGCGGCGATGCCGCAGCGATCTGGACTGACGGCAACCCCGACGGTCCGACGGTGCTAAAGCGACTGAAGAAACTGCCCGGCTTCGGTGAGCAGAAGGCGCGTATCTTCCTTGCGCTGCTCGGCAAGCAGGTGGGTTTCGCCGGGGCCGGGTGGCGCGAGGCCTCGGACCCCTACGGGGAGGAGGGCAGCTTTCGGAGCGTGGCTGACATCGTTTCGCCTGATTCGCTCCTGAGAGTGCGCGAGAGCAAGCGCGCGGCGAAGGCCGCGGCGAAATCCGCGACGAAAGTCTCCGCTTCGACTAGTGAGCGGTGACCACCCACCGCCGAGCCCCGGGAAAGAAGATGCCACACTGTGTTTTACTGCTTCGCGCTGTGAACGTGGGCGGCACAGGCCGCGTGCCCATGGCCGAGCTCAGGTCCGCGCTCGCCGCGCAGACGGCGCTCACCGACATCGAAACCTACATCCAGAGCGGAAACATCATCTGCGACCTGCCACCCGTGCCGGCCGATGCCTGCGACGAGGTGCGTGCGCTCATCGCGCGGGAGTTCGGGGTCGACACCCCCGTGATTCTGCGCCTGCACGAGGAGCTCGCCGCATCGGCCCAGGCGCGTCCGTTCGTCGATCCACTGCCGGAGGACGAGACCCGCGTGCACGCGATGTTCCTCGCGGGGCCCGCGCGCGGGGAAGCGATCGAGACGCTCGCGCCGAGGCTCGGTGAGGGGGAGCGGCTCGCGATGGTCGGCAACGACCTGTGGATCCACTACGGCGCAGGTGGTGCCGCTCGGACGAAGCTTACGAGGACGGTGCTCGACCGCGCGCTCGGCGTCCCGGGCACCGCGCGCAACCTCCGCACGGTGCGCGAGCTGATCGCCCGCACGGCCTGAACCCAGCCCCCTCGGGCCCTAGTGCAGCCCGAGGTACGCCTCTAGCGTCTCCGGGGGCCACGAGAGACGCCCTGATCGTGAGATTCACGGCAGGACTGCGGGGATTCACTGGGGATCGCGCGCGATAATTGATAGGATTTGGGCAGTGTCCACAGTGATGCGCAGACTGCGTTGTCTCCCTACCCTGGGGCCCCGCAGGAGCGAGAGGAACGCCAATGGCGGAGCTAGTAAAGTCGAAGTCGGAGCAGGCCTACGACATTCTGAAGCAGCGCATCATGGACGGAACGTACGGTCCCGGCTTCCGCTTGGTGATCGACCAATTGGGCCGCGAACACGGCATCAGTTCGGTGCCGTGGCGAGAGTCGTTGCGCCGGCTTGAGGCCGAGGGCTGGGTCGACATCGTGCCCAACGTTGGCGCGCTCGTGAAGACCTTTGACGCCGACGCGTGGAAGCGCACCATCAGGTTGCTCGCGCGGCTTGAGGGGCTCGCGACCGCACTTTCGGCCGAGCGACTGACGGCAGACGATCTGGCGAGGGCGCGCGAGTTGAACGCGGCGATGCGCGAGTCGCTCGAAGCCTACGACACAGCTCGGTTCGGGTCGCTCAACCGGCAGTTTCACGAGTTGCTCTGCTCGCGCTGCGACGACGAGCGACTGATGGGCATGGTGCACCAGGAGTGGTTACGCATGGACATCATTCGACGTTCGGCGTTTTGGTATGCGCCGGGTCGCGCGGTTGCCTCGATCGCGGAGCACGAGGCGATAATTGACTTGATCGAGGCTGGAGCTGACCCGGATCTCGTCGAGACGGAGGCGCGACAGCACGAGGTGCGTACGCTCACCGCAGTGCTCGATCACGACGCAGCGCAGGCCGCGACAGACGCGCCCGATCGCGCGTAAGCGGCACACCCGGTCGGGCCTTGGCTGACTCAGACCAACGAGGTGATTATGCAGGCGCCTCGTGCGAGACGATGCCGGCCTGGCCAGCGGCTCGCATGAACCGCACCACGTTCGGGTCGACGATCACGTCACGCGGCTCGAGCGGTCGGCGCAGGTAGAGCCCTTCGATGGATCGCACCCGGCTCAGGGCGACGTAGGTCTGCCCGGCCGTGAATGCCCGCGGGCCGAGATCCACCACCGCCGCGTCATACGTGTGACCCTGCGACTTGTGCACGGTCACCGCCCACGCGAGGCGCAGCGGGAACTGCTCGAACTCGGCCACGACCTCCTTCTCGAGCTTCTTCGTCTCGGCATCGTAGCGGTAGCGGTAGCGCTCCCAGGTGGTGGGCTCGACCTCGAACTCCTCGTCGCCAACTTCCACCCAGACGGTACCGGTGACGCGCGAGACCGTGCCGATGGTGCCGTTCACCCAGCGCCCGTCCGAATCGTTGCGCAAGAACATCACCTGCGCGCCCGGCTTCAGCTCGAGCACCTCGTCGGCCGGGTACGTGTTCTCGCGAAACTCGCCATTGATCTCGGCGACGGCCTTCAGCGGCGTTCCGGTGATCTTCGCCAGGCGCTCGGCGTTGATGCGGGAGACCGTGGCATTGGTGGTCGCGAGCGTGATGACGCCCTCGGGGGCGGGCCGGGCGCCCGCGGCGTTGAGCTCCTCCGCCATGTCGGCGGTCACCTCGCCGTGCCGCACAGCCCCGAGAATCTGCTTGAACCGGTCGTCGCGCTGCCGGTGCACCTCGACGAGTTCGATGATCGCGAGTGGCGCATCAGCCCACGCCTTCGCGTCGAAGAACCAGAGCGACCGGTAGGTGTCGTCGAAGTAGGCGCGCTCGTGTGGATCGCGCGGCGGCACTGGAGGCAGCTGATACGGGTCGCCGAACATGATGATCTGCACGCCCCCAAACGGGTCGTGGCGCTTGCCGCGAGCCTGCCGCAGCGAGCGGTCGATCGCGTCCATCAGGTCGGCAGACACCATCGAGATCTCGTCGATGACGAGGGTGTCGATCGCGGCAAGCATCTTCTTGAGCTCTGCGGGCTGGTCGAGGTCGTGATCCGCAATCACCCCGGTGGGGAGTCGCAGCAACGAGTGGATCGTCTGGCCACCCACGTTCAGCGCGGCCACGCCGGTCGGCGCACACACTGCAATGATCTTGCTCGTGTGCCAGGCAAGATGGTTCAGGATCGTCGACTTGCCGGTGCCCGCACGCCCCGTGACGAATACGTGCTCGCGAGTGTGTTCGATCCGCTCGAAGACGGCCGACTGTTCAGGGCTGAGTTCGGGGCGGGGCACCTGCCCAGATTACTCGGTTGTGGCGGCTGACCGGTGCGCGCTGACCGGGAGCAGCAGGAGCAGCCCGAGGAGCAGCACCATTGCGATACCGACGATTCCAAAGATCGCCGCGCCGCCCAGTGCGACGGAGAGGGTGAATGCTGCCGGCGCGAGGAAGGACACCGCGCGCCCGGTCGTGGCGTAGAGCCCGAAGATCTCGCCCTCACGGCCCGCCGGGATGAGCTTCGCCAGGTACGACCGACTCGCTGACTGCACTGGGCCGACGAAGATACACAGCGCCAAGCCGAAGACCCAAAACACCCAGGTGCCGAGCGGATTCAGGAGGAACACGAGCAGTGCGCAGATGATCATGAGGAGGATCGAGGTCACCATGACGTTCTTCGCGCCGAGGCGATCCTCGAGCAGCCCCATCAGAATCGTTGCGAGGCCGGCGACGACGTTGGCGGCGATCGCGAAGATGATGACCGTCGAACTATCGAACCCGAAGCTCAGCGCCGCAATCACGCCGCCGAACGTGAATACCCCGGCGAGACCGTCACGAAACACCGCGCTCGCGATCAGGAAGTAGAGGGTCTGGCGCGCGTTCTTCCAGAGCTCCGAGACGCTTTGGAAGAGCTCGCGATACGCGCCGAAGACAGTCACCTTTTGGCGCTGCGACTCCGGCAGCGCCGGGATCTCGGGCACGGCGAGAAACACCGGGATTGAGAAGAGCGCGAACCAGGCCGCGGCGATGATCATCGCGACGCGCACGTTCCAGCCGTCCTCCGAGGTGACCCCAAACCAGCCGACGTCGGGAAAGATGAACCCGACGAGGATGATCGCAAGCAGCACGATGCCACCGAGGTATCCCATGCCCCACCCGAAGCCCGACACCTTGCCGACGTTCGCGTTCGTCGAGATCTGTCGCAGCATCGAGTTGTAGCTGACGCTCGCAAATTCAAACGCGACGTTGCCAATGGCGAGCAGTACGAGCCCGAGCAGCAGGTACTGTTCGGCCGGAGCAACCAACACGAGCAGCGCGGTTGCGGCCACGACCACGGCGGTATTGATGCCAAGCCAGGTCTTGCGCCGCCCAGCCGCATCGGTGAGTTTGCCGATTACGGGTGCCAGCAGTGCCACTACGATGCCCGCAATCAGCAGTGCGGTGCCGAGGCGGGCTGAGGTCACTGCTTCGGGCCCGAACGATTCGCTCGTCAGATAGACCGCGAATACAAAGGTTGTCACGACCGCATTGAACGCGGCGGATCCCCAATCCCAGAGTGACCAGGCGAACACGGTGCGCTTCTTTACCGTCACCATTTCGGGGGTGGATCCGGCCGCATTCGCCGGGTAGATCCGGCTCGGGCTCGTGGCTTCGCTCATGGGGGTCACACTAGCCGATGCGAGGAACGCACAGGTAGCGCAGCGGGCCGCCTCGTCGGCCCATCTAGAGCAATCGCGAGCGGATCAGGAACCGTTTGCCCTCTGGGGCCTCAAGAGAGAACCCGGCCCCGCGTCCGGGAACCGCATCGATGGTCAGATGGGTGTGTGCCCAGGCGGCGAATTGCTCACGAGACATCCAGAAGCCAATTTCACGTGTCGCGGCTGTTCCTCCGAGCGCGGGGAGCACCAGAGTGCCGAGCAGGATGTCTTGACCTCCCGTTTTGAACTCGCCCTCCGGGTAACACATTGGCGCGCTCCCGTCGCAGCAGCCACCCGACTGGTGGAACATCAGCGGCCCGTGGATCACCCACAGCCGCTCGATCAGTTCCAGGGCAGCGGGGGTGAATGCAAGGCGGCTCTCCGTCTCGCCCGCGACCTCCGGTCGGGCGTCGACGCAGCCAGCAATTGGCTCCGTCGACGCCCCCGCGGGGAGGTCGCACGCATCGTCTGCGTCAACCTTCGTGTTCATCGGTTTAGAAGAATCCGTCTGCGGTTTCGCGGTAGCTGACGAGCAGGTTCTTCGTCTGCTGGTAGTGATCGAGCATCATCAGGTGGTTTTCCCGCCCGATGCCGCTCGACTTGTACCCACCGAATGCTGCGTGAGCGGGGTATGCGTGGTAATTGTTTACCCACACACGTCCGGCCTGGATTGCGCGACCGGCCCGATACGCGGTGTTGCCGTTGCGGCTCCATACTCCCGCGCCGAGACCATACAAGGTGTCGTTCGCGATGCGGATCGCATCGTCGAAATCGGTAAAGGTGGTCGCCGAAACTACTGGACCGAAAATCTCCTCCTGGAAGATGCGCATCGAATTATCCCCGCGGAAGATCGTCGGCTGGATGTAGAACCCACCCGAGAACTCCCCTCCGAGATCCTCGACATCCCCGCCAATGAGTACCTGCGCCCCCTCCTGCCTTCCGATATCAAGGTAGGACTTGATCTTCTCAAACTGATCGTTCGATGCTTGAGCCCCGACCATGGTGTCGGTGTCGAGAGGGTTGCCACGAGTGATCCGACGCGTGCGCTCCACGACCGCGTCGAGGAAATCGCCGGCGATCGACTCCTGGATCAGCGCCCGCGACGGGCAGGTGCAGACCTCGCCCTGGTTGAGTGCGAACATGGTGAAGCCCTCTTGGGCCTTGTCGAAGTACGCATCATCCTTCGCCATGACATCGTCGAAGAAGATATTGGGGCTCTTGCCCCCGAGTTCAAGCGTTACGGGAATGATGTTCTCCGAGGCGTACTGCATGATGAGGCGGCCCGTGGTGGTTTCGCCCGTGAATGCGATCTTGCGGATTCTCTTGTTCGACGCGAGCGGCTTTCCCGCCTCGACGCCGAACCCGTTGACGATGTTCACCACGCCCGCCGGGAGCAGGTCGCCAATGAGCTCGAACATCACGAGGATCGACGCGGGGGTCTGCTCGGCTGGCTTCAGCACGATGGCATTCCCGGCCGCAAGTGCGGGGGCGAGTTTCCACGTCGCCATGAGGATCGGGAAGTTCCAGGGGATGATCTGGCCGACCACTCCGAGCGGCTCGTGGAAGTGGTAAGCGACGAGATCCTCATTGAGCTGTGACACACCACCCTCCTGTGCGCGGATGGCGCCGGCAAAGTAACGAAAGTGATCGATCGCGAGCGGAATATCTGCGTTGAGGGTTTCGCGCACCGCTTTTCCGTTGTCCCAGGTTTCGGCGACGGCGAGCAACTCGAGATTCTGCTCCATACGATCCGCGATGCGGTTCAGGATCACCGCGCGTTCGGAGGGGCTGGTCTTGCCCCAACCTGGGGCAGCAGCATGGGCCGCGTCGAGCGCGAGTTCGATGTCTTCGGCGGTGCTCCGTGCCACCTCGCAGAAGGCTTTCCCGGTGATCGGGGTGACGTTCTCGAAGTACATCCCTTTCACGGGGGCGATCCACTCACCGCCGATGTAGTTCTCGTAGCGGCTTTTGAACGTGACCAGCGAATCTGGCTGGCCGGGTGCGGCATAGACGGTCATGTGTGTTCCCTCGACTTCGTTGTCTGGATTGTGCACGTGAGGCAACCGATGCGAGTCGTTCGCGTTCGGTGGAATGCAGGCTACGCGCAGCACCGTTGCACCAACGTTGCATGCACCTGGTTACACCGACAACGACTCCAGCTTCGCGACCACACGTGCCCGCTTCGGGCTGAGCGGTGGGAGCACGTGAAGTAGGGTCTCCCAGACCTCGCGATCGTCGGTCGCCCAAGTCTGCGCGTACTCGGCGAGCGGATCCGCGGCGGCCGTTTGCAGCATGGCCTCGCGCAGGGTTGCGCTCACTTCCTCGCGCAGGGAATCTGCAATTGGTGCCGACGAGCTGGGCAGCACCGGTCCGGCGTAGGCCGCGAGAGCGAGCCGATGCGCTCCGCGGCCCAGGGCAGTAAGCATCTCGGTCGCGTCGACACGAATGGGTACGCTCAGCTTGTACGGCCGGGAGGTCACGGTGATGTCAGTGTGCAGCGGTGCAAGCCACTTTCGCAGCCGCACGATTTCTGCGCGCAGTGTGGACTCGGATTCTGCCGACCCGTACACCAGTTCTGCGAGGGTGCGGGCGGAGAGGCCCTGTGGTGCGGCAGAGAGTGCGAGGAGAATCTCCGCGTGCCGTCCGGTAAGCGGGAGGGAACTCGAACCGCTTTCGAGCAGCGCCGGATCATGACCCAGCACGAGAAGTCGGGGATCGCCTGACGCTGCCCGCGAGCGCTGGCGGGGCCGCACCTGCGATCGATCCCGTTCGATCAGGCCGCGAAGCGCGTCGAGCTTGAGTTCCGCTTCGACGGCTGCGCGCGTGGCCTCCACTAACGGAAGCACGTGGGGTGACGCAGCTCCGTCGCCTCCGGTGACGTCGATGACCCCGAGGATCGCGCCGGTCGTGGGATCGTGCACCGGGGTTGCCGTGCAACTCCAGGCGTGCACCGCCCGGTTGTAGTGTTCGGCGCCGAGGACCTGGATTGCGTGATCGAGCGCGAGCGCACTCCCGGGGGCGCTGGTGCCCACCGCGCGTTCAGACCAGTCCATGCCGGCGAGGAAGCCCATGCCGGCGGCGCGCGTGCGCATCCGTGCGTCGCCGTCGATCCACAAGAGGCGTCCGGCTGCGTCGCCGACGGCGACGATGAATCCCGATTCGGTGGCTTCGTCAAGAAGCAGGCGCTGCACGACTGGTAAGACCCGGCCGATGGGCTGTCCTGCCAGGATCTCTCGAAGCTCAGCTTCACCAAGTGCGAGCTGGCTGGGGGTGCGGTCGGGGTCTATGGTGCCGTGCTGCGCTCGCAGCCATGATTCGAGCACCACCGGCCGGAGCGCGGCCCGGGCGGCAGCGTGGATTTGCCGCTCCGGGTCTTCGCTGAGGCGCGAGCCTGCAATGAAGTGTTCGTGCGCCTGTTCCAGCTGTCGTCTTCGCTCGCGGGCCGACTCACCCCTTCGCAGGGCTTGCCAAACGTTCGTCACCTCACCCCTCCTTCGCGGCCTGGTGTTCCGAGGGTAACCGATGGAACCGTGAGGGTGCCCGCCGTGATCCACAATCTGAGAGTTGAGTGAGATCGACTCAAGTTTTGCAATTCTGACTTGACGTGATCCGCTGCCGGGCTAAACTTGAGTACATCAGGCTCAACTTGACTCCACGGGGTCGTCGTGAGCCGGTTCAGACCCTGGGCCAAGCGCCCGCATCGAGCACCCACACAAGGAGAACGCACTATGTCACGAGCAGTAGGTATCGACCTCGGCACCACCAACTCGGTGGTAGCTGTCCTCGAGGGTGGCGAGCCCACCGTTATCTCGAACGCCGAGGGCTTCCGCACCACCCCCTCGATCGTCGCCTTCACGAAGGATGGCGAGGTGCTCGTCGGCGAGACCGCCAAGCGTCAGGCCGTGACGAACGTGGATCGCACCATCGCCTCGGTCAAGCGCCACATGGGCACCGACTGGACGCAGGAGATCGACGGCAAGAAGTACACCGCGCAGGAGATCAGCGCGCGCACGCTCATGAAGCTGAAGCGCGACGCCGAGACCTACCTGGGTGACAAGGTCACCGACGCGGTCATCACCGTACCCGCGTACTTCAACGATGCTGAGCGTCAGGCCACCAAGGAGGCCGGTGAGATCGCGGGCCTCAACGTGCTGCGCATTGTCAACGAGCCGACCGCTGCGGCGCTCGCGTACGGCCTCGACAAGGGCAAAGAAGATGAGCTCATTCTCGTATTTGACCTCGGCGGCGGTACCTTCGACGTTTCCCTCCTCGAGGTGGGCAAAGACGACGACTTCGCGACGATCCAGGTGCGCTCGACCGCAGGCGATAACCGCCTCGGTGGCGATGACTGGGATCAGCGCATTGTCGACTGGCTCATCCAGCAGTTCAAGGCGACCTCGGGCGTCGACGTGTCGGGCGACAAGATCGCCCTGCAGCGTCTGAAGGAAGCTGCCGAGCAGGCGAAGAAGGAACTGTCGAGCTCGATGAGCGCACAGATCCAGTTGCCCTACCTCTCGCTCACAGAGAATGGCCCCGCGAACCTCGACGAGACCCTGTCGCGTGCGAAGTTCGAAGAGCTGACCAAAGATCTGCTCGAGCGCACGCGCAAGCCGTTCCTCGATGTCATTGCTGAGGCCGGTGTCAGCGTTGCAGACATCGCCCACGTCGTGCTCGTGGGTGGATCCACCCGTATGCCTGCCGTGAGCACCCTCGTGAAGCAGCTCACCGGTGGCCGCGAGCCCAACAAGGGTGTTAACCCCGACGAGGTCGTGGCCGTGGGCGCAGCCCTGCAGGCTGGCGTGCTGAAGGGTGAGCGTAAGGACGTGCTGCTCATCGACGTCACCCCCCTGTCGCTCGGTATCGAGACCAAGGGTGGCCGCATGACCAAGCTCATCGAGCGCAACACTGCGATCCCGACGAAGCGCAGCGAAACCTTCACGACTGCCGACGACAACCAGCCGTCCGTGTCCATCCAGGTGTTCCAGGGCGAGCGTGAGTTCACCCGCGACAACAAGCCGCTGGGCACCTTCGAGCTCACGGGTATCGCTCCGGCGCCGCGCGGAGTGCCGCAGGTGGAGGTGACCTTCGATATCGACGCCAACGGCATCGTGCAGGTCTCCGCGAAAGACAAGGGCACCGGCAAAGAGCAGACCATCACGATTTCTGGTGGATCGAGCCTCTCGAAGGAAGACATCGAGCGCATGGTGCGCGAGGCCGAAGAGCACGCCGCTGAAGACAAGAAGCGCGCCGAGGCCCTCGAACAGCGCAACTCTGCTGAGCAGCTCGCCTACTCGGTTGAGAAGCTGATCCAGGAGAACGAGGACAAGCTGCCCGAGGACGTCAAGACTGAGGTGCAGGGCGACCTGGATTCGCTGAAGGAAGCTCTTGCGGGTGACGACGACGCAGCGATCAAGGACGCTGCTGACCGTCTCAACGAGAGCCAGTCAAAGCTCGGCCAGGCGATCTACGAGGCCGCAAAGGATGAGGCTCCCGAGTCGGGACCTGCTGCGGAGGAGTCAAATGACGAAGACGTGGTCGATGCCGAGGTCGTAGAAGACGACGAGGAGAAGAAGTAACAATGACTGCAGAGGAACAGCGACAGCCGAGCGAGAACGCAGCTGGCGACGAGGTTCCCACAGGGCCGGAGTATTCCTCCGGCCCTGTGCCGCACTCAGACGAACTGACGGTCGAGGATATCCTTGCCGCCGAGCAGTCTGCGGATGCGGAGGGCGATCCGGAAGCTTCCGGTGTCAGCGGTGCGGCGGAGGCCGCGCCCGAAGACAACCCGTACCTTGAGGATCTGCGTCGCGTCAACGCGGAGTACGCGAACTATCGCAAGCGCACCGAGGCGAACGCTGAGATCGACCGTCAGCGCACGGTCGGCTCGGTGGTGAGCTCGCTGCTGGGAGTGCTCGATGACCTCGACCGTGCCGAGCAGCACGGCGATCTGGAAGAGGGCAGCGCCTTCGCGACGATCGCCACGAAGCTTCGCTTGTCCATGGAGAAGTTCGGGGTGGTCAGCTTTGGTGACAAGGGGGACCCCTTCGATCCACAGATCCACGAGGCAATCGCGCAGGTTCCGGTGCCCGGTACCGAGACCCCGACGGTGCTCGACGTGATCGAACGCGGGTACCGCATCGGCGCCGTCGAACTGCGCCCCGCCAAGGTTGCGGTGGCGGTGGGCGAAGATGGCTAGCCAAGACTGGTTTGATAAGGATTTCTACCAGATCCTCGGCGTCACGCGTGGGGCGACTGATGCCGAGCTGAAGAAGGTCTACCGCAAGCTCGCGCGGCAGTACCACCCCGACTCGAATGCTGGCGATGCTGCGGCTGAGGCGAAGTTCAAGGAGATCAGTGAGGCCTACTCGGTACTCTCCGACAAAGAGCAGCGCGCCGAATACGATCAGATGCGCGCGATGGGTCACGGCGGTGCACGCTTCACCTCGGGTGGTGGCGGTGGCGGCCAGGGCTTTGAAGACGTCTTCGGAGGAATGTTCGGCGGTGGCGGCGCTGGAGGTGGGCGCGGCCCGCAGTTCACCTCCCAGCAGGGTGGCGCTGCCGGTTTCGAAGACCTCTTCGGCATGTTCGGTGGGGGTGGTGCACCGCGCGGGCCACGTCCCGGGCGCAATATTCAGGCGACCACCACGCTCGACTTCGAGACGGCAGTGCGCGGCAATACCGTCACCCTGCAGTCGGCGAATGGCCAGGTCAAAGTCAAGATCCCCGCGGGGGTATCCGACGGACAGAAGATCAAGGTGCGCGGCAAGGGTGAACCAAGCCCCGATGGCGGGCCGGCCGGAGACATCATCCTGACGGTACACGTGCGCAAGCACCCGGTGTTTGAGCGCGATGGGCAGAACCTGCGACTCAGCGTGCCGGTGACCTTCTCCGAGGCTGCCCTCGGCGCCACGATCGAGGTACCGACACTCGGTGGAGACCCGGTGAAGCTGCGTATCCAGCCGGGCACCCCGAGTGGCCGCGTGCTGCGCGTGAAGGGTCGCGGCGTGCACTCCTCGAAGGGCACTGGCGATCTGCTCGCTGAGGTACAGGTGGCGGTGCCGTCGCACCTGAGCGATGAGGCGCGGGCCGCGCTAGAGGCGTTCCGCGAGCTCGAGCCACAGGAGAATCCGCGTGAGGACTTGTTGGCGCGGGCTCGAGGATAGGCGGGCCCCAACGTCCAGTTACCTCCAACCGGCAGTTTTACCTTGAGTCAGCGGCACAGTACGAAAACTGCCGGTTGAAGGTCAAACTGCCGGTTGGAGTTAGGGCCCAGGGCTGACTGGCTCCGATCCACAATCGAAATCAACACCACACACGCAGCGAGATCACGAAGGAAGCGCAAGGAGGAGGTGCAATGAGCCACCAGATGGATCGCTACACCCCGGTGTTTGCGATCACGCAGGCGGCGGAGCTTTCCGACATGCACCCGCAAACCCTGCGCCAGTATGACCGCATCGGTTTGGTCTCCCCACAGCGCACCAGCGGGAATACCCGACGGTACTCACTGCACGATGTCGAGCAGCTGCGCGAGGTCGCGCGCCTGTCTGCCGAGGGGCTGAGCCTCGAAGGCATCAGGCGCGTGCTGCAGCTTGAGAATCGCGTGGCTGAGCTGCAGGCTCGCGTGCGTGAACTCGAGCGTGCTCTCAGCGACGAGCTGCTCAGCCGACCCGAGCGACGCGTGTTCGCCGCGGGCGCTGCAGGCGAGGTCATCTCGATGCGGCGTGGCACCCGGACGAGGCGCAGTGCCGATCTCGTGGTCTGGCGGCCCGAAGCACAGTAAATCACCCATCAGCGACTGACGACGCTGCGCAGGCCCGAGTTACTGTTCTTCTTCGCCTTGCCCGTCGACCACTCCGAACACCGACCCGGCGGCGGCGAATGCGCTGCACAGGAGGTCCCCGAGGTCTGATGTTTCATCGGCGAGCCACTGCTCGTACGCGCTGATGCACAGCCCGAGGCAAGCCCAAGCGATGGCCTGCGGGGCGAGCGAGGCGATGCGCTCGCCCCGCCGATCCGCTACGAACTCTGCGACCACCTGGCGCCAGGCAGCGTAACGCAGCGTCGAGTGCGCGGCCAGTGAGGGCACCGTGAGCAGCAGACCCATGCGGTGGCGGTGATAGACGCGCTCGTCCTCCGGGTAGTTGTTGACTTCGATGATCGCCTGACGCACTGCGGCTTCAATCGACAGCTTCGGGTCTGCGCCGGCGAGACGTTGACGCAACGCATCGATGAGTTCGTCAAACTCGCCCCAGGGCAGGTCGTTCTTCGAGGGGAAATACCGAAAGAACGTGCGTCGACTGATGCCCGCAGCTTGAGCGATGTCGTCAACGAAGGTTTCTTCGAACCCGTGTTCCAAAAACAACTTGATTGCCGTTCGGCTGATTTCGCGCTGGCTGGTGGCTGGCGTGCGCCCCAGGCGGGGGGACTCACCTGATTCCTGTGCCACTCTGGTTTGCCTTTCCGCGCGGATGCAATCTGATTCATTCTGCCAAGTTTTCTTTTTGACACCTGGTGTCATTAGTATCTATCAAGGAACGTAATGGCAGAGACTGTTTCTCTGAATTCGAATCGCGAAGGGGCGGATCATGCACCAACTTCGAGGGATGCCGCCCGTCCCAGGGCCGCCGACCCGTGACCGGGCATCCGCTGACTTCACGACACGCATTCCTCTCGGCTGGACCAGCGGCGTGAGCCTGCGAGTGGGCAGGGTGGTGCTGGGGGGATCACCCTGGGAGGTGACCGTGCTGCCGCAGACGGTGAGGCCGTTTGCGCGAAAACTGTTCGCCGCCGATCGGGCTGGGCTCACGGCCACCACGCCGGAAGAACAAGACGCGGCTGTCTTTCTGCTCGATCACGGCATCGCTGATCCGCTGCCCATCGCCGATCGCGCGGTGAACGACGTCGAGGTCGTGGTGCCCGTCTACCGTGACGCTGAGGCGCTGGAGAACTGCCTGGCATCGCTGCAGGCCGAGGGCCTGCCCGTCATCGTGGTCGATGATGCCTCGCCGAAGCCCGACGCGACGCGCATCAAGCGCATCGCCGCAAAGCACGGCGCCAAGCTCATCGTGCACAAGGTCAACGGCGGGCCGGGCGAGGCCCGCACCACCGGGTTTCAGGCCACGAGTGCCCCATTTGTCGCCTTCATCGACTCCGACGCGATTGCGAGCCCCGACTGGGTGGCGCGATTGCGCCCACTGTTCGACGATCCACTCATCGGGGCGGTGGGGCCGCGGGTGCGACCCGACCTGCGTGGCACCTCGACCATTGAGCTGTACGAGGAGACCCGATCGGAGCTCGATATGGGCCCCGACCCGAGCCGCGTGATGATCGGTGCCGCGGCTGGCTGGCTGCCGACCGCTTCCGCGATCGTGCGTCGCGCGGCGGTCACCGATCCACCCTTTGAGCCCGGAATGCGCGTCGGCGAAGACGTCGACTTGTTTTGGCGCATGCACGAGGCTGGATGGACCGTGCGCTACGCGCCCGACGTCGTGAACTATCACCGGGTGCGCACCTCCCTGAAGGACTTCGCGATTCGGCGTGCAATGTACGGCGGATCAGCTGCAGAACTCGAAATGCGCCACCCGGGGCACCTGATCCCCGCACGGCCCTCCCTTTCGGGGCTCGCGGTGGTAGCCGCGCTCTCGACTCGTCACCCCTGGATCGCGGCCGGAATCGCAGGCTACGAGTTCGCCCGGCAGCGGCGCATACTCGGCCGCGAAGTACCCGCGGTGGTGGCCGCCGAGATGACCGCGCGCTCGCTGTGGTCTGACGCGTTCTGGATGGGTCACCTGCTGCGACGGGACTGGTGGCCCGTCGGCTGGGCCGTGCTCGCTGCGACCCCGAAATCGCGTCTCGCGCGCGGGGTCGCGGCCTCGATGATGTGGGAGCCGGTGCGCGATCACCTGCTTCGGCCCACGAGGCTCGGCCCCGTGCAGAGCCTCGCGCTCAGAATGGTCGATGATGCCTCGTATGGCACGGGAGTCATCAGAAATGCGATCCGCAAGCGTGTGCCGAACGTGGTGACACCCCGCGTGCGCTTCCCGAGTTGGCCCAAGAAATTAGATTCCTAAACTCCCATCGCTTTTCCGTTCACCGAAAGAGGACAGCTCGAAATGTCGTTGCACCGTACCCGAACCCGAAGCCTCGCGCTCGTCTCGCTCACCGCCGTTGCCGGTCTCTTACTGGCAGGCTGCACCGCCGCGAGCGATGGCTCAGCAGCCGGAGGCGATGCCGCGAACGCGGAGCCCATCAGGGTTGGCGCGGTCAGCTCGCTTACCGGCCCCGCACCGTTCCCAGAGGTTCCCGCGGCGGCACATGCGGTGTTTGACCGGGTCAACGCCGAGGGCGGCATCGACGGCCGCATGATCGAGTACATATCTGAGGATGACGGGGCCGACCCGGCTCAGGCGGCTCAGGCGGGCCGCCGGCTCGTCGATGAGAACGAGGTCGTCGCGCTGGCGGGCTCGGCGAGCCTCGTCGAGTGCAGCGCGAACGCGGCGTTCTACGCGCAGCGCGAAGTGGTCTCCATCATGGGCACCGGTGTCGAGCCCAGCTGCTTCGAATCAGTGAACATCGCTCCGGTGAACAACGGCACGATTCAGGGGTACGCGAGCCTGCTCTACTTCGCCTCGGAGGAACTCGGGCATGAGCGAGTGTGCCCCGTCATTCTGAACAGCGCGGGCCTCACCGATCCCTACCTCGCACTGATCGAGCGCTGGGAGAAGGATACCGGCAGCACCGCCGCCCACATCGACACCTCAGTCGTGCTCGGCGACGATCCGACGCCCGCGATCCTCGCGGTGCGAGATGCTGGCTGCGACGCGGTCATCTTCAACGCCCATGAGGCGGCCGCGGTCGCGTTCATGAACACGGTGAAGCAGCAGGGCCTGCTCGAAACGGCAGACTGGCTGACGCTCGCCTCGGCCTACACCGAAACGGCCCTCGAAACCTTGACGCAGCAGGGCACCCTCGGGCTCTATGTGAATTCAGAATTCATTCCATTCAGCGGTGATGACCCGGCGCTCGACGATCTGCGGTCGACACTCACTGCTGCCGATGTTCCCCTGACATCCCTGTCGATTGGTGGGTTTGTCAGCGCCGAGATTCTGGTCGACGTGCTTCGCAGCATCGACGGCGAGATCACCCGCGAATCCGTTACGGCGGCATTCCGCAGTCTCGACGAGATCGCACACCCGTTGCTCGGCATGCCCTTCACCTTCGGGGAGGCCACCGCGCACCAGCCGAACCGTGCCAGCGTGATGGTCCAGGCGACCGATGCCGGGTGGGAGACCGTCAGCGACTGGGTCATCGCCCCATAGGCTGAACCACCATGAAGCGATCGCGCACCCAGGCGTTGCCCCGTGCTTGACGGGGTGATCTCCGGCCTTGTGTCGGGATCCGCCTATGCCATTTTGGCTGTCTGCGTGGTGACGCTCTATCGACTCGTCGGAGTGCTGAACTTCGGTCAGGCGGCGGTCGGTGCGGTCGGTGCGTATTCGTGTTTTGCGTTGGCAGAAGCCGGGCTGCCGCTGCCGCTTGCGGTGCTCGGCGGGCTCGTCATCGCTGGAGCCGTCGCGGGGCTTGCCGGTCTGGCGATCGCGCGCTGGTTTGGGGCGCCCTCCGAAACCGTTCGTGCGGTCGTCTCGGTGGTGCTGTTCGTGGTGCTGCTCGCCGCAGGCTATCGACTTTTCGGAGACGCGCCGCGGGTCATGCCGAGCCTCGTGCCCACGACGGCGTTCGAGCTCGCCGGGGTGCGTATTTCACTGACCACGGTCGTTGCGCTGGCGGCCGCGATCGCGATCGCTGCGGGGCTGTCGTTGATCCTCCGCTTCACCCGGGCGGGCATCCGCCTGCAGGCCATGTCGGAGCGACCCACCACGGTGCAACTGCTCGGCATTAACACCCGCGGGCTGTCTCTCGGGGTCTGGGCCGCGACGGGGATGCTCTCCACCCTCGCGCTGCTCCTCATCGCCCCCACCCGCAACCCGACATTCGAGTCGATGTCTTTTCTCGTGGTGCCGGCGCTCGCCGCGGGCCTGCTCGGGGCGTTCTCCAACGTGTGGATCGCGGTGCTCGGCGGCCTTTCTATCGGCGCGATTGAGGGTGCCGGATCCCGAATCGATCTTGTCTCCGACTACCGCGGGGCGATCCCGTTCGTGGTCATCATCGCCGCGCTGATCTGGATGCGCAGGCGTGAGGTGTGGGATGCGGCTCGTTAGGCCGGGGCTCTTCGCGTGGCTCGCATTCATCGCCGCGCTGCTCACGCTGGGGCTCATCCTTCCCACGTATTGGGTCTACCTGTGTTCCACCGTGGCCGTCAGTGCGATCGTCGCGCGCAGCATCGGGCTCGTGACGAACCAGGCGGGCATCATCACGCTGTGTCAGATGTCCTTCGCCGCGATCGGTGGGTGGGTAGTGTCGTGGATCGCACTCGCATGGCCGGGTGCGCCATTCCCGCTGCTCGTACTCATCGGGGGTGCTGCTGCCGCTCCGATCGGCTGGCTGCTCGGGGCCGTCACCGCCCGCATCCGCGGCGTCGAGCTTGCGGTCGTGACCCTGGGGTTTGCGGCCGCGCTCGACCTGGTGCTGCGGCAGGGCACGTTTCCCGGTGTCGGCGAGGGCACGCCGGTGCTCCCCTCTGCCCCGTTTGACGACCCGCGCTGGTTCTTCGCCCTCGCCTGGACGCTGGTGATACTGCTGCAGCTCGCTGTGGTGGGGCTCGGCCGCAGCAGGCACGGACTCGGCTGGGCCGCGGTGCGCGCAAGCGAACGGGCAGCGGCGGCACTCGGCGTGCGGGTCGGCCCCGCGAAGGCGAGCGCGCTAGGGGTGGGAGCCGGCCTTGCCGGGGCCAGTGGAGGGCTGCTCGCCGGGCAGTACGGGTTGCTCACCCCGCAGGTCTTCACCCCGCTGACCTCGATGCTGGTGCTCGCGACCGCGGTGCTCGCCGGTGCGAGCCTCTTCAGCGGGGCCGTGCTCGCCGGTGCGCTCACGGTGTTTATGCCCGAACTGCTGCGGCGCATCGGTCTTCCGCTCGACGTCGGCAACGCCCTGCTCGCGCTTGGCGCGTTCGATGTGCTGCGCCGGGGCAATGGCGGGCTGGCCGAGCAGTTCGCCGCGAAGTTGCAGGGGCGCGCGTTCCGCGACGCACGCGTCACCTGCGAGCTCGGGCCGCTGACCTCGCGCGCGAATAGCGGGGGCCATTCGACAGAGAATCTCCCGACGACGCTGCCCGCCAGCCAGGCCTCCGCAGCGCCCCCGACCCAGGTGCTTGGCCAGAGCCTGCCCGCTGAGCCGTGTCTCGAGGTCACTGCACTGACCGTCGAATACGGGCCGAACCGAGTGCTGGACGCGGTCGACCTGACGGTGGCCCAGGGTGAGGTGCACGCGCTCATCGGCCCAAACGGGGCCGGCAAGACGACGCTGGTCGATGCCGTGAGCGGGTTCCTGCCGAGATACGGCGGGGTCGTTCGACTGGGGGGCGATCCACTCGACGGGTTGACCGCCCGCGAGCGTGCTCGGACCGGCATGCGACGTACCTTCCAGCACCTCAGATCGATCGACGCACTGACGGTCGACGAGTACCTGCGGCTCGCCGCTGGCCGCGCCGATCTGGCAGCAATTCCGCGGGTGCACGAGTTCCTCGGGCTGCCTGACTGTCGCGTGCCGATCCGCCTCATTGATAGTGGATCGCGGCGTCTGCTTGAAATTGCCGGAGCGCTGGCCGCCGGGCCCAAGATCGTGCTGCTCGACGAGCCGGCCGCGGGGCTGGGGGAGGACGAGCGGCTGGGGCTTGCCGAGCGGGTGCGGCGAATCCCCGCTGAGTTTGGCTGCGCTGTGCTGCTCATCGAGCACGACATGGAATTCGTGCGCGCAGCATCGGACCGTGCGACGGTGCTCGATGACGGGGGCGTCATTGCCAGCGGCGGAGTTGCCCAGGTGCTCGCTGACCCGCGGGTCGCTGCCGCCTACCTCGGGCAGGAGGTCGAGCGGTGACGAGCGAATCGGGCGGGGAAGCCATGAGTGCAGAGGTGTTTGGGTCGGACGGGCTTCGGGTGGACGGGCTCACCGTGAAACGCGGCGACCTCATGATTTGCCGCGACGTGACGCTCGCGGTTCCGCCGGGCGAGATCACGGTGCTGCTGGGTACGAACGGTGCCGGGAAGACCACCCTGCTCGATGGCATCGCGGGGGTGCTGCCCGCAGCCACGGGCGCGATCACCCTGGGGGGCAGGCGGATCCACAGCGCACCCCCGCACCGCCGCGCAGCTCGGGGGCTGGCCTACTCCGAACAGGGGCGCTCGGTGTTCTCGAAACTGACGGTTGCGCAGAATCTCGCGGTGGTGGATCGGTCTCGGCAGGCGCGTGAGCGGGCCTTCGAGCTCTTCCCGCGCCTCGCCGACAAGCGGAATCTGCGCGCGGGGTTGCTCTCTGGCGGCGAGCAGCAAATGCTCATCATTGCGCGCGCACTCGCGACTCAGCCGAAGGTCTTGTTGGTTGATGAGTTGTCGCTCGGGCTCGCGCCACGTACGGTGCAGAACCTGATGGGGACGCTCTCGAGCCTGGCGGCATCTGGGATGGGTATCCTGCTCGTCGAGCAGTTCGCCGAGTTGGCGCTGCAGATCGGCACGACCGCGCACATCATGCAGCGCGGGCGCATCATCGAGACGGACACGTGCGAGGCGCTGCTGCGCGACCGCGGATCCCGCATCAGGAACGCTTTCTTCGGCGAGTAGGTGCAGTGGTGCCGTTCGCCCTTCCCCCACCCGCTTTCCCCCGCTCTGCCCCGCCGAGGGGTCCTAACTCCACCACCTACGGGCGAGGCGTCGTGGAAATGCGACTTCTCGGGGGGCCAGGAGGTGAGAGCTGTCGCGCCCCCCACTCGGCACGCGGCAGCAGTGCGAGAATGGGTCGGTGACCGACCTCCACGCGCTTTTCGCGCAGCTCTCGCGCGAACCAGACTTCGATGCGGCCGAGCTGGAGGCGTTTGACGCGACCGACGAGCTGCTGCTCGAGTCCGCATCCGAGTGGATCGCTTCCGGGCACGAGGCGCTCCCCGGCACGGTAGTGACCATCGGCGACCGCCACGGTGCACTGACTCTCGGCGCGGCGGTGCGACTTGGTGCGCGCGGGATTCGCGCCCACCAAGATCCGCTCTTGGGCGAGCGAGCCCTCGCGCGGAACGCCGAGCGACTCGGGCTGAGCGACACGTTCACCTCTCACGCGCTCGACGCACCGCTGCTTTCGGGCGCTCGGCTCGTGCTCCTGCAGCTGCCGCGGGGGCTCTCCGCGCTCGACGAGATCGCCCAGTTGGTGGCTCGCTACGCTCACTCCGAGGTGACGCTGCTTGCTGGGGGGCGGATCAAGCACATGTCGCACGGCATGAACGCGGTGCTGGCGCGCAGCTTCGGTGAGGTCAGCGCCGGGTTGGGATGGCGCAAGTCGCGGGTGCTCACCGCGCGTGCGCCGTGGCCCCTGGCGGCGGAGCCAGGGAAGCGCCATGCGAGCCATCAGGTCGCGGGCACCCCTGTTGATGCGCGGATCACTGGTGCTAGGCGGGACGAGACTGCTACGCGCGACGACTCGCACTCGTTTCCTACCTGGGGCGCCGACCCAGACCTTCGCTTTCGCGTGGCCGCGTTCGGGGCGACCTTCGGTGGGTCGGCGCTCGACCACGGCAGTCGCCTGCTGCTGCACACGCTGCGCGATGAACCCCCGGCAGCCGCGCACCGCATCGTTGACCTCGGCTGCGGAAACGGGGTGCTGGCGACTGCGGCGGCGCTCGACTTTCCCCAGGCGCGGGTGATCGCGACCGATCAGTCCGCGGCAGCGGTGGCGGCCACGCGTCTCACCGCGGGGGCGGCCGGCCTAGAGGCTCGCGTCGCGATCCACCGTGCCGATGCGACGGAAGCGGTTCCCGACGGCTGGGCCGATCTCATTCTGCTGAACCCCCCATTCCACGCGGGCGCGACCGTGCACGCGGGGATCGCGCACCGGCTCATCGAGTCGAGCGCTCGAGCGCTCGCGCCTGGCGGCGAGCTGCGGCTCGTGTTCAACTCGCACCTGCGCTACCGGCCCCTGGTCGAACGCGTCATCGGCCCCGTGCGAGAACTCGCGCGCGACCGCACCTTCACCGTGCTCTCCGCCACTCGCCGCTAGGGCGATTGCCTCGATCTCCGCTACCTCTCGCGAGCGGAGGCATCTCCTTCCCCAGGGTCATCCACCCACGTCGGGTGTCTGACTTCGGTCGGATAGAAACTGGGGAATCTCTCCGACTGGAGTGAAATACCCGACGTGAGTGTGGCGGCTGGGGAGTGGGTGGCGTGTTGGCGGGCAGTGTGCCGGGGAGGGCGGAAGCAGGGAAGGAAAGTGATGCTCGAACTAATATCACAAAACGGTAACGAATCCGGATAGGGTAGTCGTCACACGCAGCGTTGCGTGAGGCGAAGGGGGAACCGGGATGCCGGGAACGAGCGGGGTGCAGGCGGGTCCTCGCCCGCGCAGGAACAGCGACTCTGTCTGGCCGCCGCGCAGAAGCATACGCCAGAGTGTCGCCCGAATCGGCGTCTTTTCCTGGGTACTCACCGCACTTCTCGTTGTCGATGTCGGTGCGACCCCACACGCCGCCGCCGCGAGCACGCTGCAGGCGCACGGTGCGTTGCAACGGGAGGCTGCCCCCGCGATCGTGTCACACCGCGGCGCAGCGCTCCTCGCACCCGAGAACACCCTCGCGGGTATCGAAGCGGCGGTGCAAACCGGGGCCGATTTCGTCGAGATCGATCTTCGGCGCACCCAGGATGGTCGTGCGATTCTCATGCACGATCCCACACTCGACCGCACCACCAACGGCATGGGATGGGTGCGCGAATACACCCTGGGGCAGATCCGTTCGATGGATGCGGGAAGTGACTTCGATCCGGCGTTCGCGGGGGAGCGGGTGCCCACTTTCGAGGAGGCCGCCGCGGTGCTGGCACCCGCACCGGTCGCCGTGCTGATTGAACTGAAGGACGACTGGAGTGACGCGCAACTCGTGCCCGTGATCGAACACCTGCGTGATCGGCAAATGGTGAATCGCGTCGTGCTGCAGTCGTTCAACCTCGCCACCATGGAGGCACTGCAGCGCGTTGCCCCCGAGTTCGCTCGCGCCCTGCTGACCCGCGAGCTCGGCGATGAGATCGTCGATCTGGCACTCGACCTCGGGGTCTCGTGCGTGGGCGCGAAGGGCGCCCTCTTTGCGGCCGTGCCGGGTGCCGTCGAGCGGCTCCGTGCCGAGGGGCTGGGCGTCGCCGTGTACACCCTGAACTCGCCGGACGAGTGGCAGTTCGCTGCAGACAGCGGCATCGACCTCATCATCACCGACGACCCGGCGGCCCTCAGAGCGTGGCACCGGGATCGCGCATCTGCCGCGCAATCAACTCCCCAATAAACACCGCGGTGTTGAACGGGCCACGCGAGGGCACGGTTGGCAAGATCGAGGTGTCGGCAACCCACAACCCCTCGATGCCGCGCACGCGCCCCGCGCCGTCGACCACGGGGCCCATCGGCGCGGATCCACTGAGGTGAATCGCGGTGCCCAGGTGCGCGCGGATCCACGCATCGAGCCGCGCGTCGTCGGCAAGAATCGGCTCGTTGAGGGAAACGAAGCGATCGAAGAGCGCCGCGAATGCCTGCGTGCGCAGCAGGTTCGCGGCGGTGCGCACACCGATCCGCATGCGTGCTCGGTCTTCGGGTTCCTCGAGATATCGGTACTCGATGCGAGGGCGAGCGAGTGGATCAGCGCTGACAAGACTCACCCGTCCGCGGCTGCGCGGTTGCTGCAGCGCGACGAAGAGCTGCATTGTGTCGGTGCCCGGCCAGGGATCCGCGTTCGAAACACCAGTGAACAACGCCCCCGCAGGTTTGACGGATAGCAGCACCTCGAGGTCACCCTCGGGGTGCTCGCCGGCGGCACCGGAGGAATCGAAGTTCAGTGCTGCGGGGAACGCGAACCGCTCGCTCTCAGCGAGCAAGGAGCGGGAGGGGATCCAGTCGACCGTGAGGTTGGGATGATCGCTGAATCGCTCTCCGACGGGGAGATCGGCGACTACCGCGATGCCAAGCTGGGCGAGGTGCTCGGCGGGTCCGATGCCGCTGAGCATCAGCAGCTGCGGGGTGGCAACCGAGCCCGCGCAGAGCACCACCTCGTCGGCCGGGATGCTGCCAGCGCTCGTCTCGACCCCCGTGGCGCGCCCGAGTTCGATGCGCACGCGCAGCACCTGGGTGTCGCCGAGGATGCGCAGGTTCGGTCGGTCGCGCACGGGCTCGAGATACGCGCGCGCCGTGTTCCTCCGCACCCCGTCGATGATGTTTGACGGCACGGGGCCGGCACCGGGTATGGCAGCGGCGGCGTTCTTGTCTGATTCTGCGGGGAATCCCAGTTCGCGCGCGGCGAGAAGAAATGCCGCCGTAGGATCGCCCGTTTGGTTGGGACGGGCGACCTGCATCGGTCCGTGTGCTCCGTGGCCCGGCTGACCCGCGAAATCGAGATCGTTTTCAAGTGCTCCCAGCACGGGGAGCGCTCGCTTGTATTCCCACGCTGGCCCGCCACACTTGGCCCATCGCGCGAAATCTGCGGGGCGCGCGCGGATGAAGTAGCCGCCGTTGATGGCGCTCGATCCACCCAGCAACTTGCCGCGGGGCACCGTGTGTGGAACTCCCGGCGTGAGCTCTGCTTCAAATGCCCAGTTGGCCGGGTGGCCGGGCACGGCGGCTGGGAGTGTCCCGCCGTCGAGCAATTCTTGCGGGGTGGATCCGGCCGGTCCGGCCTCGACCAGCGTGACCTGTCGCTGTGGATCCTCGCTGAGCCTGGCGGCGAGCGCCGCCCCCGCAGCCCCGCCCCCGACGACGAGCGTGTGGGTCATGTGGCGGTGATGCCCGGGGTCGGCCGCGCGTCCGCGACCCCAAAGATCGCCTCCGCGGTGCCAAATGAGGTGTCGAGCAGCTCGAGCAGATCGGCTTCTTCGTGGGCGAGCCACTGCTCGTAGGCCCCGAGGCAGATACCGAGGCAGGCCCATGCGATGGTCTGCGGGGTGAGGTCATCGGGGCGCTCGCCGCGGCGCTCGGCGACGTACTCGGCAATGACGCCTCGCCAGGCGGCGTAACGCAGGGTGGAGTGAGCCACGAGCGATGGCACGTTGAGGAGGAGCCACATGCGGTTGCGGTGGTAGGGAAGCTCGTCGGGGGGGAACCTATTGAACTCGAGGACGGCTTTTCGGAGCGCCTCGATGAGGGGCTCGCGATGGTCGATTTCGTCTAGGGTCGCGCGCATCTTGTCGAGCAAGAACTCGAAGTCGCCCCAGGGCAGATCGTTCTTCGACGGAAAGTAGCGGAAAAAGGTGCGCCGACCGATGCCGGCCACGGTCACAATTTCGTCGATGGTGGTGCGATCGAAGCCGCGTTCGAAGAACAACGTGAGCGCGACGTGACTGAGTTCACCGTGCGTCGTTGCCGGGGCGCGACCACTGCGAGTGGGTGGGAGTAGGCCGTCGTTCATGGTTGATCCCTCCCACTAATTCCCGATTTCCCCGATTTACCGACTGTATACCCGATACTCGCCGGACACCCCTTCCAATTGGCACCAAGTGTCATTAGGCTCAGTCGAACACGGTGCGGATCAACGGGGCGACGCACGAGGCCGCGGAAATCAACACCACCGGAACATTCACCGATTGGAAGGATTTACCATGGCAGGACGAGTTCAGGGCAAGGTCGCATTCATCACCGGAGCCGCTCGGGGGCAGGGTCGAGCTCACGCCATTCGCCTTGCTGAAGAGGGTGCCGACATCATCGCGATCGACATCGATACCCAGGTCGAGAATGTGCCATACGCCACGGCCAACGCTGAAGATATGAAAGAGACGGTTCGTCTCGTTGAGGCCCTCGATCGGCGCATCGTCGCCGAAACCTGCGACGTCCGCGACCTCGAGAAGATGAAGTCGGTCGTCGCCAAGGGCGTGGCTGAACTCGGTCGACTCGACATCGTCGCAGGCAACGCCGGAGTCGACATCGTTGGCCCCTGGCACTCGATGACTCCCGAGATTGTGCGCACCACGCTCGATATCAACCTCATCGGTGTGTGGAACTCGGTGATGGCCGCGTTGCCACACATGCTTGAGGCGGGCAATGGCGGCTCGATCATCCTCACGAGCTCGGCAAACGGCCTGAAGGCTGGCCCGTGGAACATGGCTTACAACATGTCGAAGTACGGGGTAACCGGCATGTCGAAGTCCTTCGCGCAGGAACTTGCGAAGGACGGCATCCGCGTCAACAGCGTGCACCCCGGCGGTGTCGACACGCCAATGGCGCAGGGCATCATGGGTGTCGAAGACAGCGGCTTTGTCAAGGGCATGGCCGAGAATCCCTCGCTGACGGGGATGCTCACCCAGTGGATCCCCGGCATGATGGAAGCCCGCGAGATCTCGAATGCTGTCCTCTTCCTGGCATCCGATGAATCCGCGTGGGTCACGGGCCACGCGATGGCCGTCGACGGCGGTCTCTCGCAGTACTAGTTTGCTGGTTTCGGTGCGGGCCGGTGATTCGGCCCGCACCGATCTATTTGTAGAGAGGAATAAGATGAGCGGTCAGACGACCACCCCGCAGCTTTCGAAGGCGAGTCGGGATCGCATTGCGTCCCGGGTTGTTGGACGTGAGAGAGAGCTCGAGCTGACCCTCGCCGCGGTGGCAGCCGGTCGCGACATCGTGCTCGAGGGCCCTCCCGGCACCAGCAAGACCACGATCCTGTCGGCGATCACCGCCGAATGGGGCATCCCGCTGCTCTTCGTCGAGGGCAACGCAGATCTCACCCCGGCGAAACTCGTCGGGCACCACAATCCCTCGCGGGTGCTGCGAGAAGACTACTCGCCCGAGAACTTCGTCGCGGGCCCGTTGCTTGAGGCGATGCAGACCGGCGGTTTTCTCTACATCGAAGAGTTCAATCGCGCCCCCGAAGACACGCTGAACACGCTGCTCACCGCTATGGCAGACCGCTCGATCACGGTGCCGCGGGTTGGCAAGATTCAGGCACTTCCCACCTTTCGAGTGATCGCCTCGATGAACCCCTACGACAACGTTGGTACCTCGCGGCTGTCGACCAGCGTGCACGATCGGTTGAACCGACTGGCCATCGGCTATCAAGACGAGGCCGCCGAGGTCGAGATCGTGCGGCGGCGCGCGGGCGTGAGTGGCGAGTTTGGTGAGCGGATCGCGGCCGATGCCGTGGCGGTTACGCGCGCGACCCGCGAGCACGACGACGTGCGGCAGGGTTCCAGCGTGCGCGGCGCGATCGACACCGCGATGATCGTCGTGCAACTGGCGGCAGGCCGTGACATCCTTTCTGCAGAGGACGACGGCTACGCCGACATGTTCTACGACGCGATGATCGTGGGGCTCTCGGGCCGGATCCACGTCGACGAAGCTGCCGAACTCACCCCGGAACAGGTGCTGCGCGAGATCTGGGAGGACCATTTCATTCTGAATCCGCACCAGGCCGCGCCGGGTTGAAGAGAAATCGCCGCCGACTCACCCATTCGGAAACGGAGTGACAGGAAGAGCTCGAAGCGCGGAGCACCATTGAAGCGCACGCCCAAGCAACTGGATGAGGCCCCGGCGCTCCACGACATGAGCGGTAAGGGAGGCCTGGTGATGCCGGGAGACGGCACCACCGCCACGGGCAAACCGCCCATGCCCGGAAGCTCCGCACCCGGCGAAACGGATGAACCGGCGGGCCTGGTTGACGCATTCGGTCTCGCCGATCCCGACACCCAGCTCGACCCCGAGGTGCAGCGCCTCGCGCGGCAGATTGCTGAGCGGCTCGCGATCCCGAAGCCACGCCGTGACAGCGCGGCGATCCGCGGGCTGGGACGCTTGCACAGCGTGCCGTATCGTGGGGCATCCGACGAGATCGATCTCGACGCGACGATTGAGGTGCTCGCCGAGAGACCGGTGCCGGAGGACGAGGACATCAAGGTGCGCGAGCGCCTTCTCACCCGCCGCTCGGTGGTGCTGCTCGTCGATGTATCTGGTTCGATGAAGGGCGAGCGGATCAAGACCGCGGCCGCGACCGTCGGAGCGCTCTCTGCGGAACTCGCCCACGATTCCCTCGCCGTCGTGGCCTTTTGGTCGGATGCCGCGGTGCTCCTGAAGCTGGGTGACGAGGTCAGGCCACGCGAGCTGCTGGATCGGGTGCTCCGACTTCCGGCCCGCGGGCTCACCAACGTCGCGTTTCCGCTTGAGATCGCGGCCAAGCAGCTCGCGGGAGTGCCGGCTGAGCACGCGCGCGTGGTGCTGCTATCGGACTGCGTGCACAACGCCGGGCCCGATCCGCGACCCCTCGCCGCGAAGCTGCCCAGGCTCGACGTACTGCTTGATGCGAGTGGCGAGAAAGATATTGACCTGGGGCGCCAACTCGCGACTCGGGGCCGAGGAATGTGCCGGATCATCCGCACCCACAGAGACGTTGCGCCAGCGATTTCTCACATGTTTGGCACCGACACGCGCTAGAGGTCTGCCGTGCGATGCGCCTACACGTGATCTGCAAGATGCGCTTCCTTATTGGCACTCGGTGCCATTATGATGTCGGTATTGGGTTGCGCAGCTTCACCGCATTGCGCAGCAACGCCTATCGGCATCGGTGCTGAGATTCAACGACGAAGAAAGTGAGACGACCAATGAGCTTGTGGCCGTGGAAGCAGAACCCTTGGTTTGAGTCAGTGCTTGAGGCGCAGCGTCGCACGAAGCGGAACATCCCGCCGTCGGTGTACGCGGCGCTGGTCGCGGGTTCGGAGCGGGGGCGCACCCCGCAGGAGAACATGGATGCGTTTGCGAAGCTGCAGTTCGCGCCGCACGTGGCGGGCCATCAGTCGCCGCGCGATCTTTCGACGACGATCATGGGAATCCCGGTCTCCATGCCGGTGATGATTTCCCCCACGGGCGTGCAGGCGATCCACCCCGACGGTGAGGTAGCCGTGGCGCGCGCGGCGGCCGCCCGCGGCACGATCATGGGGCTCAGCTCGTTCGCGTCAAAGCCGGTCGAAGAGATAACTGCGGCGAACGAAAACACCTTCTTCCAGATCTATTGGACGGGTACCAAGGACCAGATTCTTGCTCGCGTGGAGCGTGCCCGGGCAGCTGGTGCCAAGGGACTGATCCTCACCACCGACTGGTCGTTCTCGGTTGGACGCGACTGGGGCAGCCCGTCGATCCCCGAGAAGATGAACCTGCCCGCGCTGATTAAGTTCGCGCCGGAAGGCATGATCCGCCCGAAGTGGACGATGCAGTGGCTGAAGGCGGGCCTGCCGGATCTCACCGCGCCGAATCTGAAGCCTGCGGACGGCCCGGCCCCGACGTTCTTTGGCGCGTACGGGGAGTGGATGCAGACCCCGCCCGCGTCGTGGGAGGACGTGGAGTGGCTGCGCAAGGAGTGGGGCGGCCCGTTCATGCTGAAGGGCGTGACCCGCATTGACGATGCGAAGCGCGCGGTTGATGCCGGGGTTGACGCGATCTCGGTCTCGAATCACGGCGGCAACAACCTCGACACGACACCGGCCGCGATCCGCTGCCTCGGGCCGATCGCAGACGCGGTGGGCGACCAGGTTGAGGTGCTGCTCGACGGTGGGGTGCGTCGCGGAGGGGATGTCGCGAAGGCACTCGCGTTCGGCGCACGTGCAGTGCTGATCGGTCGCGCGTACCTGTGGGGCCTCGGCGCGAATGGGCAGACGGGTGTGGAGAATGTGCTCGACCTGCTGCGCATGGGTCTCGACTCTGCAGTGTTGGGTCTGGGGCACAAGTCGATCTCCGAGCTCAGCCGCGAGGATTTCCTGGTGCCCGAGGGCTTCGATGCGAGGCTCGGCGATGACTCGGCGACTTCTCATCAGCCGAAGGCGCGCGCGGCGGCCGCCAAGCGTCCGGTTGAGAAGACCATCCAGTAGGGCTGGAACGTCAGCGTTAGCCAGACCCTCGCCTCACTCGGAGATCTGCACATTTCAGGGCGGAAATGCCAGAATCGGCCCTGGCTCGCGAGAATCTCCGAGTGAAGGCAACCCCGAAAGGAAGCACCATGGCTCACCGCACTCGAATTGGTCACTCCGGCATCGAGATCGCGCCATTCGCGCTCGGCGCCAACGTGTTCGGCTGGACCGCCGACCGCGAGGCCACGTTTGCGGTGCTCGACGCGTTCGTTGCCGGTGGTGGAGACTTTGTCGACACCGCAGACAGCTACGCGCACTGGGTGCCCGGCAATACGGGCGGCGAGAGTGAGACGTTGATTGGTGAGTGGATCGCGGCCCGCGGCAGCCGAGACCGCGTCACCATCGCGACCAAGGTCTTCTCCCACCCCGATTTTTTGGGGCTCGCGCCCGACAACGTGCGCGCCGCGGCCGACGCGTCACTGCAGCGACTCGGAACCGACAGAATCGATCTCTACTACGCTCACCAAGACGATCCCGACACCCCGCTGGCCGAGACGGTCGCCGTGTTCTCCGAGTTGGTCGATGCTGGCAAAGTGCGTGCGATCGGGTTATCGAACTTCACAGCCGATCGCGTGAGCGAGTGGATCGGCATCGCCCGGGAGGGCGGTTACCATGTGCCGGTGGCGCTGCAGCCCCACTACAACCTGATGGAGCGGGGCTTCGAGACGGATGGCCAGCGCACGGTGGCAGAGCGCGAGGGGCTCGGGGTCTTCCCCTACTACTCGCTCGCACACGGGTTTCTGGCCGGAAAGTACCGCGACGTCACAGACGCCGATGCGCCAGGGGCGAGCCCCAGAGCCGAGGAATCGGTAGCGTACTTGAACGATCGCGGACGCGCGGTGCTCGCGGCACTCGACGAGGTGGCCGCCGCACACGGAGTCGAGGTCGCGACGGTCGCGCTCGCTTGGCTCCGACAGCAGCCCACGGTTGCCGCACCCATCGCGAGCGCCCGCAACACCGCGCAGCTTCCCGCGCTCCTCGCATCGCTCGATCTCGAACTCACACACGCTGAGGTGGATCAGCTTTCCGCAGCCTCCGAGTGACTCGCGCGCGCTCAGGGATCAGGGGCGGGGGTTTCGGTTTCTGGCCATTTTGCGGCTGAGCGATGTGGCATCCTGTGGGGCCACGGCGTGAAGACGCAACGTCTGGCTGGAAACCGAAGGCCTCGCCCCTGATTCCGGAACCCCAGCACGCGCGAACTTCGTGGCCGGCGACGGCATTGCCCGCCAGGTGGAAGAATGGGCGGGTGACAGACACCACGAGCGGCAGCGGCGATCCACTGGAAAATATGGCCGCGCAGCCCGAACAGCCAACCGAAGCGCACCCCGAACCGCCGATCGAACCGCCGACCGGAGTGCAGGCCGAGCCGCACCCCGAGCGCACGACATCCGGCATCGGCCCGTGGCCGGGCGGGCGTGACGCGTGGCCCGAGGGCGACCACTTCGACCCCGAGCTGCTCGAGCACGGCGACACCCGCAATGTGGTGGATCGCTACCGGTACTGGCGCATGGAGGCGATCCGCACGGATCTCGATCGGCACCGGCACCCGTTTCACGTGGCGATCGAAAACTGGCAGCACGACATGAACATCGGGTCCATCGTGCGCAGCGCCAACGCGTTCGCCGCCGACACGGTGCACATCGTGGGTCGTCGTCGGTGGAACAAGCGCGGCGCGATGGTGACCGACCGGTACCAGCACGTCGAGCACCGCGAAGATGTGGGCGCGCTCGTCGCGTGGGCCGCGGCCGAAGGGATTCCGATCATTGCGATCGACAACGTGCCCGGCTGCGTGCCCATGGAGACCTTCGACTGGCCCGAGCGTTGCGTGATGCTCTTCGGGCAAGAGGGGCCCGGGCTGACCCCCGAGGCGATTGCCGCGGCCGAGGCGGTGGTGGAGATCACGCAGTACGGATCCACTCGCTCGATCAACGCGTCGGCCGCCGCCGCCGTCTCGATGTACGCGTGGGTGCAGCAGCATTCCCCGCTGCGCCCGCGGTGAGCATAGGCTTCGAACCATGAGCATGGGCGGTGGCGGGCCCCGAGGCGCAGCCCGGGTGTCTAGCGCCGACTATGAGGCGCAGAAGCGTGCGAACAGTGAGGCGCCGAAGATCGCCAACCTGGGCGCGAGGATTCGGGAACTCTTCATCCCGTACCGGGTGCAGCTGCTCGTGGTCGTGGTGCTGGTGGTGGTTGGCGCAGCTCTCGGAATCGTTCCTCCGCTGCTCACTGCGAGAATATTTGATGAGGGGCTGTTTCCCAAGGGTGGTCCGCCGAACCTGACGGTCATCGCGTGGCTTTCTGGCGTGATGCTGCTCACTTTTTTGGCGAGCGCAGCCATCGGCATCGTGCAGACGCGGTTGACCGCGCGGACCGGTAACCGAGTGATGGGCGAGCTGCGGGTGAGGCTCTTTGCGCACCTGCAGAAGATGGAGCTGGCGTTCTTCACCCGCACGAAGACGGGAGTCATCCAGTCACGGTTGCAGAACGACGTCGGCGGCGTAGCCAGCGTGCTCACCAACACGGTCTCGAGCGTGATCGGCAACACGGTGACCGTGATTGCGGCGTTCATCGCGATGCTCGCGCTGAGCTGGCAACTCACCATCGTTGCGGTGATCCTGCTCCCGGCGCTCGTGATTGCGCAGCGCCGCGTGGGCCAGGTGCGTGCAAAGATTGCGGGCAGGACGCAGGAATCGCTCTCGGATATGAGCGCCATCACGCAGGAGGCGCTGAGCGTCTCGGGCGTACTGCTCTCAAAGTCGTTTACCCGACAGCAGGAGGAAACTGAGCGGTATTCCGACGAGAATTCGCGGCTCATCTCGCTGCAGACGAGCCTCGCCATGAGTGGGCAGTGGTTTTTTGCGGTGGTGCAGGTCTTCCTCTCAGCGGTGCCCGCGATCGTCTACCTCATCGCCGGGTGGCTGATCACGGGGGGCGACGTGGGCATCACCGCTGGCACGGTCGTCGCGTTCACAACGGTGCAAGCACGCCTCCTGTTCCCGATGATGGGGCTCATGCGCGTCGCCCTCGACTTGCAGACTTCGGGTGCGCTGTTCGCAAGAATTTTCGAGTACCTCGATCTCAAGCCGCAGATTGTGGATCGACCAGACGCCCGCCCGGTGCGTTTGCTTGCCGCCGCACCCGCACAGCCTGCAACCTCGGACGGCATCACACCGACTGCGGCCCCACTCATCGAATTCGACCGGGTGTGTTTCCGCTATCCCGACGCAACAGAGCACTCCCTGCACACCTTGAACGAGGTGTCATTCAGTGTGCAGCCCGGTGAGTTCGTCGCATTCGTTGGACCCAGTGGATCGGGCAAGACCACCATCAGCTACCTCATCCCGCGCCTGTATGACGCGACCGACGGAACGGTGAGTTTCGCGGGTGATGACGTGCGCGAGCTCAGTCACGTCTCGCTCATGGAGCAAGTGGGCATGGTCACACAGGAGCCGTATCTCTTCCACGCCACCATCGCCGAGAATCTGCGCTACGCCCGCCCCGAGGCAACTGACGCGGAACTCGAGGCGGCTGCGCGGGCAGCCAACATTCACGACACGATCGTGTCGTTCGAGGCGGGTTATGACACGGTTGTCGGCGAACGCGGGTACCGGCTATCGGGAGGCGAGAAGCAGCGGATCGCGATTGCTCGAGTGCTGTTGAAGGACCCGGCGGTACTCGTACTTGACGAGGCCACGAGCGCGCTCGACACGGTGAGCGAGCGGATCGTGCAGCGTGCACTCGACGTTGCGCGATCGGGACGAACTACGATCGCGATCGCGCATCGGCTCTCCACCGTGATCGATGCGGATCGCATTTTCGTGCTGGAGGCAGGTCGGATTGTCGAGCGTGGCACGCACGCTGAGTTGCTTGCGCGCGAGGGAGCGTATTGGCGTCTGCATCGTGAGCAGGCCGGGATACGGGGTGGCCTGGATCCTCTGTCTTACGGGGAGTGAGTCGGCGTATCGAGCGCAAGCCGCGCGACGGTGAGCGTCGCGATGGTCTCACCGCTGCTGAGATCCACATCCAAAAGATCCTCGATCAGCGCGAGTCGCTGGTAAAACACCGACCGAGACAGCCGCGCCTCCTTCGCGGCGAGCGAGCGGTTCGTTGGGTGAGCGGTATAGGCGGCAAGCACCCGCAGGAGATCACCCGCCGCGCCGGCCGCCCGGTCGTGGGCCAGAAGCGGCGCGAGGGTGTCGGTCGCGAACTCCTGCAGCTCGGGTGCGCCGGCAAGCGCGCGCACGAGGTGTGCGAGTGGTTGACGTTCCGCCTGTTGCACCGTCACCCGACCGACCTCGCCGGTGGGCGCGATCCGGCCCGCCGCGCGCACCTGTTCGAGCGCGGCGACGAGTTGTCGCAGCCTTCGCGCGGGTGTGGCAAGTGCGAGGTGGGCCCGCCACGACGATGGGGTCGTGCCGGGCACGAGCATGCCGAGCTCGTGTGCCAGGCGGGTGGCGAGCGACGGAACGTCGCGATCCACTGTCGAAATGAGCCTCGGGTCTTCGGTCGGAAACGAGAGCAGGGCGAGCAGCACGTGCCCGCTCTCGGCTGCCTCATTATCGGGGGCAATCAGGGCCCGGCCCTCGGGTGCGATCGCCCGCCGGAGCGCGGTCTCGAGGGTGGCGCGCTCGAGCGTGGCGTGCCCGCCGAAGTCGCCAGTGCCGCGCAGCGTCGCGGCGATGACGGTGCGTCCGTCAAGCGTGAGGCTGGAAGCGGCAAGCTGCGCGGCAAGTTCCGCGTCGCTGCGGTAGCGGCCCCCGAGAAGCGCCTCGAACAGCCGCTTCGAGCCCAGCTGCATCCACTGGTCACCCTCTGCGTCAGCGAGCCGACCGAGGGCAAGCGCGAAGGCCCCGAGCTCAAGCACTGTGCGACGGCCAGCCGGGTGCGGCGGGCCAGCGAGCGCGGTCACGTGCCCCCAGCGTCGACCGCGCGCCTCGACGGCGACTCGCTCCCAGGTCTCGCCTTTCGGCGGCTGCGGTTCCCGCCCGTCGGCCCGCACCCACGGCGCGAGCGCCTCGGCAGGGTCGGCTCCGAGCCCGGCGAAGGCCACGATTCGGTGCCCGGTGTCTTCGAGCAGCACCGGGGCCCGGAGGGTCTCAGCGAGCCGCTCGACCACATAGTCAACCGGGCTGCGGTTGAGGCCCAGCTCGGTGAGCATCGCGTGCACCTCGGCGCGCGCCTGCAGCGCCTCGTTTTGCGCGGCAAGAATGCGCTGGTGTACCCGCTGCGTGATCTGCACGAAGCGCACCTCGCGGTGCAGCACGATCAGAGGCACCCCGTTTTCTTCGCACGCGTGGATCAGGGCTTCCGGTGCCGCAGTGAACCTCTGGCCCAGCTCGAGCACGATGGCCGCAACTCCGGTCGCGCCAGCGGTGACGAGCCCCTCGGCGAGGTCGGCAAGTTCACGGGGATCACTGGGCCAGCCCGCGCCAGTGGTGAGGATGAGTTCACCGCCATCGAGCAGCTCGGCCACGCCCGAGCCCGCGGCGACGTGCGCCCAGCGCACGTCGTGATCCACCCCCTGCGACCCCGCGACCAGTTCGGGCTGGCCCGCCTGCAACTCGGGAAGCGCGAGCACGTCGCGCACGCTCGGGAGGGCGGTCTGGTCGCCGGTGTCTCGCATGCCTGCTCCTTCGGATCGTTTAGCTGGGCAGTAGGTGCTGGAATGCGCGCCTATTCCAGCACCTACTGCCCACCAATGCTGGACGCAAGGAAATCTGGTCGGGCTGCCCAGCGACACCCGGCTCTCATACAAAGTGTACGACGATGTGTTGAGATGCGGATGGTCTGACGGTGGCCTCGCTCGCTTCTCCCTGCGAGACTGGGAACCAGTGGCTCGCCGCGGCCCAGACATTTTGATTGATTCACACACCCGCAGAACAGCACCGAGAGAACCGAGGATCCACACATGGCACGTATCCCCCACCTGATCGCAGGCGAAAAGGTCGAAGCCGGCGAGCGCTTCCAGACTGTCTTTAACCCGGCAACCGGCGAAGCACAGCACGAGGTGGGAATCGCCTCGGCCGAGACGGTCGAGCAGGCCATCGCCGCGGCGCAGGCCGCGCTGCCCGGGTGGCGCGCGACGAGCCTCACCAAGCGTGCCGATGTCTTCTTCCGTCTGCGCCAGCTGCTCAAGGAGCGCACCCCCGAGCTCGCGGCGATCGTGACGAGCGAGCACGGCAAGGTGCTCTCAGACGCTGCCGGAGAGATTGCTCGCGGCCTCGAGAACGTCGAGTTCGCGGCCGGTCTCATGCACCTGCTGAAGGGCGAGCGCGACGAGCAGGTCGCGGGCGGCGTGGACGTGCACTCGGTGAAGCAGCCGGTTGGTGTGGTCGCGGCGATCACCCCGTTCAACTTCCCGGTCATGGTGCCGCTGTGGATGATTGCGAGCGCGATCTCGTGCGGCAACACCGTGGTGCTGAAGCCCTCCGAGCGCGATCCCTCCGCCTCAATCTTCATCGCCGACCTCTTCCGCGAGGCGGGCCTCCCCGACGGCGTGCTGAACGTGGTCAACGGCGACAAGGTCGCGGTCGATACGCTGCTCGACAGCCGCACCGTCAAGGCCATCAGCTTCGTCGGCTCCACCCCCATCGCCAAGTACATCTACGAGCGCGCGGCCGCCAACGGCAAGCGCGTGCAGGCCCTCGGCGGCGCGAAGAACCACATGCTGGTGCTGCCCGATGCCGACATCAACATGGCGGCCGATGCCGCGGTCTCGGCCGCGTACGGCTCGGCCGGCGAGCGCTGCATGGCGGTCTCCGTTGTCGTCGCCGTGGGTGGCGTGGCCGATGACCTGGTGCCCGCGATCCAGAGCCGCATGAAGAAGCTCGTCATCGGCGACGGCACCGATCCGGCCAGCGAGATGGGTCCGCTCATCACCCGCGAAGCAGTGGATCGCGTCGAGTCGTACGTGGCCGGCGCCGAGGCCGAGGGCGCGACCGTGGTGGTCGACGGCCGCGAACACAAGTTCGAGGGCAATGGCTTCTTCACCGGGGTCTCGCTCATCGATCACGTCAAGCCCGGCAGCAAGATCCACTCAGATGAGATCTTCGGGCCGGTGCTCGCCGTCGTGCGCGTCGACACCTACGAGGAGGGTGTGCGCATCATCAACGAGCACCAGTTCGGCAACGGCACCGCGATCTTCACCCGCGACGGCGGCGTCGCCCGCCAGTTCGAGTTCGAGGTCGAGGCCGGCATGGTCGGCATCAACGTGCCGATCCCCGTGCCCGTGGGCTCGTTCTCCTTCGGTGGATGGAAGGACTCGCTGTTCGGCGACTCGCATATCTACGGCCCGGAGTCGATCCACTTCTACACGCGCTCTAAGGTCGTCACCACGCGCTGGCCCGATCCCGCCACCTCCAAGGTGGATCTCGGATTCCCGAGCAACCAGTAGCTCGCCAGAGCGAGGGCAGGATCTGCACGCGGAGCCGATCCATCCGCGGTGGGCGTTTCGCCCACCGCTCCCGCCAGACCCGGCCAGGCTCCGCTTAGGGGATCCTTTGACCCACGCTCTTCCCATGTGCAATTCACTACCTTTGAGAGAAATCAATGACTGACTACATCGACCTGTACGGTGCGCCGCAGGAGTTCGGCGATACCGAGGCTCAGCGCGAAGTACGCGCGAACGACCGGGGCTACGTCTTCCACTCGTGGTCGGCGCAGGGGCAGATCAATCCGCTCCCCATCGCGAAGGGCGAGGGCGCAAGATTCTGGGATTACGACGGCAACGAGTACCTCGATTTCTCGTCGCAGCTCGTGAACCTGAATCTCGGGCACCAGCACCCTGGCCTCGTGAAGGCGATCCAGGAGCAGGCCGGGCGCCTCACCACGATCCAGCCCGCCTTCGCCAACGACGCGCGCGGCGAACTCGCGAAGCGCATCGTCGAGCACTCCTTCGAGGGTGCCCGCTCGGTGTTCTTCACCAATGGTGGCGCCGAGGCGATCGAGTACGCGGTGCGTCTCGCGCGCCAGCACACCGGCCGTCGCAAGATCATGAGCCGCTACCGCTCGTACCATGGCTCGACCGGCACCGCGATCACGATGACCGGTGAGCCGCGTCGCTGGGCGAATGACACGATCGACACCTCGGTCGTGCACTTCTTCGGGCCATACCAGTACCGCAGCGCGTTCTGGGCTGAGACGCCCGAGCAGGAGACCGAGCGTGCGCTCGCACACCTCGAGCAGCAGGTTCAGCTTGAGGGCCCCGGCACGATCGCCGCGATCGTGCTCGAGACGGTCACCGGCACAAATGGTGTCTTCGTGCCGCCGCCCGGCTACCTGTCCGGCGTGCGCGCGATCTGCGACAAATACGGCATCCTGCTGATCTGCGATGAGGTCATGGTCGGTTTCGGCCGCACCGGCGAGTGGTTCGCTTACCAGGGCTTTGACGTGACTCCCGACCTTGTGACCTTCGCGAAGGGCGTGAACTCAGGGTACGTGCCGCTCGGTGGTGTGGTCATCAGCGAGGCCGTGCACAATTCATTTGTGGATCGCCCCTTCCCGGGCGGCCTCACCTACTCGGGGCACCCGCTCGCCTGCGCGGCGGGCGTCGCGACCTTCGACATCTTCGAGGCAGAGGGCATCATCGAGCGCGTGCGCGACCTCGGCGTCCGCGTCGTCGAACCGCGCCTGCGTGAGTTCGCCGAGAAGCATCCTTCCGTCGGAGAGTACCGCGGCAAGGGGCTGTTCTGGGCCCTCGAGCTCGTGCTCGATCGCGAGACGCGCGAACCACTCGTGCCGTTCAACGCGTCGGGCGAGGCGGCAGCCCCGTTCAACGCGGTTGTCGGTGCATGCAAGGCACGCGGGGTATGGCCGTTCGCGGCCGGCAACCGCCTGCAGCTCGCGCCACCGCTCGTGATCTCCGAGGAAGACCTCGTGAAGGGCCTCGATGCCCTCGACGAGGCGCTCACGGTCGCTGACGGCTACTACACGGGCGCTGAGCATTAGCTAATCGCTGACGCGACGGGGGGGGCAGATCCACAGTGGATCTGCCCCCCTGTCGCGTGTGCGGCGTACCGATTAGTCTTCGGGGTCGGCCGGATCGAGCGGAGCGTGATGATCGAGCGCGACTTCGCCCCGCTTCCAGTACCCGTGTACGTCGGCCTGTGCCTTGCTCAGGCCGAGCTCGCGGCGGAGGTAGCGGCGCAGTGGGATGAGGGTGGTTGCCTCGCCCGCAAGGAACACGAAGGTGCGCTCGCCGATGGGCAGCGCGCGAAGTGCAGCTTCGAGTGCGGATGCGCGATCCGCTCCGGTGAACCAGTGCAACTCGCGCTTCTCGCCGTCTGCCCCGTCGAGATACGCGGAGGTCTCGGGATCCTTAACGAAGAACAGGCCCGTCACGGGCACGGAGGCATCGAACGCCTGCAGCCAGCGGGTGGCTGCGGGGAGCGCCGACTCGTCGGCGACAATGATCGCCGAGTCGGCTCCGGCTGGGGCGAGAACCGACGCGCGTGGCCCGCCGATGCCCAACTCGTCTCCTGGCTTCGCCCGGGCGGCCCAGGCCGCGGCAACACCGTGGTCTCCGTGCAAGACGAAGTCGAGGTCGAGTTCGGGGCCGCCCTCGGCATCGGGTCGGAACGCGAGTGGCGTGTAGTCGCGCAGGATGATGGCGGGAGCCCCCTCAGCGCGTGGCTTCCGGAACCCACCGGGCTCGGGAACCGTCAGCACTCCAGTCTCTGGGTCGGGAAAGAATACCTTGACGTGGTCTGCGGGACCGTCGGCGCTGAACCTCGCGAGATCGTCACCACCGAGCGTGATCCGCACCATGCTCGGCGCCACCGGGGTGGTGCGCAGCACCCGTACTCGGCGTGTGTGGAGATCGTGCATGGTGCGCTCGCGCGCAAAAACCTCAGTCATCGCTGGCTCTCGCTTCTTCGTCGTGGTTCACTAAATCGTACACGATTTCCTAGTGGATCAGCGGGTTCCGCTGGGTGGCAGTCCTCCGTGCCGCGGCGATACGTCGCGGGGTGGTCAACGACGCGGGGTTCGCGACGTATGAACCCCGCGTCATTGTCCACCCGATGGAAGTCGGAAGTGGGAGGTGGGCGGTGGAGAGCAGGAGCCCCGACGCTACGCCCCGAGTAGGCGCTGGATGCGCTGGATGCCCTCGACCAGCGCGTCGTCGCCGAGCGCGTAGCTGAAGCGCAGGTAGCCGCTCGGGCCAAACGCTTCGCCGGGAACCGCGGCGACCTCAGCCTCGGAGAGGATCAGGTCGGCGAGCTCGAGCGACGTCGTGGGCGTGACGCCCGCGATCTCGCGCCCAAGCGCTGCCGTCACGTCGACGTAGGCGTAGAACGCGCCCTCGGGGGTCGGGCAATGGAACCCCGGCACCTTGTTGAGCTCGCTCACGATGAGTTTGCGACGGCGGTCGAAGGCCAAACGCATCTGCTCGATCGGCTCCTGCGGCCCGTTTAGCGCAGCGATCGCGCCGCGCTGGGCGACGTTGTTTACGTTCGAGGTCAGGTGCGACTGGAGGTTCGCGGCACCCTTCATCACATCGGCGGGGCCGACCATCCATCCCAGCCGCCATCCGGTCATCGCATACGACTTCGCGACTCCGTTTACGAGAATCGTGCGGTCGGTGAGCGCTGGCACGGCCTCGACGATGGATTGCGCGCGCGCACCCTCGTAGACCAGGTTCTGGTAGATCTCGTCGGCGATAATCCACAGCCCGTGCGATTCGGCCCATTCGCCGATTGCCTTCGTCTCGGCCGGCGAATACACCGCGCCGGTGGGGTTAGAGGGGGAGACAAACAGCAGCACCTTGGTGCGCTCGGTGCGCGCGGCCTCGAGCTGATCGACGGTCACCTTGTAGCCCTGATCGGAGCCCGCGAAGACCTCGACCGGCACGCCGTCGGCCAGCTGGATCGCCTCGGGGTACGTCGTCCAATACGGAGCGGGCAGCAGCACCTCGTCGCCCGGATCGAGCAGCACCTGGAAGGCCTGGTATACCGCCTGCTTGCCACCGTTGGTGACGATAACCTGCGAGGCGGGCACCGCCCAGCCGGAGTCGCGCGCCGTCTTCGTCGCGATCGCCTCGCGCAGCTCGGGAAGCCCCGCGGCCGCGGTGTAGCGGAAGTTCTTCGGGTCGTCGAGCGCGGCGCGGGCGGCATCGACGATGTGAGCCGGGGTCGCGAAGTCAGGCTCGCCAGCGGCGTAGCTGATGACGGGGCGACCCTCGGCCTGCAGGGCCTTCGCCTTGGCATCGACCTTGAGGGTGGCGGACTCGGCGATTGCACCGATTTTCTTTGACAAACGGGAGATTTTGGTCACCCCTCAAGCTTATCGCGCGCGGTGTTCCCGGGCACCGATCCGACGTGCCTCACCTAATATGCCCGCGAAACACTTCCGGTGCATCACGTAAAAATGCCCGCGAAACGGAATCATCAGTTTCATGGGAAGTGGGCTATCAATGCGTGCCAGACACGAGATCACACGAAAGTTCGCGAAGCAGTATGCCGCAGCGGCCAAGAAGGAGAAGAGCCGTCTCCTTGACGAGGTATGCGCGATCACGGGCTGGTCCAGAGACAACGCGCGCAGACAGTTACAAGCTGCGCTGAAACCGCGTCGGGTAGGGGCCCGGCAACGTAAGCCGCGCCCGCTGAAGTACTCACATGACGCGTTGAAAGTGCTGCAGAAAGTGTGGGCGTTCGCGGGCGGGATCAGCGGGAAATACTTGGCCGCGTCAATGGAACTCCAACTCATGCTGCTGGAAGCGCACGGCGAACTGGTCCCAGGCCGGGGCAGGTACAGTCACCACGTCGCGGACGAGTTGCTGGCAATGTCACCGGCCACGATCGACCGCTACCTCGCCCCAGCCCGCGCGAGGGACCCACTCCGCGGGATCGCCACCACCACGCCAGGCCCGCTGCTGCGGAACTCGATCACGATCAGGAAAGCCGGTGACGAGATCGAGGCCGTACCCGGGTTCTTCGAGGGCGACACCGTCGCACACTGCGGGCCCGTCTTGAAGGGTGAGTTCTGTCGCAGTGTTGATCTCACCGACATGCACACCGGTTGGACGTACACGCGCTCGATCCGGAACAACGCACACCTGCACATTCGTGACGCCCTCGACCGATTCATCAGCGAAGTGCCGTTCGAGGTGACCGGGGTGGATTTTGATAACGGGTCCGAGTTCATCAACTACGACGTCATCGGTTGGGCTGCAGAACTTGACATCTACTTCACGAGGTCCCGGCCGTACAAGAAGAATGATCAGGCCACGATCGAGTCGAAAAACAATCAGATCGTGCGCCGGTACGCGTTCTACTGGAGGTACGACACCGCGCCTCTGCTGAAGCTATTGAACGAGTTATGGCCGCTGGTGAACGATCGCCATAATTTCCTCACCCCCACGAAGAAACCCATCGGTTGGGCGACCGATCAAAGGGGGCGCCGTAAACGTGTCTACGATGAGCTCGCGACACCATTCGACCGGCTCCAGCGTTCCGGTGTGCTCAGCGCCGAGAAGACCGCCGAGTTGACCGGGTACCGTGACAGCTTGAACCCGGCCCACATCGCTCGCGAGATCGACCGAATCCAGCAGCGCCTCACCTACCTCGCGGCCGAGAAGACTCGCACGCTCGAAGCGATCGAACTCGCGAAAGCACCAAACGCGGCAGCCGGGGTCAAGCCGGCCCGCGCGAGCAGGAAACAGGCAAGCTAAGCTCGAGAATTACGCGGGCATTCTTATGTGAGTCACCGGTG